>CAZKBZ010000026.1:20202-32537 GCA_964551175.1 uncultured Desulfobulbus sp.
TTACGCTTGATATTTCTGGTGATCTGCATACCATCAACATCATCCGGCCTGCCGGAATTATAATTTCTCTCCTTCACTCCGGAAGCAATAATCCGGCTTGCTGTTGCCTTCGGGACCCTGTTCTTGAGCCAGCAGGTATTGTTGTTTGTATTGAAATCCAGGGCCTGACAGCGGGAATCGTTGCTGCATGCTTCTATGCAGCTGTTAATATCCCGGGTGCGAAAATGTGTATAATCACCACCTGCACGCTGGGTATTATATTCAATGCTAATTCTGTTGTACGGTTGACCGCTTTCCTGCGCACAGGCTGTGAGAGAGGAGGACAGAACTGATGATAACACCAGGGAAATCAGTAATTGGATATAATGGTAATGTTTCATGGCGAAAAGAACTCTCCTTACTTTTGTCAGTTGTGCAGCTCAACACAGTTTGTCATTTGTCCTCGTCGTTCTATAAGTGCCTCAGATCCTTTGGCCCAGAAAAGGAGATTATTCCCTCGGTACTTAGCTCCGCTGCCTGCCGGAACAGGGAAGGCTGTTTCCTGCCAGAAATCTCCATCAGTATTGCCGGTAAGGACAACGGCAGGCATGGCTGTCTGTGTGTAAAATACGGCAGTCAGGTAATCATGGTCTCCACTGTCGCATTGGTACTTGACCGGTTCCGGGACAGTAATAAGCCCTCCCTGGATCTGCAGTTCAGTTATTCTGGTTTCATAGGCGTGTTTGACGCAGCTGTACAGATCCTCGGCTTTCCAGCAATCATTGCGACCTTTTATCCAGCCTCGCTGGATTGCCTTCAGTGTTTTTAGCTCATGATCTGGAAAATTAAGCAGGGCTGCCTGGTAGACTCCGGCAAGCAGGTTATCCAGTGCTGCAAGTTTATTATCCCTGCAGATCAGCTCTTCAACGTCATGATCGGCTTTGGAACAGTCAAAGCTTGGTTCAACGGCACAACCGATGGAGGGCCAGGCAACACTGCTGCAGATAAGACATATACAGGCAGTACACAGGGGAAGGTGAAAAAGCAGATGCCGCATTGTTCAGTCAACTCCGTTGAGTCGATGGATTATCGTTGCATCCTGGAAGACAGAAAAGAAAGAATTTTATAGAGAAAATAACAGTTGAGCAGTCCTCCCATCAGCAGAAATAACCCGTTGAACCCAACGGAGTTGACATGAAACATTTCCTGCAGGCGGGATAACAGCAGCGACCAAGGCAGAGTTACCAGAATAAGAAAAATTCCGGACATCGGTGTATCATTTGCTGTCACAAGCATGAGAATAAATGATGCGACAACAGAAGCCAGGTACAGGGATGCTAAGGCTGCTGGAAATTTGTGCATATTTATTGATTTGAGGCAGCCTGCAGCTTATCGGCCCAGTCAATGGTATCAAACCAGTAATGATGGTGCTGTGGCAGCCAGCCGTTACTGGTGTTGTGCAGGATCCAGGTGTTCAGGTAGTTCAGGAAGTCAGCATCTCCTTTGCGGATGCCGAAGCCCTCAGCATGCACAGATAAAGGCTCGCTGAAGGGTTGAAAGACTTCTTTAGCATGCCGCTTCAACAGGTACCCCGTTTTCGGGGTGGAGGATATCATCGCGTGGATTTTACCGGCCAGCAGGGCTGCAATGGCCTGGGATTCGGAATCAAATGTTTTGAGAGTTGCCTTGGGGAACTCCCGGTCTGTCAGTTTTTCTCCTACGGAGTCTCGGACAACGCCGATCTTGATTTTACTGTTGTTGAACTGCTTTTTGTTCTTCATCCGGCCGGCAAGTTTTCTGTTGGCAATCAGTACACTCGCACTATGACTGTAAGGCTCAGAAAAATTGATCAGCAGCGCTCTCTGGGGAGTCAAAGAGAGACCGGAAATAATAATGTCATACTTGTCGGCCAGCAGATCTGTAATTATTGAGGGCCAGGAAGTTTCCACAAACGCAACCTTGACACCCATGTCTTCAGCCAGCTTTCTGGCAACATCAACCTCGTAACCGATCAGTTCACCCCTGTTGTCATGCATGACCCAGGGTACGAAGATGGAAACTCCGACACGCAGTGTGCCCCTGGCACGGATGGTCTGCATCTGGTCGCTGCTTGAGTGAACAAGCTTTTTTGCAGGCTCTGCATCTTCCCCTGCATTGGAATCAGGTTGCCGGGTGAGGGTGCTGCATCCTGCCAGCACAGTGAACAGCAACAGCATGAACAGGCAGTTAACGGTAAAAAATGAGTTTTTCATTGGTAAAGTTTCTCCTGGTGTTCACAAAATGATTGGCTGGACATGCTCTGCTCAACGGTAACGGTAATAATGAACCTTGTTTTTGTAGTTGCCTTCCTCAATGGTTGTCAGGCCATTATGGGTTCTCTCCACTTCAAATCGTTTGTTGCCCGAAAAAATAAGCTCATTACCGTCAAAGGTGCCATTGAGTCTGACTCCATCAGCTATGGCATATACCTGCCCGGAAGGAGAAATCGTCAACTCGACTTCACTGTCATACCGGGGATTATGTCCCTGGAAGGTACCGATGGCCCAGCTGGGAATGTTTGATCTGTGACGCTGGTTATAATGGGAGTTGGAATTGGAATCACTGCTGGAGGCGCCACCGATGAGTGCGCCGAGGATGACGGCACCGGCAGCGACCCCCAGGGCGGCACCCAGGTTGTCATCATCGTCGTCATGACGGGAGGAAGAGCTGTAGTCATGATGGGAATTGTAGTCACTATTATAGCCGCCGTTCCAGCCGGTTCCATAGGCTTCGTCGACGATGAAGTCAGCCCGGCACCCCTTGTCGACCCAGACGCCCTGGCTGTCATACCCCCAGGTACTGCCCTCGGTGCAGGGTTTATGGGACAGCTGGTGTGCCAGGCGGACCCGGCCGCCGGTATAGACACGGCAGTAATTATACCCGTAATTCTGGCTTCCGCAGGTAATGTGACGCTCTCTGGCAACAGCCTGAGGTGGCATAACCATGGCTAATCCTGTGAAACAGGTCATGATCGTACAGCAGGAATGGAAAAAAAAGTTTTTCATCGTTTAGTCCAAGGTATTTTTTGTTAGTCCAAGTATTTCTGTTTACAACAAGTAACTATCAGGAAGAACTTTCTTTCAAGGCAACCTTTTCCGGTAAAAAGGAGTGATCGGATATTGCTTACTTTTCTTTAATAAGCATCAATACCAAAAGTATCTACGGGTTTCCATATCAAATTCAGCAGAAAAAGAATCAATCTGATATATGAAATTGCTTTGAATATCAGCCCGTGGCTGATTGGCTTTACCAGCAGAGAGGAACGAAAGACTGAATAAGAGGTGGAATGAAAAGTTATCAGGTTCCAGGCCGGATAGGGGCCGGGAACCTGATAACTTTTAGAATGCTTTGGAAAATCGCTCTTTAGAAACTGAACCTGTAACCGAGGACTAGATTGTGGCTTTCAATATCATTGACATCAATACCTTCCACGACAATATCACCGGTTCCAAGGTATTCGTAACCGAGGTCTACGAACTGGTTTCCAGCAAATCCATAAGATGCACCAACACCGGCTTTATAGGCAAAGGTTGTCTTATCAGTATCTGCATTATACAGGCTCAGGTGAACATTGCCATACCCCATACCTGCCATAACATAAAGTGAGAATGCATCAGCAACAGGAAAATCATAAAAGCCGTTGATCATTACGGTGTCTACCCGGATATCTCCTGACTCAACGGGTACATTGGTGCCGAAACCGACATCGGTTACTCTGACATCATCAAGATCAGTCTTGTTGCTGTCAAACTGGCCTTCAACACGGAACTGACCGAATTGCCGGCCCACTCCAAAGCCCCAGCCGTATCCCAGGTCGGCGGTGTCAAAGCCGATGGAAAGATTATCATCAATGGGATCAGTACCAAGGTTGCTGAACATGGTCATCTTGGCAACACCCTTAACATACCAGGGGTTATATTCTGATTTCTTCAGGGCGGCAATTTCTGCAGCCTGCTGGCTGATCTGGTTTTCCTGAGCCTTGATCTGCTCATCCTGGCGTGCCTGGCTTGACTGGAGCGTATCAATTTCGCGCTGGCAGTCGTCCGGGCATCCATCGGTTTTCATGGCCGGGCTGCCAGCAAAACTGGAACCTGCAGTAAAAACAAAAGCCAATACAGCAGCTGTACTTAATGTTTTTTTCATAATCTTTTCCTCTTTTGAATTTTTTGTTTTGTGGTTCTAAGGGTGTCTTGAAATATCTACTTTATCAAGGTAGCCCTAAGTGATTCGGATTAATGCCTCAGGCAGTGTCAGATTGCAGATCCATTTGTCTCACAGCTGCCTGTTTTTGCAGGCCAAGCCTGCGCTCAGAAGAGCAGGTTTAAAAAATTGGATATATATAAATATATTTATCTCAATAAATTAAAGAAAAAGTAATACTTCTTACTAAAATCCGCAAGTGAAAAAGTGGAAAATGTTTAATTTTTTATACTCAGAGTGCGTGCCACAGGAACAGGGAAAGCAATAACAGATATTTTTCATGTTATCCTGAGGTGTTATGTGGAGTCGTGCCGTTCTTTGCAGACTGTTGCTACAGGGCCTTTCAGGGAAGGGTATAACAAAAATTAGCGACAGCTGACCATATGGTCAACACCAAGATATTCCCGCATCAGACCGCCGCCTAACACGGCAACATCCTCATCCCTTCCCGTGTTGCTGAGAATGGTCAGGCTGTAGTATCTGCCGTTGATGTTCAGGACAGTCACATGGTTACGGGCCTTGATCGCGGGATGTTTGATGGTGTCTCTGCTCTCGTTGGGTCCGTGGTAGGTGCCGGTTTTTCCGGCGATATAGATATTTTTCGGTGTATATTTGTTGATCTTTTTTCTGCCAGTCCGGGTGGCGTGCATGATTTTCCAGAGAATTTCAGCGCCGGGATAACGGTTATGATAGGTGTCAAACAGAAATTGTGCCACAGCAAGGGAGTTGAGTTCATTGCCGTGCAGACGGCTGCCGTCCTTCTGTTTCATCCAGCCCTGGAATCCCCGCAGGTTCTCATACCCCATCCTGTTGATAAAGGCATGGACCGCCTGTCTTCCTGAATCATCGCTTCCGTTATCTCCCGCCTGTCGCTGGAGTTCCTTCCAGGCCTGATTGTCAGACCGGACAATCATCCTGGCCATCAGTACCAGCTGTTGTCGGCTGATCTCGCCATCCTGCTTGTCAAGCAGGGCAGCGGCTACAAATATCTTGGATGCTGACGCCCCGAAAAAGGCTTCACCTGCATTGTTGCTTTTTGAGATGATCTTCCCTGTTTCCAGATCGGTCAGCGTCCACTGCAGATTACTGTTTTTCTTGAGTTCACAGTAGAGTTTTTCCTGTGCCGTTCCAAAAGCGGCACCGTTTCCATGTCTGCGTACCAGCAGCTGACGGACTTCAGGGCCACCAAAGGAGCGCAGGTTTGTACCGCTGTGCAGGGTGAAAAACTGCTCATCACCGGCCGGGTTGTTATCCCGGGCGGCATGACCCGGGAAAGGCAGCAGGAGAAGAGAATACAGGAACAGGGTGAACAGGTATGGTCTGAAATGTGTGGTTGGGTATGGCATCATCTTTTTTCCGGGTAATCCTCACCGGCCCTGCGCAGTTCCCTTATCTGGGGAATTTCCTTGATACTTTTCATCTTGAAGAACTGGAGCCGGAACGGTTCCATCTCAGCCTCATAGAGTGAGACTGTTGGATACTTCTGACCATCCACAGCCAGTTTGTCAATAAAACGTCCGTCCCGGATATTTTCAAAATAACCGCGGCCATCAGCTTCATATCTCAGGATACCTCCGTAGAGCCATTTATAAAACGGTCTGCGCTCCATGGGAGCACGCAGTTTTCCCGGTTTTTTATTCTTCAGGGTATAGGCTACATAATAACGTACCCCCATAACCTCGGGTTTGAGGTCGCCGTCTATGTCAAACACGTCAAACAGGCAGGATTTGTTAATGAAGAACACGACATCATAGATTTCTTTTTCACTGGAAGGCAGCAGCTGACGCAGTTCCAGAATATGACCGCCGTTGACATGAGTACAGCCGTGCGACATCGGTCCCCGGGACAGCAGCCAGAGAAAGCGGAACTCTCCCCCTTCCCGGCTTTTGATTCCTGGTTTTTTCAGCTCTTCCGGCAAAAATGATGTCTTTGCATGTTCCATCCGCCACCACAGGGTATGAAACGAGTTGTGCAGTTTTTTCCCCACGTGCATGTAGGGAATCCAGGGAAACCAGGAGTAGATGGATATTTCCGGGATATGATCAACGGTCTTGCTGCGCTGGTGAGTGGTCAGGGTCCATCTGCCCGGCGTCGGGTACATGGGAATCTTCTGTCCTCCCCTGCAGGTGGTATAGCCGTTAAAGGTACCGATGGGATAGATGGCGGTAAACTCGAAAAAATCAAACCTGTTATTCTTCCTGGTATAGATCCCGCCCGATATGTTGTCGAGCAGGCTCAGGTAGTCGCCGGCAATCGTGTTGCTGTCAGCACCTTCTGCCGCCAGTTTGAGCAGATCTGTAAGAAGCTCCGCTGTCCCCCTGTCCAGTCTGGTCAGCCAGAGACGGGTGGGCAGCATTTCGTTGATAATAGCCAGTTTTCTTTTTGTATCAGGCTGTTGAAAGTCAGCCGGCTCAAGAAAATCAAGCCAGTGGTTGATTACTGCATTCACCGGGATTTGGATATGAAAAATTCTGGCCGGGTTGAGGTGGGTCATGATGAGCAGGTTCCGTCTGATAATGTCCTCCTCAGCCATTTTAGGTTCAACAGCTTTTACATCTGCAAGCCCTTTGACTGTTTCCTCAAATTCTTCAAAAGCTGAGTTCTGGCTGAGAACCAGTTTACCGGTATCAATCATTGTGCGATAGGTGGTGTAGCGGCTCCATAGATCTCGCACATACGCCTCCAGCACTTCATCGGACAGAACCAGGGTCACCCGAAGCTGGTTGCCACGGCCGACATGCAGGTGCAGCCGTTTCGGGTCCCGGCTGCGGGGAGCAAACCCGGTGTAAAAGGCGGGCTCATATTTCACATAATAGATGGAACAGGTCTGCAGATTCTGGGGACGGTCGTGATTTTCCTGTACAGTCGCAATCAGGTCCGGGGGGCGGTTAAAGGTATCCTCATCGGCCTGAACCCCGGGTACCGGTGATACAGCATGGGCTGCAGCCGCCCAAAAAAACAGGCCCAGGAAAACAACTCTAATGCGGAAGGGAAAAAGATACATGGCTATGTTCCTTGAAAAGACAAAAGGGTACCTTGCAAAACATCTATTTTTTCAAGGTACCCCAAAAGTCCTGACAAAATCTGTTACCCGGTTTTGACAGGCCGTTTTACGACTGATCAGTCGATTTACTGCAGAAACAGTTTTTCCATATCCGCATCATAGCCGATACCGATCCTGCGCAGTTCCCGGTTAAAGGTAAAGCCCCTGGGTGCCTGGAAGGAGATCGGTTTGAGTTGATAAAACTGGATTTCATCCGGATAGTACTCAGACTCGTACAGGGGCTGGTTGCTATAGGATTCCGCCTCTTTTGCTTTTTTACCGACAAAGCGGCAGGTCTGGGTGTCTTTGATAACTGCACTGCCGTCTTTGTTGTAGCTGACATTATCACCGTACAGCCATGCGTAGAAATCCTTGCGATTATTCTGGGCATAGGCATTGGTCGGGGTGTGACCCTTGCCTGCAAAAGCCAGGTAATACTTGATACCCATAACTTCGGGAATGGAGTTGCCGTCGATGTCAAAGAGCTCATAACACTGGGGCAGGTTGCGAAAGGTGGCCACCTTTTCCAGGAGTTCACTGGCAGAGGGCAGCATGTGGCGCAGCTCGCTCATGCCGCCGGAGGGCAAACGTGTACAGCCGTGCGAGGCCGGACCGCGGCTTGCAATCCACAGGTTCTGGTATGCTTTCTTGGGATTGCGCTCCCCGGGAATATGCTTCCACTCTTCGGGCACAAACCGTGCCGCATTGAGTTGGGTGCGGACCCCGGCATTATGAAAGGCATTGTAATAGACACCACCCGCATGCTGGTACTGCAGCAGAGGGATAAAACCATAGCCCGGGTTGGGAGACAGGTAATCAACCATGCCCAGTTGTCCCCGGCCCTCTTTGCGGGGAATGAGATGCCAGATACCCGTGACGCCGAACGAGGACAGCTTCCACTGTTTATATTTGACCATGGCCTGGAGGGTACCCACGGGATAAATTCGGGTAAACTCGACTGCGTTGACGTTACCGTCTGTAACCGGATAATGACCAAGGGTGGCGGCCTGCAGGAATTCGGCAGCTTTGGCTGTAAAGGCTGGATCTTCAGGACCTGCACCCTGCCAGGCAATGGAAGCGGCGGATTCCAGCAGTTCCAGCTGTTGCGGGCTTAACGCGTAGAGGTTAACCCTGCCCGGTAGAATTGCATTGGCAGCATCAAGCCGGACAGCTTCATCGGTCAGTCCCTGCTCCTTGATTCCTGACAGATGCTGATGCCAGGAGCTCAGAATACGCTTTACAGGCATGGAGATAAAAAAGACCCGGCCGGGATTAAGAGCTGCCATCAGTTCGGCTGATTTCTGCCGAAAGGTTTCCGGATCAAGAGAAGATCTGGAGGCAGCCAGCTCACGGACACCATTATTCTCCATGGCTTCTGCAAACCGTTCATAAGCCAGGTTCACGGACAGCTTGATAACACCCTTGTCCAGCAGCTTCTGGTACGTAGTGTGGCGCAGAATAAGGTCGTCGGCATAGTTGTCCAGTTCATCCGGCCCGAGCGTAAGGGTTACCCGCAGCTGGTTGCCGCGCGAGAGCTGGATATGGGCCCGGCTGGGGTCCTGGGTTCTGGGGGCAAAGCCGGTGTAAAAAGAGGGCTCGTACCAGTAGAAAAGCACCCCCTGGGGCATTTCACTGCCGTCCCAGACAATGGATGGATCGCCCCCCGCCCTGGCAGCAGGCGGAGTAAAGGCGGCTGCAGTCAGCAGTGCCATCAACGGCAGCAGCAACAGGTAGAAACGTTGTCTTCTCATTGGATACTGTCCTCCAGGGTAATGGTTCCCTTGTTTTCCTTGATTTCCTTGTCCAGCCCGGCAAGGGCGGGGATATTGCTGAAATCCTCATTGCCGATGAATGGGCGGCACTGGAAGAGCCACAGCTTGCCCCTGGAGAAACCGTACTCGATATCCCAGGCCTTGGGCTTACCGTTTTTGTCCAGGGCAGGCTTGAATTCCTTACGGATTTTGAGGCCTGCCTGGACAATGGCATTGACCTCGTCCGGGGTCAGCACATACTCTCGGCCTGTGGATGGCACAATTTTGGTGCCGCTGCCCGGAATGATCAGCCGCCGCCAGGGCGACTTGAACATGGTGATCAGCTTGATCTCCTCGGGCGACCAGAGCAGGGTTTCCGTGGGTGTTCCGTCAACAGCACCGCCCACTCCCTCCGAGGTGCCGAGCAGCATCTTTGTCTGATCTCCGGTGTTGATATCAGCAGTGATCAGTACACCAGAGGCATCGTTGGGCACGGATTCAAGTAAAACCACCGAGGGCAGTACCCACAGCGGCCGGTCGATCAGGGTTTGGCGCCAGGAAAAGGAACGATAGGTAAAGGGCGAGGCCCAGACCTTTTTCAGCCCTTTGTAGATTTCATCCAGCGAGCCCAGGTTGAAGATGGTCAGGTTGAGGCCGGCCCCGTTGAAGTTGGGCTGGTCTTCCACATTGGTATCACTGCGCACGAACAGCCCTACACTCTGGTTGGGATTATCCTTTTTCAGGAGCCCCTGTCCGGCCAGCTGGTCTCGGATCGCTTTTTTGAGTTCAGGCGATATTTTGTTATTTTCGATGGTATAGCGAATGACCTCCAGCCGAGGCTTGATCCAGGCTGCCAGCTTGGCATCACTGGTACCGGCTGGAATCATTTTGCCGAAAAAGGTGTCGTAGGTCTCCTTGGCAAAGTCATTGAGCGGTTCGCCCTCTTTGGCTATATGTTTGCCCTTGAGGTGTTTCGGCACCAGGACCTTTGCATTCTTGTAGAATTTGTAGTAGGCGGCAAAGGGTACGGCTACACCCCGGGCCACATGATCGGGGAAGAGATGTTTCAGCTCTCCCAGGTAGGCAGCCTTGGGACCGGTTTTGTGGCCCGAATCCGAGCGCCGCAGGTCCTGCAGCGGAATCGGCTCCCAGTTGACAAGATCCAGCTGGCTGGGGTCGATATGGAGGCGCTTTTTGGTGCCTGAGACCTTGCCGTCGCCGGTGCGCTTCTGGCTGCGGGTATACTCCTTGTACATTGCCTTGTCTTCAGCGGTCATGTCGGAGGCACGTTTGAGGTACACCCGGCCGCCCGGGGTGACGATGAACAGGACCTTGTCCCTGTTATGCTTTTTGATCACATCATAGGGCGGAGTGGAAACTACGACGTTGGGAATCCCCAGGGCCCGTGCCAGCAACTGAACATGGGAGACCACGTTGCCCTCGCCGCGGGTGATGATACCTGCTGCCGGCTCCAGGTCAGCCGGAGTGTCGGGCAGGGCCACGATTTTGTCACGGTCGTACTGAGCACCGATATTCACCACGGCAAGTTCGCCGAAGGCAAGACCGGAGTTCAGGGTCCGCACACCCTTGGTAAACTCCTTTTCAAAGACAAGATGACTGATGTCCTCCTGGCCGGAAATGGAATCCTCCAGCGTGGTGAGGGCCGTGCCATAGAGGAGCATGGGGGAGCTGCGCACGATATCATCGGTAACCCTTTTGATATCCGGGATCAGGTAGGTCCAGGCCGGCCAGACATCGCCAAAGGCAAAGACCGCTCCGGAATGGGACCACTCGATGGCCCGCTGCACATATTTGAGTTCGTCGGTCAGCTGCGGCCGGGTCCATGTATCTTTGGCCAGGAGGCGGTCAAATTCGTCGGACATTGCCTTGCGCTCGCGTTCAGCGAGCAGGCCGGTACCGTAGGTACCATTGACCAGTCCACGCAGCAGCTGCAGGGATTCGCGGATCGTTTTCGGGCCGCCGGCGTCCATGTACGTGCTGCCGATGGACTGGATCACAGCCGCAGCAGTGACGTTGATGCCCACCAGCTTGCGTTTATCCGAGGGGGAGGCATCCTTACCGGCCACCTCGTGTCTTGAAAGAACCATCAGCTCGGCCAGGCTGGTGATTTTAGCCACCGGATCCTTGTCCTTGTGATTAATCAGGTTCTTGAGTAATCCCTTGACAGCAGTATCGGAAATTTCATTGATCTGCGGGCCGAGGATGGACTCGTCCAACGAGGTGAGCTGCCTGATCTCGGCCATCAGCTCGCTGATCTGCTCTTTTTCCGCTTTTTTCTTTGCTGGCAGCTGGTCTCTGTAATGGGCCAGCAACGGGATCAGTGAGGCGGCAATCCGGCCGTGAACGGCATCGCGCAGCGGTTTGAACTTGTGGTCGTGCTGTTGGATGGAAATGGCCAGGTTGCGGATTTTCTGGATATTGCCCTGGTCGTTTTTGGTGAAAAAGCGACGCTCCAGTTCATAGGCAAGGAGGAAATTGCGAAAATCGTTATAGGTCGGGCTGCTCAGGTATTTCTCCTGGAAGATCGGCATGTCCCTGGCCTCGTATTCAGCCCCTTTCAGACCGCCGTAAGTCTGCATCTGGGCCAGCTTGGAATCCGGATGGACGGACATGTAGTAATTTTCCAGGATGTAGCCGCGGACCAGGTCATTGTGGTCACTGATCTTGTCCCAGTCGAACAGGTCGCTGGAAAAGATGTTGCCCACGTACATGCCGACATCGGCCAGTTTCTCCGCCCAGGGAGCCCGGAAGGCACCGCAGAAGTTGGTATGTTTACAGCGGTTGGCAATAGAACCGTCTTTAGCCTGCACAGGTTTTTTGGTTCCGTCGGTACAGACACAGTAATTCACTGTGTAGGGCCCCTTGATCTTCTGCTGAATGATCTGCCAGTTTTGCTTAAGCATCTTTTTCTGGGAACTGGTCAGTTCCTGGGTTGCCGCGGCCTGCAGGCTTGCCGGCAGGGCAGTGAGCAGGGTCAGAGAAGCTGCGGTCACAATGGACAGAATTTTTTTCTTCATTGATTGAAATCTCCGGATGAATAAGTATGGTCAGATATAAGATAAAAATTTCTTTATTGCCTGTTTCCTTAATTAAAGATATAAGCAGGGGATAATATTACTGAAGTCGGACGGATAAAAGCATAGGTAACTACTTTATTGCAAGGTAAATAGTTTACATTATTGATAGGCTTACCACGGCTTGCACAATTTGTTAACCTTTTTTGATCCGGGAAAAGTTCTTTTCTGGATTATGGAAATGGATCCTGACCTGTATATGGAGGAACTATGATTTATGATACATTG
>CAZKBZ010000027.1:0-32293 GCA_964551175.1 uncultured Desulfobulbus sp.
CGGCTTCCTTAAAAAAGATTTGGATTGAGAGAAAGCATGAGAAAGACCATGCAACCGACTACCAGACCGTGGAAAATAAAGGGGATCACTGTTTTCTTGAGAATCTCCCTTTCCTTGCCGACCAGTCCGACAACGGCACAGACAGTAACCACGTTATTGATGCACACCACATGTGCCGAATGCACCACCTACCCCCTGGACTGCTACCATGATCTGGCGGGAAAATCATCCGCTTACAGCCACACCCCACTGGAACTCGCCAAAAAGCAGCTCTGAAATGGTATTGGAACCGGTGATAAAGGAACCCAGACTGCCGATAAAGCCTGCAAACATCGGCCAGGTACTGCCGGCCGCTCCAGAGACAAACTCAGCAAGCGCCATCGGCATTGAGGGCAAGCCGGCAGGATTTTGCTCAGAGAGCCGGAAGATGGCTGCAGCAAGCGGTGGAAAACCAAGAGACAGGAGCAGAGGAGCTGCCAGAGCCAGCAGGGCAAACATGTAATCCTCCAGGAGTTGATGTTGATCAGGATCTACTTCGGCTGCCGGCCACCGCCTTTTGGGCAAGGTTGGTTATGGCATTCCAGTTCCCTGTCTCGACCTCCCGGGAAGGTACAATCCAGGAACCTCCAACGCAGGCTACGTTGGCAAGGGCCAGGTAGTCGTTATAATTTTCCGGCGAAATTCCTCCGGTCGGGCAGAAGGTGATATGGGGAAAGGGACCGCCGATGGATTTGAGCATCCGGACACCGCCTGCCGCCTCTGCAGGAAAAAATTTAAACTCGGAATACCCCATTTCCATACCAAACATCAGTTCCGATGCGGTGGAAATACCGGGAATCAGGGCAATGGGCCCCTGGTTGGCAGCTTCAAGCAGGGTCGGTGTGAGACCGGGACTGATGGCAAAGACAGCACCCGCCTCAGTAACTGCTGCAAGATCCTCAGGTGAAGCAACCGTGCCGGCACCGACCATGGCTCCGGGAACCTCCCGGCTGATCCGGCTGATGGCATCAACTGCAACCTTGCTGCGCAGGGTCACTTCCAGGACCTTGACACCGGCTGCGAGTAATGCCTGAGCCAGGGGAACGGCATGTTCAATTTTTTTTATGACAATCACCGGCACAACGGGTCCGACATTAAGAACTTCCAGCGGAGTTATCTTCCAGTTTCTGGTATTTGACATTGCTCTATTCGGTTCAAAGTTCAGGGGTATGGGCAATGATTCCGTAATGGAAAATAAAACCCGGGGTTATCCGTACATTTTGAAAATCTGCTGCAACAACCTGCTGCCTGGCTGTGTCTGCTGCTACTCTGTGCTGCAGGGGCGGACCCAGTTCGCAAGCCTCTTCACTCTTTTCCCAGTCAATAATTAACAGCCGCCCACCCGGTCGTAACACCCTTTTGATTTCCTCAAGCAGCGGCTCAGGCGGCTCAAGCTCGTGATACAGAGTGATCATCCAGGCACCGTCCACTGAATCATCATCAAACTCCAGCTGATTTTCCTTCATCAGCCGTGGGCTGATTGACCCGTTTACCGGCAATGTTGCCTGTATTTCCTGTATCATAAGAGGCTCAATATCCAGAGCATGGATACGGACGGAAGATCCGGCAATGTCTGCTATTGCCCGGGTCAGGTAGCCGGTACCGGCGCCGATATCGAGATACGTTGCCCCGGAGCCGCTGGACACAAGTTTCCATATCAGATCAGGCGGCAGCCACTTGAGACGGACCGGATTGTTAAGCTTTTTACGCTTTTTTGGGTCAAACTTTTTTGATCCTGTCATTTCTTGCCTTTTGTTAAGCAGTGAGCATGCCCGTTGTTACACATCCTGTGGAAAAACAACATTGCAGCTCTCATGGACATAGGTAAAAATTGAACTGGCACCCTGTTCCGCACCCAGCAGATCTTTGCGCAAAGGCGCAAAGATCTGGCGACCCAGGCCGTAACGATGGGTCTCGAGATCCGGGGCGGCATATTCCCTGTCAACCAGTTCCTGGCCATCGACCTTCAGCTCCAGAGCGTTGTTGTGCGGATCCAACCGGATGATATCACCATCCTGAACCTTGGCCAGCATACCGCCGCAAAAGGCCTCCGGTGTACAGTGAATGGCAAAGGGTACCTTGCCCGAGGCCCCGGATAACCTGCCGTCTGTCACCAGGCCGACCGTGTAGCCCCGGTCCATGGTAATGGAGAGATAGGTGATCAGTTTATGCAGTTCCGGCATGCCGTTGGCCTGGGGGCCCTGGAACCGAACCACCGCCACCAGGTCCCGGTTTAATTTACCCTCAGTAAAGGCCTCTTCCAGTTCATGCTGACTGTTAAAGACCATGGCCGGTGCCTCCACCAGGGTTTTTTCGCCTTCAGCCAGTGCTGATATCTTCATAATTGCCCGGCCCAGGTTGCCGGACAGGACCTTGATGCCGCCCATTATCTCAAAAGGTCTGTCAACCGGTGCAATAACCTCCGGATCTGCTGTCTGTTCCGGACCATCCCGCCAGACGGCCCTGTTATCCTCAAGAACAGGTTCCTGCAGATAGTTGCTCAAGCCAGATCCGGCAACGGTCTGTACATCCTCGTGGACCAGCCCTCCCTTGAGCAGCTCCCGAATAAGCAGGGACATACCGCCTGCCTGCTGAAAGGAATTTATGTCACCTGATCCATTGGGGTAGATACGGACAAGCAGGGGAACGTTGTCGGAGAGTTCTGCAAAATCGTTCCAGTCAATGCGGATACCGGCTGCCCGGGCAATGGCCACCAGGTGCATGGTCTCGTTGGTGGATCCGCCGGTGGCCAGCAGACCGACCATGGCGTTGACCACGGATTTTTCACTGATTACCCGGCCCACCGGCGTATAGTCATCACCGAGATGGGTCATGTTCGCAATCCGGGCAGATGCAGCCCTTGTCAAGGCGTCGCGTAGTTTTGTTCCGGCGTTGACAAAAGAGGCCCCGGGCAGGTGCATGCCCAGCATCTCGGCCATCAGCTGGTTGGAGTTGGCAGTGCCGTAAAAAGTGCAGGTTCCGGCACTGTGATAGGCCTTGACTTCAGAGGCCAGCATTTCCCTGCGTCCTATCTTGCCCTCGGCAAAGAGTTCACGAGCGTGCGCCTTTTCCTTGTTGGGCAGGCCGGATGTCATGGGGCCCCCTGGAATCAGGATCATGGGCAGATGGCCGAACTGAAGGCCGCCCATGAGCAGGCCGGGTACAATCTTGTCACAGACACCGAGCAGCAGTGCTCCGTCAAAAACGTTATGGGACAGTCCGATGACCGTGGACATGGCAATCACATCCCGGCTTATCAGGCTCAGGTCCATACCCGGTTCACCCTGGGTGACTCCGTCGCACATGGCTGGTACGCCACCGGCAAACTGGGCCGTAGCACCGGCATCGGCAACTGCCTTCTTGATAATCTCCGGGTACACCTCGTAGGGCTGGTGGGCGGAAACCATATCGTTATAAGAGGAAATAATGCCGATATTGGGCACATTATCGTCAAGCAGGGCCGTGCGGCAACTGCTCGAACAACCGGCAAGATCGTGGGCAAAGTTGGAGCAGGGCAGCTGGGTCCGGAATGGCTCTTTTCCCCTGTCTTCCTCCACTCTCTGCAGGTATGCTTCCCGATTCTTCCTGCTGCGCTCGATAATCCGGCGGGTGACTTTTTCAACTGTAGCATGCATGATTAAAATTCCTTATGGTGCCCAGTATACTGACACCGGTGTTGTCTGCTGGCGCAGGATAAAACGGATGGGCATCTCTTCGCCGGGACCATCTTCCTGTGCCTGTTGCAGAACGTCCTTTTTATTTTGTCCTGTGATATGCAGAAAAATCCGCCTGGAATCAAGAATGGCCGGCAGGGTAAGGGTCATCCGTTCGTGGGGAGCAGTCAGGGGTGCAACGGCCATGCAGGTTCTAGCTGATTTCATGTCTGTTGCAATTGCCAGCTTCTCAGCACCGGGAAAGAGTGATGCCGTATGACCGTCGTTTCCCATGCCCAGAATCAGCACATCGAAAGGCCTGGGCACATTCTGCAATTGCTGTTCGCATTCCGCTTCACCTGCCCCTGCGGTTGCGGCAGAATTTTTCATACCGATAAAGGTAGCTGCAGCAGCCCGGTTTTTCAGCAGGTGAGTTCGGACAAGATGTTCATTTGAATCATTCTCAACCGGCTCCACCCAGCGTTCATCCACCAGGGTGATCACAACCTTGTGCCAGGCAATATCAAAATCCGACAATGCCTCAAACAGCTCCACAGGCGTAGAACCTCCGGAGACGGCAAGACTTGCCCTGCTGTTCTCTGAAATCCCCGCAGTCAGCAGTTTTCCGATCAGATCGGCTAAATCTATGATAAGACTTTTCCGGTCAGGAAATGTATGAAGATTCATAGCTTTTAAATGAGTTTACGGTTTACAGTTTACGGTTGACGGCAACATGATTACGATGAAGCAACAAGTGAATTTGCCAATGCCTGAAGCATGCGGGAAATTGATTTTAACTCTGCTATCCATTGGTCGGCCTGCTCTTTTGAAATGATATCCGTAGAACTGGCTATATACGTCTGTGTTCTCAGTTCAGCAGCTGAACCTAATGCAACATGAACGAAGTAACGAAAATCTTTCGCTGTCCTTCGTTCTGAACCCTCCGCAATATTGCTGGGGATGGATATGGCTGCCCGAATCATCTGATCACGGAGGGCAAACATACGACAATTATTCAATTCTTTTGTTACTGAAACCGCCAGCCGACAACCAGCTTTCCAGACATCCAGATCTTCAAAAGAATTTGCCATACTCGCGTCGTAAACTGTTAACCGTCAACCGTAAACCAACTTATTCTTCCCACTCCCGTCCATCCCGGGCCAGCAGCGCCACCGAGGCCACCGGGCCCCAGGTGCCTGCCGGATACTTCTTGGGGGGCTCATTGGATCTGGCCCATGCCTCCTGGATGGAATCGATCCAGGTCCAGGAGCGTTCCACTTCATCCCGGTGAACAAAAAGGGCCTGGTTACCGTGCATGACCTCCAGAATGAGCCGCTCATAGGCATCGGCAATCCGCTCATCTGCAAAGGCCTCGGAAAAACTCAGATCAAGCATGGTGCGCTGCAGCTGCACGCCCTCCCCGATTCCCGGCACCTTGTTGAGCACTTCGATCTCCACACCTTCATCAGGCTGCAGACGGATAACCAGTTTGTTGGGAGGCAGTTTTTTATATGAATCCAAAAAGATGTTATGGGGCAGCTGCTTGAAGTTGATAACCACTTCAGAGCGTTTTGTCGCCATGGCCTTACCGGTTCGCAGATAAAAGGGTACATCGGCCCATCGCCAGTTGTCGATGTCCACCCTGATGGCGACAAAGGTTTCCGTGCTGGAGTTGGGGTTGCCACCCTCTTCCTCCAGGTAGCCGGTGACCGGCTCACCCTTGATAAAGCCTCCTCCATACTGGCCGCGCACGACTTTGTCGTCCACGTTTTCGATGGTGATCGGACGCAGTGCCTTGAGCACTTTGAGCTTCTCATTGCGCAGGCTGTCGCCGTGCAGATTGACCGGCGGCTCCATGGCCACCAGGGTCAGGATCTGCATCAGGTGATTCTGGACCATGTCACGCAACTGGCCGGCCTTGTCAAAATAGCCCCAGCGCCCCTCAATACCCACCTGCTCGGCCACGGTGATCTGCACATGATCAATGGTATTATGATCCCAGTTGGTGGTGAAGATGGAGTTGGCAAAACGCAAAGCCAACAGGTTCATGACCGTTTCCTTGCCCAGGTAGTGATCAATCCGGTACACCTGATCCTCGGTAAAAACCCGGGCCACGGTATTATTGATCTCCTGTGAAGACGCCAGATCCCGGCCAATGGGTTTCTCAAGGACCACCCGGGTTTCCGGAGTAATAACTGCGGCATGATCAAGGCCTGTGCAGATATCGTCGAAGAGAAAAGGAGCCACTGAAAAATAGTTGATCAGCACCCGCTTTTTCTGGTCAATAGTCTCAGCCAGCCTGACATACTCATCAGGTACATCCAGATTGATCAGCACATAGTGCAGCCTGGCCAGCAATCGTTCCACCACTTCCGGTTCCAGAACGTCGTCCTTGACAAAGGTCTCCAGGGCTTCACGCATTTTGGCGACAAACTCTTCCTGGCTGAGTTCATGGCGGGCAACCCCGATGATACGGGTGTCATCGTGCAGCAGGCCGGCCTTATCGAGTTGATAAAGTGATGGAATCAGCTTGCGCCTGGACAAGTCACCCAGCACACCGAATATAGTAAAATCACATGCTTGCTTATCGGTGATCATAGTTTCACTTCCTTTTTCTCATGCCTTCTGGGAGTGAACAGGACTCCATCTTCAGGTAATTTGTGCCATTTCAGCTCCACAGGAAAGGGTTTTACATCCCAGATCTTTTTACTGTAATCCATGATGGAACGATCCGAGGAAAACTTACCCATCCGGGCTGTATTAAGAATGGACATCCTGGTCCATCGTTTTGTATCCGTGTAGACGTTGCCGACCCGATCCTGACAGTCAATATAGTCCTGGTAATCGGCAAAGAGCGTGTATTGATCGTCATAGAGCAGGGAATCGACAATGGGCCTGAACAGCTCCCGGTCACCATGCGAGAAATGACCGCTGGCGATCAGATCAATGACCTGTTTCAGTTCCCTGTTGCTGTTGTAATAGTCCATGGGATTATAGCCGGATCGCTTCATCTCCATGACCTCGTCTACGTTGAGCCCGAAAAGAAAGAAATTTTCCGCTCCCACCTCTTCCCTGATCTCCACATTGGCTCCATCCAGAGTGCCGATGGTGAGCGCCCCGTTCATGGAAAACTTCATGTTGCCGGTTCCGGATGCCTCCATGCCGGCCTGGGAAATCTGCTCCGACAGGTCGGTCATGGGGTAGACGATATGGCCGATTTTGACATTGTAATTTGGAATAAAAAAGATTTTAAGACGGTCACGAACGTCAGGATCATTGTTCACCACCTCACCCACCGAAGTAATCAGCTTGATCATCCGTTTGGCCATAAAATAACCGGGTGCCGCCTTGCCGCCAAAGACAAAAAGACGGGGTGTAATGTCGATATCCGGATCTGCCTTGATGCGATTGTACAGGGTAATGATATGGAGTACATTCAGGTGCTGGCGCTTATACTCATGAATCCGTTTAACCTGCACATCGAACATGGCTTGCGGGTTGACGACCAGATTTTCGTCCCGCAAAATCAGATCGGCAACGTCCTGTTTGTTCTCCTCCTTGACCTTGCGCCAGGCATCAAGGAAGGCACTGTCATCGGCCATCTTTTCCAGAGCCTTCAATTCATCAAGATGGGTCAGCCAGCGTTCACCAATGGCCTCGGTAATCAGGCTGGTCAGGCGGGGGTTGCTCACCGCGATCCAGCGCCTGGGGGATACCCCGTTGGTAACATTACGGATTTTGCCGGGATACATCTCGTTCCAGTCGGCCAGGGTATGTTTACGCAGCAGCTCCGTGTGCATGGCCGCCACCCCGTTAATGGCCCTGGATCCTATACAGGCAAGGTTTGCCATCCGCACATACCTGGAACCGGATTCATCAATAATGGACATCCGGCTGACGCGGCCGTCATCACCTGGATATTTAAGCCGCACCTCGTCAAGAAAACGCCGGTTTATCTCAAAGATGATCTCCAGGTGCCTGGGCAGCAGGTTGCCGAACAGATCAAGCTGCCATTTTTCCATGGCCTCGGGCAGCAGGGTATGGTTGGTGTAGTTCAGAGTTTTGCGGGTTATTTCCCAGGCCCTGTCCCATTCATAGAAATGAACATCCACCAGCAGCCGCATCAACTCCGGCACAGCGACCGCTGGATGGGTATCATTGAGCTGGGCTGTAAAGCTTTCAGAAAAATTATCCAGGCTGTCATACATGAACAGGTGAATTTTGATCATATCCTGCAGGGAGCAGGAAACAAAAAAGTACTGCTGCTCCAACCGCAGCCGCTTGCCCAGGAACTGTTCGTCGTTGGGGTACAGGACCTTGGTGATGGTTTCAGCCTTGATCTTATCTTCCACAGCGCCGTAGTAATCACCGGTATTAAAGTCTGCAAAATCAAAGGAGGTGTGGGCCTCAGCACTCCACAGCCTCAACAGGTTGACGTTGTTGACCTTATACCCTGGAATAGGAGTGTCATAGGGAATACCGGTGATTACCCTGGCAGGAATCCAGCGTATCCGCCGATTTCCCTTTTCACCGTGATACACTTCAGAGTAGCCTCCAAATCCCACATCACAGGCTATTTCCGGTTTCTTGATCTCCCAGGGATTACCAGGATGCAGCCAGCGGTCGCTGATCTCTTTCTGCCAACCATCCACGATCTCCTGGTCAAACATGCCGTACTCGTAGCGGATCCCATAACCAATGGCCGGAATCTGCAAAGTAGAGAGTGAATCCAGATAACAGGCTGCCAGACGGCCCAGTCCGCCGTTGCCCAGGCCAGGCTCCTCTTCATGGTCGATTATTTCCTTCAGATCCAGACCGCTTTCTTCTGCAGCTTCGGCAAATTCCTCGTAAAGCCCGAGATTAACCAGGTTATTATGCAGGTGCGGACCCATGAGAAATTCCGCGGACAGGTAGCAGACAACCTTGGACTCTTTTTGCAGCAGCGCTTCCACAGAGTTGACAAAGAGATGCTGCATACGGTCCCGCAGGGTGTAAGCAACTGCCAGGTAGTAGTCATTTAATCTTGCAGTCCGGGTGGTCACCCCCTGTTTATAAAAAAGATTATAGGCAAAGCCCCGTTTCAGTTTGTTGACGCGTTCCTGCCGGTTGTCGGCAGTCTGTGCTGTAGAACTCATTGTGTTCTCCGTGTATAAAAATAGGTATCAGGTTTTACGTATCAGGCTTAGTTTCCCGCCGTTGGCGGTTTAGGATATTTAGGGCGGCTTTATTCCGAGGCCAGCTGCATGATTGCCTCACCATATTTTGTCTTCAGGGTATCCAGGTACTCCGGATCAATCGGACCTTTCCAGGTTCTGATCTTGAAAAAACGTTTGGGAATGGTCACCGACTCAGGGGTAAAACCGGTAGAGATACGGGTCTGCCAGCGGAGCTTCTGGATATACTGCCCTGCAGTCTCTATGTCTGCCGCAAGTTCCGGGTATCCCACGGACTGAAGACACTCTGCCAGCAGTTCATTCTTGTACACGCCCCTGGCAAAGAGACAGGAGACCATGGAGGTCATAAACGCCCGGCCGGCCTCATCCTTTATCAAAAAATCAACAACCCCGTCCACATCATGTTCACTGTGTTTCTGATCATAGGAGTAGCCGCTGCTGTCGAGATGAGAATGCCTGAATCCCAGGGACTGGGCGGCAAAAAACACCTCGCCGGTGGCATAGCCTGCCATCTCCTGACCCAGCACGCAGGCAAATTCGCTGCCGCCGTACTCTGCAGCAGCCTTCAGCGTCCCCTGGCCAAGGAGACGGTAAAAATCATTGCCCCCTGCCGCCAGCAGTTCCGTGGCCTGCTGATAGGCCTGTCCGTCGCCAAATGAAAGCGAAACCCCTGTTTCAGCCTCCGAAATCAACCCCTGCTCGGCAGCCTCGGTGGCCCAGGCCAGGGCAACACCTCCGGACATGGCATCAAGACCGGTCTTTTCCATGACATCAAGGATATTCAATACAGCCCTGGTCTCGGTCACGCCCAGCATGGTTCCCAGGGAAAAAATGGGCTCATAATCGTAGGCAACCTGCTTGAAGGTATAGCGATGATCCGCCATGAACCGTTCCCTGACACAACCCACGTGGATGCAGCCCACGGGACAACCGGAACAGGCCGAGTTGCGCAGCAGAGTATCATGGGCAAAGCGTTCCCCGTTGATACCACTGATAGCCGGATCAGCTGTAGCCTGCAGGTTGCGCCAGGGCAGGGATTTGATATCATTTAAGCCCTGCAGGTTTGCGGGCGTGCCGAGGTTATGATATTTTTTCATCATGTCCGTGGCAGTGACCTGGTTGTATACCTCTGCAAAAAGACCGGCATACCCTTTTCCCTCAGGCTGCGGGAGAACAGCATCACCATGGATAACGATTCCCTTCAGATTCTTGACACCCATGGCCGCACCGCCACCGAGTCTGCCGAAATGACGATAGGTATCAGCATTAATACAGGCCATGGCAGCACCGTTCTCACCGGCCGGCCCTATGCGCAGGATGGAGCGATGGCCGGAACCCTTGAACATCGACCGCAGCAGTTTCCCGCTTTCAAGCACATCCATCCCCCGCATGAAAGAGACATTTTTTATATCCAGAGAACGGGAACTCACCTTGAGACAGCAGAGCGTATCCGACCTGCCGACAACCACCAGGGCGTCCAGGTCGGCAAAACGCAGGGAGAGAGCAGATCGTCCTCCGGCATGACTTTCCGTGTACTGATCATGGTAGGGAGACTTGAAACTGCAGACCGTCTTGCTCATCAGGGGAAAATAGCCGGTCAGGGGACCGATGGCAAAGATGAGCGGCTGCTGCGGATCATCCCAGGGTTTCTGCGGGTATCCGTATCTGCTGAAAAGAAGCGCAGCCAGACCACTCCCTCCAGCTTCACTGTTGCGACCGTCAAGGTGTTCGATATTTCCCTTTCCTTCGCTGAGGTTCACCACCAGGACCCTGAAATGATCACGTATCATGATGTTACCTCCTCCTGTGCAGTTTCCTTGACTTCCTCCATTTCAAGACAGTTATGGGGGCAGAAATCGACACAGCGGCCGCAATGGATACAGACAAAGACCGCACCGGACAAATCCCTGAAAATAGCATCAACCGGGCAGGCAGCAACGCAGTCGCCACAGTTTATGCAGAGTTTCTTTTTCACGATAACCCCACCGCCTCTACGCTGGGAAAAGGCGCCGGTCGGACAGGCCTCGGCACACGGTGCCGGATCACAGGCCAGACAGTGTTTGGCGGTAAAACCGGTGGTCAGGCCGCCTGAAGAGTGTATTCGGATTCCGGCCGTATCCCAGGAGATCCGTTTATGCACGAGCCGGGCACAGGCCAGTGAACAGGAATGACAGCCTATACAGCGATCGATTCTCGGGGTAGTCAGTTTTTTCATGGTACTTTCTTCATGCAAATCATTTTTATTAACAATTAGTATATATCATTATCAAATAAACAGCTCAACAATAAAACCAAGGCGGTACACAAACCTGGCCGGGAGCTGGCAGTAGCTTCTGCTACCTGCTAACCCGCATATTTCACAAGCGGGCTAAACATCAGCTGCTACCCCATGTGCATACAAAGTTTCAGCGGCCTCGCTGTCAACGGTACGGAGATGAAGGTCAGTCTGGGGAAAGGGGATTTCAATACCTGCATCTGCAAATTCACTGTTGATTTCCTGGTTTAATTCACTCTGCACCTGCCTGCGATCGTTAAAATCAATGATCCATACCCGGAGTTCGAAATCCAGTGAACTGGCTCCAAAGGAGAGGAACAGGGCTGTTGGCGGCGGTGTTGTCAGGGTCATCGGGTGCTCCTTCCCCACTGTCAACAGGATCTCCAGTACCTGGCTTATGTCGGAACCATAGGCAACCCCTATCGGAATCTTTACCCGGGCCTTACGTTCAGCCAGAGTCCAGTTGGTGACCTGGGTTGTTACCAGTTCCGAATTGGGGACAACGATTTCAGCATTGTCAAAGGTCTGAATAATGGTTGAACGAAGTCCGAGTTTTTTCACGACTCCCATGTCTGTTTCAAGTTCAATGGTGTCGCCCACCTTGATGGGACGCTCAAAGAGCAGGATCAGTCCGCTTGCAAAATTGTTGACTATTGCCTGCAGGCCAAAACCGATACCCACACCCAGGGCACCTCCCAGGATAGTCAGCTTGGTCAGGCTGACACCCATTATCTGGAGAAGGATAAGAAAACCTATAAGGAGAATTGCATAATGAACAAGTCGTGCGATCGAAAGCTGAACCCCTTTGTCAATATTCTTGCGGGGCATGATTTCGTCCAGCAGGATAGCCTGAATTGCCCGTGAAATCAGAATCGCCCCGTAAATAACACTCACAGCTACAAGAACTGTCTGCATGGTCAGGGTATAACCGCCCAGGGGAAATCCGAAGTCTGCAAGGGCGGTGATGGCATCCTGAGTGGTGGAAAACAGAAGCCAGACAGAAGCAACGGTTGAGTAGAAAAGAAGCGCGCAGAGGATAAAAATAAAGGGTTGTAAAGCAGTAATGATAACATCAGCATGCCGGCGGATAACCGGCAGCATGGTCAGCAGCAGCTCAAGCAGAATCCTGATAACATGGAAGAGAATTATTGAGCAGATAAAAAGAAAAATGGTGAGAAAAATACCTTTGAAAAGGTATTGGGCAAACTCATCATACCCGGAAAAAGCGGCAATGGCAATGACGGTCAGGGATAAACAGGTTACCAGTAATGCCCATCGTATATAACGGTGTTCCTTTCCGCGCAGGCGGGATATCCGCCAGATAAAATAGGCCAGCCAGCAGCTGCTGGCGACCATGACGTAAATGCGCATTAACGGCAGGGGAATTTTGACGAGTTCAACCAGAATATTGAGTACCAGAAAAAACGTAAAAAAAACGATAAACCTGACCACCCATATCGATTGCTTTTCAAGTTTTCCGGCCAGCATCATTACGGACAGAATAAGCCCTATTGACATTAAAGGAAACATTCTGGTTGCAGCCATTTCCATGAAGGGAACTACAATAATTAAAACAGTAAAAAAAGAAAAGGCCACTGGACAGTCCGTCATCATGGCCCAGTTTTTGTGTTTTTTAAGTTTGTCCCGATTTATAATGATAATAATGGAAAGCAGGGCTGGAAAAGCCAGAATCAGCAGCAGTTCCCTGCCATTATCAATGGCAATACGGTAGGTTGCAGTCAATTCAGTCATCATGTTCTGCCAGGTCGTACGAAGAAGGGCGACATGGAGACGGGAGTAAAATTGACTGGAAACCATTGACGGTGATGTCTGCTCAAGCCCCCCTTTGCGGAGTTCGGAAAGCAGATCATCAGCTGTCACTTTCAGATTGTAGAGTTTCACCTGCAGGTCGGAAGTTTTGTGCAGTGTTGTCAGGGTAGCAGCCATTCTTTCATCAATATCTTTAAGGGCGGAGGTGATGGATTCCTGCAGTTTAGTGACATTGTCCTGGAACAATGAAAAAGTCTTATTGTCTTTCAGGGCCTCCACCCAGGATTGCAGCGTAGCCTGCTCTCTGGTCCAGTATTCCTTCTGTTCATCAAGAAGACGGACCGCCTCGTGCAGCGGTTCGGCCATGGTGTTCAGATCATTTTGCTGCTGAATGAGAAGCTGCAGGGTGGAGGAGAGTCGTTTATAACTGAGGTTGGTGTCTGCCTGCTGCATCCTTGTCTCCCAATTCAGGGATTCAAGGGATTTTTCCATCCTGGCCAGCCTATCCAGGTCTTTGTCAGGTGAACCGATCTTGATGAGTTGGCTCTGCAGGTCAATGAGTTTTTCCGACAGCCCGGTGGTATAGTTGACCAGGTTGGGAATTGTCATCTTGGGCTGTTCAGGTTTCTTCATAATTGAAGGGACCTGCTTCTTTGGTGCTGTCGGAACGAGCTCGGCCGCACCGGCAGCTGAAGCAATGGTGACACTGAACAGGACAGCAAGAAGTGTCACGAACAGGTAAGTCCTTACAGGCACCCCATCTTTGCACGATCGCATCTGTCCACATTGAGGAGCTATAGTGAACAGATGCACTTGTACAAATCTGGAGCACCTGGAAGAACTTACAGTTCCGAGGTAGTTAAAACGCATAGTTATTATCCTGTGAGGAGTTACACGAACAGGATACCTCCGGAACAGCTGAACGTTATCACTTGAGGTATCATCTGTTACTGCCTGCTGTCTGTTTTTTCATGTGATCTGCGTTGCCAAGACTCTGCACCAGGGCTGTCGGCAACAGTCGCCGAAGTGTTCAGCTTGATCTCCGGCGCCCATTCCAGCCACTCTTCTTCCGGCTCATCAGCCAGGATGAAGTGATCACCATCACGGGCCGGTGTGCCCATATCCTCACCATCGGGCGTGGCCATGGCAACCCCTCCCGCCACAATGGCCTCCATGGATTCGGTTTCAACGGAAACACCGGAAAACAGGCCTGCAGAAATACTGACACCACTTGCGTTCCAGAACCGGGAACCCCGGTGAACCAGAGGGCTGTGCTGCGGGTTGATATTTATATGAATCCACACGTTCTGGGCAGTGGGTCCGAGTTCAACACCGGTAACCCGGCCTATTTTTATCTGCCGGTAATAAATCGGTCTGCCGATCTTCAGTGAGCCCAGCCGTGGTGATTCCAGGACAAGATTCAAACCCGGCAAAGGACCCAGCACGGAAGGTGAGGTGTCCTGCACCACAAAACGTGTTGCCGGGTCGCCCTGTCCCGGACGAAGATCAATATAGGCCCCGGAAATAACGGTATCAAGGTGCTTGATTCCCGAAAGATCAACCTGTGGTTTGACCAGCCAGAGATCAGACCCGCTGCGGAAGAGCCCGGCAGTATTTTTTTGAACAGCAGCCCCGGCAAAAACTTTTTCCTTTTCCGGGTCAAACCATACCTTTGTCAGCCTGCCGATAGTCACGCCCTGGTATTTTATCCTGGTATGGTTGCTTATCCCGGTACCACTGCTGAACTGCAGGGTCAGGATCTGATAATCCGCCTGCAGGGCATCCGCCTTACTCGGGTATAGTGGGAAGCTCTGGCCGTTTTGTACCGGTTTTCCCTTGCCCGGGGTAAAGAAGGCGACGCCCCCGGCTACAATAGAGTCAAGGGACTCCATCTGCAGGGAAAACTCCTGCAGGGAGGCATCAAAGGTAATACCCGATGCGTTGTAAAATCTGGTTGTTGTGTTGACCAGTCCGGTATACTCCTTATAGATCAGAATGGATCCTTCCACTGTGAGATTTTTTCCGGCCAGCTTGAATCCCAGAACTTCGCCGACAGGTACCTTGTTATAGAGTACCGGTGCGCCCTCGCTGACCGGCGACATTGCATCCACTCTCAGCTTGATGAGCTTCCCGGGCCTGCGCATGGAGAGTACCTTTTTTACGGCATCGTCCCGGCTGTTATAGAGTGAAAAGGAGGAGCCGGCCTCAGCAGGCGGTTTCGGCTTTTCCGCATGCTCGGAAACCGGGTTGCTGAAGGAAATGCCGCCGGCAAGCATGGAGCGCAGAGAGGCAAGATTGACTTGGAAGTTCGACAGACTGCCGTCCACCTGCACACCACTTGCATTCCAGAAGACCGCATCCCGGCGTACCAGGTGAACATAGGGATCATAGATCAGAATTTCCGTCTCAATACCTTTACCGTCTTCAGTGTAACGGATGTTGACTATCTCACCGACTTCACGCTGCTTATACAGGACAGGGGCTCCGATACCCAGAGAACCGCTGTCCCCGGACAGAAGGGTAAACCTCTTTCCCGGTCGCAGAAACGGTTTGGGCATGGGATAGGGATCAACAACAAAATGATCCCGGCGCGGACCGTCACCAACCTGAAATGTAATATACGGGCCTGAAATCAATGTATTGAGGTGCCTGATACCCTCAATGGACACCTGGGGACGGATGACCCAGAATTTCGTGTTCTCACGCAGAATTTCCTCTGCCCTGGGATCAAGCAGAATGGTTGCCGTTACCGTATGAAATTTATCATCATTGATGTCAAGGGAACGGACCACACCCGCCTTGAGTCCCCGAAACATGACCTTGGTCTTGCCGGCAACAATTCCGTCGCCGCTGGCAAGCTGGAGCGTCATGGGTATCCCGTACTGGGCGTCTTCAAAATCTTTATAGAGATGGTATCTTCGGCCTGCCTGTGCCGGTGGAGTATCTTTGAGTGCTTCCGGGGTGGCACAGGTGATGCCTCCGTAAATAAGTGAGGCTACGGATTCCACATTAACGCTCAATCCGCTCTGCAGGTCTCCGGTTATGGACAGGCCGCTTGCGTTCCAGAACCTGGTTCCCTCACGGATGAGATGAGTGAATTCCGGCTTGATAAAGAGATCAACAGTGATAATGCCGTTTTCCAGCCGGTAATTGTCAACTACACCTATTTTCAAGTTCCTGCTGTACACATGCGATCCCCGCTGCAGGGAGTAGAGGGTATCGGTTTCCAGGGTAAGGTGGAGACCGGGAATGTCGCTGGTTATGGGCGGAGGTGTCGGCAGACCTTTAAAATGTCTCCGCGGCCTGGATGAGCTTCCCTTGCGCACGGCTATGTATGAACCGCTGAGCAGGGTCTCCAGTCCACTGATCCTGCCTGCTGAGACCTCGGGCTTGACAATCCAGAACACGGTATCGTCCACCAGGCCGTGTTTTGTTTCCTTGTCCATCTCCAGGTTGAGAATGACACCGTCTTTTTCCAGGTCCACTGCAACGTCGGTGACCGTCCCCACCGGAATACCCTTGTAAATAACCTTGGTCTTGCCGGGTGTAATGCCTTCCGCGGTCTGAAAATGAATGGTTATGTCTATACCTGCGTCCCGGTAACTGGTATACAGCAGCCAGCCGCCGATACAGAGCGCAAGCAGGGGCAGGAACCAGATGGGTGAAAAAATCAGGCGTTTACGAAGTACAGGTTGTTCCATTAAACTCTTCCTTGCAGGGAGCAGTAGTTGTCGTTGTAAGGGTGTCCCACAGCAGACGGCGATCAAAACTGATGGCGGCAAACATGGTGGCCAGGACGACACCGGTAAAATAAAAAGCAGCCGGAGCAACATTGATGGTGGACAGGTAGCCGAACTGCACCAGGGCGCAGAGCAGGGCAATAACAAAAATGTCCAGCATGGACCAGCGGCCGATGAATTCAATAAACCGGAACATCATTGACTTGTGCTTGAGCCAGCTGGTCCAGTGAAACCGGATGGAGAGCAGGATCAGGGTCATTCCGGAGATCTTGAAGAGCGGCACCAGGATTGACGCGGTCAGAATAATTGCGCCAATGCCGTAGGACCCCTCCTGGAAAAAATAAATGATGCCATCCATGATGGTGCTGGCCTCGGGCTGACCAAAGTATTCAACTTCCATTATGGGCAGCAGGTTGGCCGGCAGGGTGAGAATGGCCGCGGTCATAACCAGGGCCCAGGAACGGGAAGTGCTGTTGAACTTGCGCTGATGCATGGATTCACCACAGCGGGGACATTCAGGGTCCATTTCCCCGGCAAGCTCTGAGACGGGCATGGTCTTGTGGCAGGTATGACAGAGAACAAGCCCGGCCTCCCTGCCTGTCAGGGCGTCTGCAGGGAGGAAAAACGATTTTTCCCCTGCAGAATCCTCCTGGTTTTCCCCCATCTGCCGCCAGAACAACCCCTTGTCAATGGATGCCTGGGCCGCAACCGTGGTTATTACCAGGCCGACAAAGCAGAACAAACCCACATCGTATTCAATTTCAGCCATATGGCTCATTTTTATAATGGTCACAAAAACCCCGATCAGGTACACATCGTTCATGGCCCATTCCGTCAGGTGCTGGTACCAGCGCATAAAACCCGGCATCCAGCGGGCCTGCCATCCCATGAGCAGACCTGCACTTACCCAGAACAGCAGAGACAGGGTCAGCAGGGGAAAGACAAAACCGGTCAGGATAACGATTATCCCCACAAAATACTGATTCTGCCCGAACATACTCAAGGTACTGGTAAAAAGGGAACTGCTGGCATCAATACCCATCACATTAAAGGTCAGGAGCGGATAAAAGTTGGCTGGCAGGTAAAGCAGCATACCGGTGACAGCAAGGGCCAGGGTCCTCTGTACCGAGTTCGGATGGTCCCTGTGCAGACGTTTCAGGCAACGGGGACATACCACGGTATGACCCTGCGTGGGCTGAATTTTATTCAGCAGCAGATCACAGCCGGGGCAGACATTGACCTGGTCAAGCTGTATTGTGTTGTTCTGAAGGGACACGATGAACCAATTTTTTCAGGCCACCTTGCAAAATTGCTATTTTGCAAGGTGGCCTTAAGTAAAAGATAGAAATTCTTATTAAGATAACAGACTCAGCTGCACTAAACAACCTTCACCTTCATGCAGACAGGTTGAAAAGCATGGTGCCATTCCTGATTCTCCTGCGCATTGACACTGCAGATAACACAACTGCGTCATTTTTCTGACATCTTTTACCGGATCCATAAAACTCCTGTCTCTTACATTATCCTGAAAGATACCAAAACATATTGTTTTTTCATAAAAAAATCCTAAGACATGCAGACTGGCACACCATTAGCAATACAATTTCCAGTATCTGATTCTCTGCCAGAATTTTTTAACCGGACAAGGAGCCACCGTACCATGCCTTCCCGTGAACGACGTAATGCCGACAGGTATACATTCAACAATAACTATCCCATTCTGATCACAGAGGGAGCAACCCCGACAGGCCGGGTACATCTGGCCCAGGTTCTTGATGCAGGCAAAGACGGCATGCGGCTGTTGCTGGCCAGCCCCAACCCGCTGCAGATCGGCAGCGAGCTGAACCTTTCCTGTACTCCCGCACGTGAGAGTGAAAAAGGGGAGAAGCTGTATCCTGTACGTTTTCGCTGCAAGGTTGCCTGGCAGGACCTGGATAACAATCAGATCGGTCTTACCTATATCCAGTAACAGGCAATCCGTAATTGCTCACAGGCACCGCAGCTTTGCACGATCGCTCTTGTCCGCATAGAAGAGGGGCTATAGCGAACAACAGCGCTTGCACACATCTGCAGCACCTGTGAGCAATTACAAGTTGGAAGTAAATTATTCCGCATAGTTACAAACCCTGTGAGGGGTTACGACAATTCTGCTGCCCGGCAGGGCTGCCTCCTCCCTGCCGGTTTTTTTCTCTCCAGCACAGTCTCTCTTTTCGCTGCTTCTAATAATATCGGTTGCGAAAGTCTCTTCTTGTATTTTTTGCCTTTCCCTGCTATTTCCGGCTTATGAATCCCTATCTTCTCTTTGTTCTTGCTGTCCTGATCCTGGGATACCTGCTGGACCTGGTGGTGGCAATCCTGGAACTGCGTTCCCTGGAACCCGAGCTGCCGCCGGAGTTCAGGGATGTCTACTCCAGTGAGAAGTATCTTCAGTCGCAACAGTACGCAAGAGTAAACACTTGGTTTTCACTGGTCCAGGAGACGTTTATGCTGCTGGTCGTGATCACCTTTATCCTGGCAGGGGGCTTTAACCGGATTGACCTGGTGGCCCGCAGCTTCGGCCAGGGTCCCATAATAACCGGCCTGCTGTTCACCGGCCTGCTGGCCCTGCTGTCAACCGTTATCAACCTGCCATTTTCCCTGTACTCCACCTTTGTCATTGAGGAGCGATTTGGATTTAACACCACCACCCTGAAAACGTTTGTACTGGACCTGGTAAAAGCCGTAATACTGGCTGTCTGTATCGGCGGTCCCCTGCTGGCCGGAGTGCTCTGGTTTTTCCAGGCCGCCGGGGAAGAGGCCTGGCTGTACTGCTGGCTGGCGGTTACTGTTTTTGTCCTTGTTTTTCAGTTCCTGGCACCTGTGCTGATCATGCCGCTGTTCAACAAGTTTACCCCCCTTGAAGACGGCGATCTGAAAAAAAGCATAACCAACTATGCCCGGGCACAACATTTTGCCATGAAGGGTATCTACACCATGGACGGCTCAAAACGGTCCACCCGGCTCAATGCCTTTTTTACCGGTTTTGGCCGGTTTCGCCGCATTGTCTTTTTCGACACCCTGGTGGACAAACTGAACACGGAGGAAATCGTGGCCGTCCTGGCCCACGAGATGGGGCATTTCAAATTAAGACACATCTTCAAGATGATGGCTGCATCCATCCTGCAGATGGGGATCATGTTTTTCATCCTTTCCCGGTTCCTGAACAATGAGCAACTCTTTGCCGCCTTTGGCATGGAACACATCTCCATCTACGGCAGCCTGTTTTTCTTCGGTTTTCTCTATGCTCCTGTCTCCAGCCTGCTCTCCATCTTTTTCAATCTGTTTTCAAGAAAACACGAATATGAAGCTGATGCCTGGGCCGTAACCAGCACAGAAAACAAGGGTGCGTTGATCACCGGTCTGAAAAAACTCAGTGTTCATAACCTGTCCAACCTGACACCGCACCCGTTCAATGTATTTCTCAACTATTCTCATCCGCCCATTCTGCAGCGGATCAGAGCCATCAGAGAACTGTCAAAAACATGACTGACAAACAGACAGTTGAACCGAAAATCAACTGCCCGGTCTGCGGCCGCTACTTTACGCCTGCTGCAATGGTCTGTTCAGAGGACAGCGACCAACCACTCTGCCCGGAATGTCTGGCCGAGGAGGAGAGCTGTGGCTGCGGAGATGACTGAAAAACTGCAGCAGTTATGGCTCCGCCAGCTGACCCGTGAATTTGCAGACATCTGTTTCCAGTACCGGCTGAACCTGCAGGCACCGGTCTTTGAGCTGTCAGGGGGCGTAAAACAGCTGGGCTGCTGGCTGCCTGCCCGAAGAACAATCAGGATAAGCCGCCACCTCATCGAAGATCACCCCTGGAACGTCGTACTCATGGTGCTCAAGCATGAGATGGCCCACCAGGTGTGCAGTGAGCTCTTTGGCTGCCGCAGAGCAGGTCATGATCGTTATTTCAAGCGGGCCTGCCGGCTGCTTGGTGTTGCTCCACCCTACAACAGATCATCCGGAGACCTGGCAGCAGTTGTTGCGGACCCTCCACAGGAGATGCAGACCACGGCCGGTAGAAAAATCATTGCGCGGATCAGCAAACTGCTGGCCCTTGCAGGATCGGATAACGAACATGAGGCTGCCCTTGCCATGCAGCGTGCCACCCAGCTTCTGCACCGCCACAACCTGGAGCAGGCAGCAGTTGACAATCTGTCCTCCTGCAGGCGTGTCATCATTGATACCCGTTCCAAACAGATACCCGCTTACAGGCGGTCAATCTGCGCCATCCTGCGCGATTACTTTTTTGTCCAGGTCATCTGTTCCTCACTCTATGACCCGCAGAGCAACTGTTCATTCAAGACGATAGAACTGCTGGGAAGAATGGAAAATGTACCTGTAGCAGAACACTGCTACCACTTTCTTGAACAGCAGCTGGCCAGCCTGTGGCAGACAAACCGGCATGCATTCAAGGGCAACAGCCGGACCGCCCGAAACAGCTATTACCTCGGGTTGCTGCACGGATTTGCAGAAAAAATGGCTGCCCGGACAGGAAACAGCCGTGCTGCTCGGCCAACCGGTCATGCCGCAGCCACTGCCGGGTCTCTGGCCGTCTGCCGGGACAGCACCCTGCAGGATTTTGTCAGCTTTCACTTTCCCCGCCTGAAAAAACATTCCTCCCGGGGACTTAAAATTTACAGCCAACCCTTTGAGGAAGCAGTGGATATTGGCAGGAAAATGATTTTACACCAGAGCGTGGAAGAACGAAAAAAAGGCCTGCAGGGGTTGCTGGAAAGAGGATAAACAGTTTTGGGGCACTTTACTGCCCGTCCGGCAATGTAACCGGTGTCTCAAAGCCCGGTGGCTTTACCGCCAGCATGGAGCAGTTAATGGAATTCAGAATGGATTCTGCGGTGTTGCCCATGAAAAATCCTGCTATACCGGTCCGGGCCACTGTACCCATAACAATAACATCAATCTTTTTTTTCTCTATAAATTCAGTAATGACCTCGCATGTTTCGCCTTCTATCAGGTGCAGAGCAGGAGCGAGATAGGTCATTGTTTCGTCTCCCAGTGTGTTCTGAAGCTGTCTGCGCTGGTCATCAAGCCATGCCCTGTGCAGTTGCCGCGTTTTCTCACCCCAGCTTTCCACCTCGGCGTCATCAACGTCAAAGCCGATACCATCTAAAATAGTGTTGACGTTTCTCATCCAGGCATGAACAATATGCAGCTCCGCAAATTCAGAAAGGGCAAGGGATGAGGCCATCTCCAGGATCTGCCTGTTCAGTGCCCTTGCCTGCTGTTCTCCGCTTTCAGATTCCATGTCGACTGCAGCGAGAACACGTCGGTACTGCTCCGGCTCATCCTGCTTCATTATCCACACCGGGCATGGACACTTGCGCAGCAGATGCATATCAGTGCTGCCAAGCAACAGATTATTCAGTTGCCTGCGGCCGCCGGACATTTTCATGACCAGGTCGTAGCTGTTTCTCAAAACTTCGCGGATAATTTCCAGAAACGCAGTCCCCGGGATCACCCTGGTCTGTATCTCGACCATGCCCCGGACATGTTGGACCTTGTTATCAAGATAGGCCAGTCGCTTGCCGATAATCTCCCGGACAAGCGCATCCCGCTTTTTCCTGGACATTACCCGCAGGTCCCCGGACAGTTCAATTATCTCCAGAACCGTCAGGTCAGCCTGATTTTCCGTTGCCAGGGAAACTGCCCGTTCAAGTGCCCTTTCCCGCCAGTTCTCACCGCCGGCAATCAACAGAATTTTGCTAAACCGCTTCATAGGCTGCCTTTACTTCAAACTTACCCATCTGTAAGCTGATCAAGTGACAGTGGAACACCCCTTGATCAAAGATTCATCCTGCACCAGGGTCCGAAATTTTTGAGCAGAAACCGGTGGGCTGAAGAGATAGCCCTGGATGATGGTAACATTACGGCTTCGCAGAAAATCGAGCTGTTCTTCAGTTTCGACACCTTCAGCAACAATTTTCAATTTCAGGCTGTGGGCCATGGCAATGATCGCCTCAACCAGACCTTTGCTGCTCTCGTTTTCCTCCAGGTCATGGACAAAACTGCGGTCTATTTTCAGCACCTGCAGCGGGAACCGTTTCAGGTAGCTGAGAGAGGAATAACCGGTACCAAAATCATCCAGGGCCAGAGTGACTCCATGATCATGCAGGTTTTGCAGGATGGTCATGGGTATATCCGAATCCTGCAGCAACAGACTCTCAGTTATTTCCAGCTCCAGGCGATTCCGTTCCAGACCGCTCGACTCCAGAGCATCATTGACAGCCTCAAACAGTCCGCCGGTTCGGAACTGCTGTGGAGAGACATTGACCGAAACCTGCAGCCGTTCGTCAGTAAACTGCTGCCACTTCTTCGCCTCCCGGCAGGCCTGCTCAAGAACCCAGCTCCCCATCTCATTGATAAACCCCATTTTCTCTGCCAGAGGAATAAATATAGCCGGTGAAATATCTCCCAGTTCAGGGTTATGCCATCGCAGCAGCGCCTCAGCTCCAAAAAGCCGTCCCTTGATTATATCAATTTTCGGCTGATAAAAGAGTGAAAGTTCTTCTCTATCAAGAGCATATCGCAGCTGATTGGTGATCTGCATCTGCTTTTCCGAAGAAAGACGCATCTCACGGGAAAAGAAACGGTAGTTGTTGCGGCCATCCTCCTTGACCTGATACATGGCCATATCAGCATACTGCATGAGTTCATCGAGCGATTCACCATCATCGGGGTAAATACTGATGCCTATGCTGACGGTAGCGTACACTTCCTGCCCGTTAACCAGGAAGGGTCGTTTAAAAATATCTACAAGTTTGCGTGCCACCACCTCGGCATGAACATTTTTTTCCAGCTCTTCGAGCAGAATCGTAAACTCATCTCCCCCGGTGCGGGCCGGAGTATCACTTTCGCGCAACAGGGTGCGGATGCGGTCGGCAGTCTGTTTCAGAACCTCATCCCCGGTGAGATGTCCAAGGGTGTCATTGATTTGCTTAAAGTTATCAATGTCCATGAAAAGCAGAGCAACCTTCTGATGGTGCCGCCTGGCCCTGGTGAAAGCCATATTCATAAAGAATTGCATATAGTGACGGTTGTTCAATCCGGTCAACTGATCAAAATTGGCCTGGTAGATCAGCTTTTCCTCCCATTCAGCCCGTTCTGTAATATCCTGTGCAATAACTACAATGATAGGGGGATCATCCTGGGTGGACAACTGTATCCTGGCCTCCACAGGATAAGTACTGCCATCCCTGCGCCGGTTCATGCCTTTATAGACAACAGTTTCCTGTTGATCCGTATATAACGGTTCAACCAGCGCATTAAATGCATGACGATTCAGATCGGTAAAAATATCAAGAAGATTGATGCCAGTGAACTCGTATTTCGAATAGCCCAGGTTTTCGACTGCCCCCATATTGACCTGCAGACAATTCAGGCTTTCAGCGTCAACAATATAAATTTCATTGGAGCTGTCGTTGAAAATACGTCCAAGGCGGTTATCCAGCTTGCTCTTTTCCTGTTGAAGATCCTCTACCAGGTTTCTGTTTTCATAACGAAGCTGCAGAGTGGTAATAAAATTACCATTATACTCCTTGCTGAACTTAAGGAAAAAAATAAATAAGAAAAAAGTCAGAATACTTATCCCTGAATATACTCGTTCACCAGCCAGAACTGTTTGATAGAATACAGGCGCTGTCAGGGTAGTTGCATAAATGAAAAACGATAAAAAATCGACCAGCATGGTAGATGCTGCAGCGACGATACCCCATGGGATAATGATTGACAGTAAGAGATATGGCAAAGATCCACTATGTGGAAAAAAAAGAATAGTAAAGCTACCAAAGGCCAAGCCTGTAGCCAAAACGCCGAGGCGAAACATGTTCAACCAGTAAGTCAGGGAGATAGATCGATTTTGGGCTTTGGTATAAGATCGGGCCAATAGCCAGCGTCCCGCAAGAACAGCAATCAGAACCAGATACCAAGTGCAAAGAGATTGCCACTTGTATTCGGAGAAAAGTAACGCTATGTAAATAGTACCGATAACCAAAAGAGTCAAAGAGGCGGTTTTTGACCTTTCGTAAAGCGCATCGATACGATCTTTTCGGATTAACTGTTCTATATCGGGTTGTGGGCTGTTCATGAGTTTATAGATTGTTGACCCGTCAGTAAGAACTGGTCATATCAAATTATTCTTCCCGCCGCCGTTCACTCTTTCTTCTGTTATGTGTAACTGTTTCTCCAAGATGTGTTTTTAGAGGAAAACTCAAATTGTTTATTTTTCGCCAGTCACCACGACGCTTAACTGTATTTGAACATTGATCCTTCAAGACCTTACTGTCTTTCTCTCTTTCCTGCAGGTATAATAATCGTCCCATTTTAGCGAGATCTTTTTCGCTTAAATCCATGGCTGCCTCTACCCAGATATCAACAATGTCAATCAGGCTCTGGCGGGTAACAGGATGAACAATCTGTCGTATTTTTTTTATTGAACGAATCGTGTTGTGTGACTGATTATGGCTTTTCAGGTAATCTTCCGTGGCCTGCTCACCTTCTCCATCTTCAGCCAAAACGTTTACGATACCCATATCAAACAGTTCATTTGCACTATATGTATTACCACTGAGAATTATACGCTCAGCAAGCGCGGAACCGACCCTGCGAGTAAGCAGATTGTATGCGCCCATTCCCGGGAAAAGGTTGAATATGATTTCTGGAAATCCCATCTGTGAGCCTCGCTCCGCTATGATAACATCACATGACAGGGCAATTTCAAAACCGCCACCAAGAGCCTGACCCTGTATAAGAGAAACCGTGGTGATAGGTAACTCAAGATTATGAATATTATTATACAGCAAGTCGATACATTTGTAGGCATAATCCCTTAGCTTTTTTTCTTCTCTGTTTACAATATATTTTCTGAATAACTTCAGATCACCTCCTAAATTGTAAATTCCCGGTGTTCTTGATGCCAGAATAAAATGTTTGAAAGGCCAGGTAGTATCAGGATGCGGATCTTTGTAGGTGGTGGCCAGTTGTTGATGAAGATGGAGGAGTTCACCTATAAGAGTAGTATTGATACAGGGACGGGGAGCAGGATGCATCCAGCACCAGATTGAGCCGGTCTCAGGATCATACCGCGTGCTGAATTGTGTAAAACCATCCTTATTTTCACTTATGGGTGCTTGAAACGTGGTGTTAGAATTGTGTATTTTATTCATTGCAGATCAACTACAGGAGGCATTAAAACTTCGCCATGAACATAGTAACATTATGTTTTTGTCGCTAACAATCACGCTTAATCTTTTTCAAATAAATACTGACCATTGCCGTAACTTCTTCCATTATTCGGGCTAAACATTGTTTTACACAGGCTGAAATATTTGTTCCACTTATCAACTTCGTCTATTGATAAATACTCAGGGTACAGTTGCTCTATACCATCCCAAAATCGACGATGCCAGACATCCAGTGTTTTCCAATAATTCATGCCATTGATGAACCAACTGTCGCTAAATTTTAAGTGCTTATTGTGACGTTGTGGTTCGTTATAGGGCCATATATGTGCGCCAGGATAATAATAAGCTATCAGGCTGTTTTCAGCTTTTAAAAAATTTGGGATGGTATCTGTAGAAACTATGCAGTGAAAGAAACATTTACCTCCATGTTTGAGTATTCTATTTATTGTTTTTAGCAATAAATCAATGTTAGTTACATGTTCAAGCATTCCAAGAGAGATCACTCTGTCAAAATACCCCTCTTCAAAATTACTTGTTGCTTCATCCACGTTAAAATATTTTTTTATTATTTTAAAACGGGTGGCATCAAAATCAGAATCTTTATCAATAAGAACATCTGTTATATGCCGTACCTGAACTGTACTTGGATTGATAGCAACAACATTAATATCAGAAAATTTTTTAAGTAAATACTTGGACAGTCCACCAAATCCACAACCTAAATCTAACACCGTTTGTCCATTTTTAATATTTGCACGCTCAACGACTAACTTATATTTATTTAATTGGGCTTGTTCCAAAGAAATATTTTCTAATCCTGGTGATTCATTTGTTGCACCATAATAGGCTGTTGTATAGGCCATAGAAATGCTATCAAGAAAAGCGCGGTAAACCTGATACTCTTCATCATAATGACATACTGAAACATTAAGTGTCTCCTTATCAGAAATATCTCCTTTAAATGAGCTAATACCATATTTTTCAGGCAGCTCATCATTACCATGCCATCTTTCATATTCGCGCTTAAAATAGCGCTCCATTTGCTTCTCAAATTTTACTAACTGCGGAGAACCATAACTATAAATACCGGATTCAGATAATTCTTTAATGATATCAGACATGTTTAGAAAAAATATTATTTTTGATCAGATTTTCTCAGAACAATCACAGCATTCAAACCACCAAAAGCAAATGAGTTTGACAGGGCGATATTCACCTCCTGATTACGTGCCTGATTTGGCACATAATCCAGGTCACATTTTTCATCTGCAACAGTAAAATTAGCTGTTGGTGGAATAAGGCCTTGATGTAATGTCAACGTTGTTGCCACAAGCTCCAGTGCACTTGAGGCACCCAAGGCATGACCATGCATTGACTTGGTCGACGAAACAGCAAGCTTTTCGGCGTGATCACCAAACACCTGGTGTATGGCCTCTGTTTCAACCACATCATTTATCACCGTTCCTGTGCCATGAGCATTGATGTAATCAACTTCATCCAGCCTGATCTCAGCATGCTGGAGCGCTCTTTTCATTGCGTTTGCAACTCCTGTAATTTCCGGCCGGGTAATATGCCCTGCATCAGAAGTCATTCCACAGCCGGCAATTTCAGCATAAATTCGGGCACCACGTTGCATGGCATGTTCTTCTGATTCAAGAATCAATATGCCGGCACCTTCCCCTAAAACCATGCCGCTGCGGTCTTTACAAAAAGGGCGACAGGTATCATTGGACAGTACTCTCAAGGCATCCCATGATTTTAATAAGGTATATGTAAAGTTGGCATCAGTGCCTCCCACCAGCGCGACATCCACCATTCCGGATTGAACCAGGGACATTCCCTGGATAATGGCATGAGCGCCGGAGGAACATGCGCTGGCAACAACAAAAGCCGGTCCTTTAATACCTAAATGTATACTCACCAGGCTGGCCGCGGCACTGGGCATTCCTTTTGGTATTGTCAACGGATGGGCACGTTTTCGTTTAAACTTGTAGAGGCTGGAAAAAATCTCCTCATCATTGTGTTTGCCGCAGCAACCACTGCCGATTATAGCTGCCGCGTTAACAAGACTTTCCTCGCCAATGACCAAGCCGGCATCAGCAACTGCCTCCTGCGCAGCAACTACTGCAAACTGAGAAAACACGTCCAGAAAGGGAAGCTCTTCTGAAGAAAAATATTCTTCCGGATCAAATCCAGGAACCGGTGCTGCCACCGCTGTTTTAACATTTTGGATGGGTAAATCAAATGGTCTGATACCGGAACGTCCTGCTGCTAATTCCTGCCAAAAAACAGGTACGTTTAATCCCAGGCCTGACACAGCACCCAGACCGGTTATAACGATACGGGGATTCATTGCAGTCACATTTTCTGTTGACTGAAATCAACAAGTTTATCCAGAATATCTTTTACTGTAACAATAGATGGAATAACTTCGTTGGGAATTTCAATATCATAGGCCTCTTCAATATCATATAACAGGGTAATTGCTTTTAAAGAGTCAATCCCCAACGCTGCCAGCTCAACGTCCGGCTTGACATCTTCAGGTTTGCAACCACCGGTTTTTACTATAATTTCAGTAATTTTTTCAAGCGCCATGGTTTGTTTGCCTTGGATTGATTGTTTTTCCATATTCACAGGATCAGCGCCCGTGCCTTCTTGACGGCGGTCTTCTGTACGACGGTCACCCCCCTTACGTCGATCTTTGACTGTGGTCGCAGTCTCCAAACTATCACTATTTACATCTGCAAAATCTTCAGATGATCCTTTCATCTTGATCTCCCCTCACTATTTTTTACAGTTCCATCATCTCTCAGGCTGTTATCTTTGTTTCGGTCAACGGATCAAAGCAGACTTCCATGGCCCGTACCGGGCAACCGGTGACACAGAGGCCACAGGCCGTACATTTCTCCGGATCAAAGACCACCTCCATCTCCGGCCGCTGTATATAGAGAGCACCCACGGGGCAGATACCGGTACAGGCACCGCATTGAAAGCATCTGGTGTCATCGCGGCGCACCTTGCCGGCCAGCCGCTCCGCCTTGACACCAAGGCTTTTCAGATACGCCAGTGCCTCCTGCACATTTTCCTTCTGCCCCTTCAGTTCCAGGACCATAATTCCGTCCCGCTGGGGCCGGATATCCGCCTTAAGGATATTGAACTCTACATCATAACGTTTGACCAGCCGGTAAATAATCGGCTGATCCGAGGTCTCTTTCGGATAGCGGAGCAGATATATTCTGGTATACATGGTTTTCTCGGGTTTAAGGTATCAGGTATCAGGTATCAGGTATCAGATGAGTATGTTTGGGCCGGAAAGTTATGTCAAGGCCGGTCGTCAATGGATTGCTCCAGAATGGTTAACAGCTGTTTCGGTGCTGCTTCAGTGTCAAGCTGCAGGAGCTGTGCCGGTGCCAGCTCATCAGGTGATTCAAACGTTTCCTTCTGTTTGACAAAAATCTCCCAGCGCCCGTCAGAGACCGCCTGGGGATCCCTGGCCCGCCGCTCAAGACGGCGTTTGACCTCCCTGTCCGAACAGGTGCAGAGGATAAACAGTACATCTACTCCCGTGGAAATGGCCAGATCAAGCACCTTCCTGCGGTCATCCCGCCTGGAATAAGAACCGTCCAGTACCACACCGTCGGCCCCCTGCAGCAAGTCCCGTCTGGCTCGCTCAAGCATTTCCCGGTAGGTTTTTTCTGTAAACTCAGCACTGTACAACCCCTGTCCCAAATCGTCAAGTCTACGCTCGTTAGCTGGCAGGCCGGCCAGCTCCTTACGGACCCGGTCGGTATTGTAACAGGGAAAATGATGAGCAGCTCCGAACAGCTCAGCCAGAGTTGATTTTCCCGAGGCGATCAGGCCGAAAAATATGTAAATCGTTCTCCTGCGCACCGAATTCAGTCTATATAGGTTTCCGCCAGCGCAAAATACCTGGCAGCCGCTTCAGTGGAACTCTTTTTCACATCTTCCGCCACGGCAGGATCTGCGGCTGTAAACAGGCCGATTTTGCCGCGCACGTAGGCCCGGTAGCATTTATAAAAGTTGAGCATCTCTTTAAGACCTGTATCGCCGGAACGATTGCAGAACTGATCAATACAGTAGCCTGATAACTCCTGCAGGCCGTGAAAGTCTTGATCCATGGCCAGAAATGCCATATCGCTTGCCACATCACAGTAACGGAAGCGTTGATTAAACTCGATACAGTCATAGATATACACCTTATCCGCAAGACAGATATTTGCCGAGTAGAGGTCCCCGTGACAGTCGCGAATATAGCCTCCTGCAATGCGCCGCTCAAAAAGTTCTTCCTGTCCAAGAAACTGTTCCGACCAGGTGGCAATCCGGTCAAATTGTTCCCTGCTAAGAGCTCCGGAGCCGATAAACTCCCTGGTCTGCTCAAAATTTTCCAGCACATTCACGGCTACAGACTCAGCCCTGCCAAAGGCGTCAATCTCCTGATTGTGTTCAGCCCGGCGGTAGAAGGGAACCAGCACGTCGACCAGTGCGTCGATCTGCTCCCTGCCCAGCTGACCTGCCCTGATCAGGTTGACCATCATCCGATCTTCCGGCATCCGGGCCATCTTAACGCCGTATTCAACGACCTCGCCGCTGCCGTTCAGACCATATCCATTTTCCTCCTGCGTTACAGTGACCAGTCCAAGGTAAATATCAGGACAAAGACGCCTGTTCAGGACCAGTTCCTGTTCGCAGCAGTACTTTCGCTTTTCCAGGGTGGAAAAATCAAGGAAACCGAAATCAACTGCTTTTTTAAACTTATAGACAAATTCTCCGGCCAGCAGAACAAATGAAATATGCGTCTGTACCAGTTGAATGTCAGGGGCAGGATGATCATACATCCGGGGCTGCAGCAGGGCGGAAATAAAGCCCGGCAGATTTTCATTTGCCATTTTTTCTCCCAAAAAACTTCCCCGTTGTACAAAGGGAATAATATTTCACGTAATCGCCCGAGGCGGAAAATATAACCCTTGCGTCTTATACCCTAAACCTAATACCTTGGCTACATATACCAGCAGCAGAACCAGACAACAACCTTTATCATGTAGATGACTACCCATGAATGAACAACAACTCCTGCAGCTGCTTGAGCAGGTACAGGCCGGCAGCATTTCCACTGGCCAGGCTGTGGGCAGACTGCGTCGCCTGCCCGTGGAAGTCCTTGATTCCGCCCGCCTGGACCATCACCGGTTACTTCGTACAGGTCTGCCCGAGGCAGTGTTCGGTGCAAACAAATCCGTTGACCAGTTGATAGAAATTCTGCAGGCTATGCTTGAGTCGCAATCCGTGGTCCTGGCCACCCGGGTTGATCCGGAAAAAGCTCAGCAGGTCTGCGGTCGCCTTGACGGACTCAGCTATCATGACACCGCCCGCATGCTCACCGGTAACAATCACTGTATCCCGGAAAAAAACGGACGGGGCACAGTCGTACTGGTAACAGCAGGAACCTCCGACATACCCATAGCCGAGGAGGCCCGCCTCTGCCTGCAATACTTCGGCCACAGGGTGGAGACGGTGTATGATGCAGGGGTTGCAGGGTTGCACCGGATCCTGGCCCATTGTGAACTCCTGCAAAAAGCCTCGGTGCTGATCGTGGTTGCCGGCATGGAGGGTGCCCTTCCCTCTGTGGTGGCGGGCATGACGCCGGCACCGGTGATAGCTGTCCCCAGTTCCATCGGCTATGGAACAGGAGCCGGTGGTTTTTCCGCACTGCTGGGCATGCTCAACAGCTGTGCACCCGGCCTTGCCGTGGTCAATATCGACAACGGATTCGGGGCTGCCTGCATGGCCGCGGCGATAAACAGAAAAATTTAGGTGTTTTAGTCTCCGCATCCTTTTCAAATTGAGATGATACCATCCTCTAACTCGTGTCTGTCCAGAAATGAGGATTTTTGTTCGAGATCAAGGAATGCGAAAAAAATAAGCACAGGCATATAAGTGATATTCCGAGCATTATTTTTTGAGCATGACGCAGAGATCGGGCAAAAAGACCATTTCTGGACAGGCACTAACTCACATCATCGCATCAGTGGGTTACGGTTTACGGTTACCGGTTGACAGTCATTCGTAGCACAGGATCACAAGAGCATCATAATAACATGTAATATTAATTTGTTACACGTCACACTTCCCTTTCCGTAAACCGTAAACCGTGTTTATCCCTGTAAAATCGAGTAAAAACTGAAAAAAACCGTTCCCACCGTTGCAGGATACTGTTTCTCGTCGTATAATCTTAGTTTTTTGCCCGTGTAACCCATCACGGGGTTTGTAACTATGCGGTTTTACGTACCACTATTTTGTAAGCTGGCACAGGTGCCCCAGATTCGGAGTCTCCGCTTACCTGCGCAGTTGCTTCCGTCCGCTATAGCCCCTCTATGCGGGCGGG
>CAZKBZ010000028.1:0-13327 GCA_964551175.1 uncultured Desulfobulbus sp.
GTGTGGAACATGACATCAATATCAGCCGGAACGGTCAGCCAGGAGTTGTCCATGAGTTCAAATTCAAGCTGTCCGGCTGCCCAGCCTGCATAGCCGAGCAGGAAAAGAAAATCCTGCGGGCCGCATCCCCTGGAAATATCCTCAAGCAGTTTGGAATCACGGGAGAGCGACACCTTTGGTGTGATGACAAGTTCATTTTCTGATCGATAATCCGAGCTGTACAGAATAAAGCCGGCATTCATTTCTACGGGTCCTCCCATGTACACCGGGGGTAGCGGATTTTCCGGAAGAGGTATGTTGGCACAGGACAGCACTTCGTGCATGGTGATTTCCGGATTAGGATTATTAATAACTACCCCCATGGCACCGTCGTCATTATGGGCGCAGAGATATATTACCTGTTCCTTGAATCTGGGATCAGCCATCTGGGGCGTAGAAATGAGAAAATGCCCGCTGAGGTTTTCCATGGTTCAATGCCTCCTTTCCTTTTTTTTCATACATAAAGTTTATCATTGCTCATTAGGAGCAGTCAAGGGTCTTCTTGTGATGGTATGAGGTATACGGTATAAGGTAGAAGGTAAAAAATACTATTGAAGGCCGGGCGGCTGATCCGCTGACCATTAAGGGGTGACATACATGGGAAATGAAAATCTGTTGACTACGTCGACAAATCTGCAGAAGGCTGTCTGCTGGATCGGTGAAATAATGCAGGAGCATCCTGAAAAAGAACGCAAACAGGTGCTGCAGGATGCTCAGCTGCGTTTTGATCTGACTCCTGCGGAATGTGAATTTCTGACAAAGAATTTTACCGAGGTGGCTGCAGGCAAAAACTGCTGACCTGTGGCGATTTACGCTGACCCTTATCGCGTCCTTGCAGGAAAAAGCCAAAGTGCAGTCGTCACATATCGCAGAAAAGGTCCGTGGCATTGTTGAGCGGGTTACCTATCACAATCCGGATAACGGCTGGTCGGTTTTACGGGTACTTCCTTTTGATTCCCATGGTGAGATCGCAACCGTTACTGTTCATCAGCTGCAGCTTTTTGCCGGTGCAACCATGGAGTTTACCGGTGGTTGGACCGTGCATCCCAGGTTTGGCCGGCAGTTCAAGGCAACTTGGGCTGTTGAGCTGAAACCAGCCTCGGCCGGTGCCCTTGAGAAATACCTGGGCTCCGGCCTGATCAAGGGGGTCGGTCCTAAAACTGCACGCAAGATCGTCCGTCATTTCGGTAAAGACACCCTGGATGTCTTTGAGCACGATATAGAGCGTCTCACCGAAGTTCCCGGGATTGCAGATAAAAAATTATCCACAATTAAAACTGCCTGGCTGGAGCATCGCGCCATCCGCGACGTCATGATTTTCCTGCAGTCCCACGGTATCTCGACCCTGTTTGCCGTGCGCATCTATAAACAGTACGGTGACGATTCTATTCGGGTGGTGTCGGAAAATCCTTACCGGCTGGCGGTTGATCTGTATGGTATCGGCTTTTTTACGGCCGACCGGGTGGCCCTGTCCATCGGTTTTGCAGAAGACTCTCCCCTGCGCATCACTGCCGCTATCCGCCATGTCCTGTCGGCAAGCCGGGAACAGGGCCATTGCTATCTGAGATTTGAACAGATTGTAGCTGAAGTGTGTGAACTGCTCGATATGAAGCGGCTTGCCGAGCAGATCCCTGCTTTTCTACAGGAGATGGAGCAGCAGGATGCATTGCGGGTTCGGATGCTGACAGACGATACTGGTGTTGAGCAGCGCTGTTATTATGCAAAGAGTCTTTATTATGATGAAAAGTACGTGGCAGAGCGTTTATGCACAATGGTGCGTCCTCTGTCCCTTGATGTAAAGCGCACTCTTGACTGGCTTGCCCGTTTTGGCAGGAAATCCTCTCTCCGGCTCAGTGAGGAGCAGATCGATGCTGTTTGCTCCATTGCCGGCTGCGGCTGCTCAATCCTGACCGGCGGCCCCGGCTGCGGTAAGACAACCACCACCCGGATGCTGGTGGAACTGTTCAGGGCCATGGGCAGGTCTGTCATGCTGGCCGCACCCACCGGCCGCGCTGCCCAGCGTATGGGAGAAGTTATCGGAGTTGAGGCAAAGACCATTCACCGGCTGCTGGAATTCCAGGGCACAGGGTTTAAGCGGGGAGAAGAGAACCCGCTTAAGTGCGATGTTCTGATTCTGGATGAATGCTCCATGCTCGACATCACCCTGACAGCCTCTCTGCTCAAAGCGGTGGCAGACGATACCGCAGTGCTGTTTATCGGTGATGCCGACCAGCTGCCCTCGGTCGGGGCCGGCAATGTACTGCGGGACATGATCGGTTCCGGCTTTATCCCCACCCACAGGCTGACCACTGTTTTCCGCCAGGCCAGGGAATCCGAGATTATCACCTATGCCCACCAGATAAACCGGGGGGAGCTGCCGCGCATCAACTCGCCCTTTAAAGATCCCGGCCTGTGGAGCTGCAGTGACTGTTTTTTCATTGATTCCGAGCAGGCAACCCAGGTCCAGCTCAGGTTTATTGAGCGGGCAAAACAGCACTTTCGGAGCGTGGAGGAGCGCGAGGCTGCAGGCAGCGAAGATCCACTGAGTTTTGATACCGACCTTGATCAGACCGGTCAGGCAGCAGGATATGAATATAACAGATTTGAGCTGCCCGAGCAGTTCAGCCATGTTGATCTGCAGGCACTGACAACAGCGGACAGCGCAGCCAGCGAGCTGGCAACCGTGCTCAAAAAAGTACATCCCTGGTCATCCCTCTACTATGGGCTGACCGCAGAGGACGTGGTGCGCAGGTTATACACGGAATGGATCCCCAGGTACTATGGCCCGGACTGTGAGATTCAGGTGTTGTCTCCCATGATCCGGGGCAGCCTGGGTACGGCATCACTCAACAGGATGCTGCAGCAATCGGTTAACCCGCCGCAGCGGGGCAGACCGGAGATCTCAATCGGTGAACGGGTGTTCAGAGTCGGGGACCGGGTTATCCACCGCCGCAACAACTATGATCTTGGTGTGTTCAATGGTGATATCGGTACTGTCACCTTTATCAATAACGAAGCATTAACCCTGGTGGTCCGTTTTTTTCAGGATGCTCGGGAGGTGGAATACCAGCGTGAACAGATTGCGGAACTGGAAATGGCCTACGCCATTACCATTCACAAATCCCAGGGCTCGGAATTTGAAGTGGTTATCATACCCGTGTTGACCCAGCATTACCGGATGCTCTTCCGCAACCTCATCTATACCGGTATCACCCGGGCCAGAAAACTTGCCGTCTTTGTCGGCAGCCGTCGGGCCATGGCCATGGCGGTTGCCAACCAGGACACCGGATTACGCCAGACTGCTCTCAGGCAGCTGCTGCAGGCCTGTTGAGCATAAAAAAACGGGCCTGCCTGCGCAGACCCGTTTGCTACGGCCGGTAAGTAATGGCTTGTCAGTCTACATCAAACTCAAGGATCTTCTTTACTGAATAAATCACATCACCTTTGCCGCCACTTATATAGTAGTAAAGCTTTGCTTCCAGTTCCACCTGTTCAACATCTGTGTCAAGGTTGATCAGGTACTGTTCCTTCTGGGTCTGCAGAGGGGGCAATGTCAGGTCGATGATTTCTTTAATCTGCCATGCTCCGTAGCGCATGTCACGATCAGTGTCCACGCCGATTTCAAACCAGGTTTTCTGAGCCCGGAACAGTTCATTTTCGTTATCATTTTTTGCCTTGCCTTTCTCTGCATCGTCGCTGATCTTGTTTGCGGTCACTTCCAGGACCACTTTTCCAGACCAGAGTCAGCCGTCCGGTACGCGGTGACCGGTCTTATTTTCAACAAAGGCGGTTACCACTACGCTCGGCACCCATTTCTTGGCATCTTTCACGCCCTTGATCTTACCGGGCAGGTGCTGGTACTGGGCAAACTGCACATCAAAGCCCAGTCCTTCCTTGACGGTTTCCAGGTCATGTCCGCCGGGAAAGAGATGCCCTTTTTTCATGTGGCATTCCTGGCAGGTCTTGCTGCCACCCATACTTATATAGCTGTTCTGGTAGCTGCCGGAAAGGGTATTGCACTGGATGGTCTCGCCGTCCGGAGCCTTGTAGACTCCATGGCACTGCATGCAGAAAACAGAACGGCTGATATCCGGCGTTTCAATGGATTTATGAAAGTCATCACCATCTTCACCGTTGGGACCGTAGACCACGCCTTTCTCCGGAGCCCCGCGCAGCCCCCGGGCCACGGAAGTTGCCTTGATGTTGTGACAGGAGAGGCAGCCGACATTGAGTTTTGCCAGCTGTTTTTTGGCATTTTCGTCCTTCTTTTCAAAGGCCTTGACAATGAGCCCGCCGATTTCAACAGCCAGTTTTTCAGAGGCATAGTTGACTGCGGGTGCATGGCAGTCCAGACATTTGAGAATCTGGTTCTTGGTAAGTTTTGTATTCCACTCTTTGGCTACACCGACGGCTATGAAGTTGCGCATGCCCTTTAAAGAAGAGTTGACAGCCTTGGCATGCCATGACTCCTGCCACTCTTTATAAATTTCTTCATGGCATTCAGCACATTTTGAATCATCAAACATGGCCACCAGCTCGTCAATGGTCTCAGCCTCCTTGGCAGAGGCGTTGAGTACACCTGCCAGCAGAAAAAGGGTTGCCATGGCAAGCAGTACACGTCCGGATGGTCGTCTCATAATGTTCCCTCCATTAGGTTAAGCTTCAGGTCATCCTGAAAAAATTCAGGATTTGATGACTTTAATAGTACCGAAGATCTTGTTATTTAACCTCCTTTTAAGTGGTAACGTTAAAAAAATATGAATTATTATCCTGTAAATTTACCCACTTTGTGGCATGAATGTCAAGAGAGAAAAATCGTTCCTGGTTATCAGCGACATGCTGCTACCTGTGGAAAAATGGCTGGTTCAGCCCGTCGCTATTTGAACAGGGAGAATGAAACATTTTTTATATGGTAAATTTTTTCATTTTCATGTATGGAAAATAAAACCTTGCCATGAAATGCAACTCAAATATCTTCGCGAATTCTGCTTGAAAAAAAAAACAATTTGATATATGTTTCAATAAAATTTAATCATAGGATAATTTTTACTGATTAAAGATAATCTTTATTTGTTCACATTCAGGGTGACCGGCTGTTTTTTTGAGCCGGTTTTTTACGGGCAGCCCGTACTGTCAACCAGCATGCGGGCAATTTAAGGAGTCTATATCTATGAGTGCTAAAATTATCAGCGGAACGGAAACTGCAAAGGCAATTCGTGAAGAACTGAAAGCTGAAGTAGCAGAACTTAAAGAAAAACATAATCTCGTTCCCGGCCTGGTTACCATCCTGGTCGGAGTAGACCCCGCCTCCCAATCCTACGTAGCAGCCAAGAATAAAACAGCCCATGCCCTGGGCATTCATTCAGAACAGGTTACTCTTGATGCCGACACCAGCGAGGAAAATTTGCTGGCTCTGGTAGATAAGTATAATAAAGACGAAAAAATTCACGGTATCCTTGTTCAGTTGCCGCTGCCCAAGCATATTGATGAAGCCAAAGTGCTGTATGCCATTGATCCGGACAAGGACGTGGATGGTTTCCATCCCGTGAATGTGGGAAAGATGGTGATCGGTGAACGGTGTTTCCTGCCCTGCACCCCGCACGGGGTTCTGGAACTGCTGCAGCGTACCGGGGTTGAAACCTCAGGTGCCGAGGTTGTTATTGTCGGTCGCTCCAACATCGTGGGCAAGCCTGTGGCCAACCTGATGCTCCAGAAACGTGAAGGCGGCAATGCTACCGTTACTCTCTGTCATACCCGTACCAGGGATATGGATTTTCATACCAAGCGGGCCGATATCCTGGTCGTGGCCGCGGGTGTTCCCAACATGATTAAAGGCGACCAGGTGAAAGAAGGTGTCGTTGTCATAGATGTCGGTGTCAACAGAATAGGTAAATCAGAGTCAGGCAAGGCGATACTGGCCGGTGATGTGGAGTTTGATTCGGTCAAGGAAAAGGCCGCAGCCATCACTCCCGTACCCGGTGGTGTCGGCCCGATGACCATTACCATGCTTATGAAGAATACCGTACAGTCTGCAAAGCAGTTTGCCGGGCTGGCGTAAATTATATACAAACAGTGTCCGGAGATCTCGGACAGTTACTTGAAGACTTCTCTATTTAAGGAGACTTGATAATGGCGAAAGTTAAAGGATGTGAAAGTTGTAATGATATAACCGGTAGATCTACTTTGGATCTGCTTAACCAGGATCTTGCCAAGAAGGTTCGTACCGCCTATGACCGTATTGAGGACCGCGGTATGTCCGCCTGTCTGTTCGGTTCCGGCGGCACCTGTTGTCGAATCTGTAACATGGGTCCCTGCCAGATTATTGACGGGGTTGATGCCATGATCGGTGTCTGCGGTGCAACCGCAGATACGGTTGCGGCCCGTAACTTTGCCCGCATGGTGGCAGCCGGCACGTCGGCCCATACTGATCATGCCCGTGAAATGGTGCGTGGCTTTATTGCCACAGCCAAGGGTGAAACACCGCACGAGATCAAAGATGTGGAGAAGCTGCACAAGCTTGCCAAGATTTTTGAGATTGAAACTGAGGGCAGAGATAAGAATGAAATAGCCCTTGAGCTAGGCGAGAAAGCCCTTGCCCAGTTCGGTCAGCAGGAAGGATCCCTGTACATGATCAAGCGGGCTCCCAAAAAGCAGCAGGAGATCTGGAAGGAAAAGGGTGTTGCACCCCGCGGTATTGACCGGGAAGTGGTTGAAATGATGCATCGCACCCATATCGGTGTTGATCAGGAATATAAGAACATCATGAAACAGGCCGCACGCTGCTCGCTTGCAGATGGCTGGGGTTCTTCCATGCTCTCCACCGAACTGACCGATATCATGTTCGGCACCCCGGTACCCAAACGTTCAATTATTGATCTTGGCGTGCTGCGTGAGGATATGGTTAATGTGAGTGTGCATGGTCATGAGCCGTTGCTGGCCGAGTCGCTTTGTCTTGCTGCTGAAGACGAGGAATTGCTGGCCCTGGCTAAAAAAGTCGGCGCCAAGGGTATCAACCTTGCCGGTGTCTGCTGTACAGGAAACGAAATCCTGATGCGTCGCGGTATTCCGGTTGCAGGCTCCTTTATCCAGCAGGAGATGGTACTGGCCACCGGCGCTATCGAGGCCATGGTCGTTGACGTACAGTGCGTCATGCAGTCGGTTGCCCAGGTTGTGAAGGAAAAACATACCGATATTATTACCACCAACTACCGGGCCAAGATGCCAGACGGCATCCATATTCAGTTTGACGAGGACAACGCCTATGAGTCGGCCAAGGAAATCCTGAGGCATGCTGTTAATAATTTCAAGAAGCGCGGCGAATACTTTATTCCCAAGGATGACAAGTTTGATATAGTTGTCGGCTTCTCCCATGAGACCGTTAACTATATGCTTGGCGGTCGGTTCCGTCAGTCATATCGGCCGCTCAATGATAACATTATTAATGGCCGTATCCGTGGTATTGCAGCCCTGGTAGGTTGTGAGCATTACAAACATCAGGATGATGTCCATTTTACCATTGCCAAGCATCTGATCAAAAATAATGTCCTTGTTCTGGCCACAGGATGTGCTGCCCAGGCACTTGGCCGTCGCGGTTTGATGCGGCCTGAAGCAGCTACAGAGTATGCCGGCGAGGGTCTGCGTTCGGTTTTGGAAACAGTGGGTATTCCACCTGTACTGCATGTGGGTTCCTGTGTTGACAACTCCCGCCTGTTGATCGCACTCACCGCGATGGTGGAAGAGGGCGGCCTTGGTGATGATATCTCCGAGCTGCCTGCCGTCGGTTCCGCACCGCTCTGGATGAGTGAGAAGGCAATTGCCATTGGTCAGTACTTTGTGACCAGCGGCGCCCATGTCATTTTCCAGAATTTACCTGTGGAAGGCTCCAAGAAATTCTCAGAGTTTATCCTGAATGGACTCAAAGAAGAGTATGGTGCCTGCTGGGGTGTGGAAAGCGATCCTCTTGATCTTGCTAATGCCATGATAGCCGCTATTGACGAAAAGCGTGAGGCCCTGGGAATCAACAAGAAGAAGGAACGGGTACTCATGGATATGGCCATGCGTCGTGAACTTGAGGCTGGCTCGGCTCTGCCCGGTGCAGGCTGTGGAGGAGAAGGTGCACCTCATTAATTAACTCGGTAATATTTCGTGAACCGGTATGATCTCGCCAGGAATCATACCGGTACGTTGTGTTGCGCGGATCTTGCTGAAATTTGCTGTATAAATATTATTTCTACCGGTAGTGGTGGATCAGTAAAGGAGGATCAATGAAATCGGGGAGCAATTTGGAGCGGGTGCTCAAAAGCGGTGAATTTGCCGTAACCGGTGAGCTTGGACCGCCAAAGAACAGTGACCCAGAGGTGGTCAGGAAAAAGGCGAAAATCCTCAAAGGCAAGGTTGATGCGGTCAATATAACCGACTGTCAGACAGCTATTGTCCGGATGTCGTCCATTGGTGCCGGTCTTGTCGCGCAGTCCGAGGGCGTGGAACCGGTTATCCAGATGACCTGCCGTGATCGGAACCGGATCGGAATGCAGTCGGATATCCTGGCTGCTTCCGCCATGGGGTTGAAGAACCTGCTCTGTCTGACGGGTGACCATCAGAAGTTTGGTAATCACCCGGGATCCAAGGGTGTCTTTGACATGGATTCCATTCAGCTGCTCGGCATGGTCCGGGATATGCGGGATAAAAAGAAATTCCAGTGCGGCGAGGAGATCAAGGGAAGTTCTCCGGAACTGTTTCTTGGAGCCGCTGCCAACCCCTTTGCCTATCCTTTCGAATTTCGTGCCGTGCGTATGGGCAAGAAAATTACCAACGGCGCTGATTTTATCCAGACTCAGATAATCTACAACGTTGAGAAGTTTGCAAAGTTCATGGAAATGGCCAGGGATCTGGGACTTCCTGAAAAAGCATATATTCTTGCCGGTGTGACACCTCCCAAATCTCTTGGTATGGCCAGGTACATGAAAAAATTTGTGCCGGGTATGGATGTGACCGATGAGGTCATCAACCGGATGAAGGGTGCAAAGGATAAACCACAGGAAGGGATCAATATCTGTGTTGATATTATCAACCAGGTTAAAGAGATTGATGGCGTGGCAGGAGTCCATGTCATGGCCATTGAGTGGGAAGAGGCTGTTGCCGAGATCTGTGAGAAAGCCGGGCTGCTGCCGCGTCCTGTTTTTGAAGATGTCGCTGCACCGACTGTAGTGACAGAAAAACCAGCTGAAGAAACAATTGAGGTCAGAACAGAAGCTGAGCCTGTGGCGGTACCTGATACTGCTGCAGCTGAGGAACTCGTTGCCAAGGCCAGGGCTGAAGCTGAAAAAATTGTTGCAGATGCCCGCAAGCAAGCTGAAGAGATATCTGCGACCGGTGCTGAACCGGTTGTAACAACGACTGAAACTGCTGCAATAGCCGCTGATGATGCAGGAGAACATGCGATGAATGAAAAAGAGCGCCTGATGGCGTTGGAGTCTTTGACGCAGGGTCTTGAGGCCTTGAAAAGAGCTTACGGACTCAGTGATGATCAGTTTGATGCACTGCTCAATTTTGCCGGTGCGGAGAATGTGTTGAAACGTGAGCCTGGAGTGACTGTTGCGGCTGCACCAGCTGCTCCTGCCGCGAAACCAGCTCCTCCTGCAGCACCTCCTGCTCCCCCGGCTCCGCCGGCAGTAGAAGATGATGCTGTGGCAAAGGCAGAGGAGGCAGCAAAAGCCAAGGCTGAAGCTGAAGCTAAAGCAAAAGCAGAGGCAGAAGCCAAGGCCAAGGAAGCAGAAGCTGCAAAAGCTGCTGAAGCGAAGAAGGCTGATGAAGAAGCCAAGGCAAAAGCAGAAGCGGAGGCCAAAGCCAAGGCTGAAGCTGAAGCCAAGGCAAAAGCAGAGGCAGAGGCCAAAGCCAAAGAGGAAGCTGAGGCCAAGGCAAAGGAAGAGGCAGAAGCCAAGGAAGCTGAAGCAGCTAAACCTGCTCCTGCCAAGGCAGCTCCTGCCGGGCTTGATGTCCCTGAACTTGCCACCGGTGAGACACCGTTTGCCGAGCGGGTTACCAAGGTACCTGCATCGGCCTATGCTCAGGATTATTCCGGTGCAATCCGTGAGGTCACCCTGGGCAATGGCGATAATGCCATCACCGTGGGCGGTTCGACATCCATGCCGTTTTATCTCTTTGAAGGTGAGATGAAACACAAGCCGCTGGTGGCCATGGAGATTCTGGATGTACGTCCGGAATGGCCAGACACCCTGAGCCAGTACTTTGATGATGTCATGGACAGTCCGGTGGACTGGGCCAAGAAATGTGTTGATGAGTATGGTGCCGACGCACTCAATATCTGGCTGATCGGCACGGATCCCAATGGCGAGGATCGCTCATCATCAGATGCTGCCAAGGATGCAGCTGCAGTTATTGAAGCCGTGGATGTGCCTATAATCGTCTGGGGTTGTGGTAACTCCGAAAAGGATACCGAGACCCTGCGTGAAGTGACCTCCCTTATCGGCGATAAGAAGGTGTGTCTGGCTCCGCTGGAAGACGCCAACTACCGTGCAATCGGTGCAACGGCCATGGCTTTTCAGCATCCCATTGTCGCCGCTTCGCCCATTGATGTCAATCTGGCCAAGCAGCTCAATATTCTGCTGGAAAATCTGGGTGTATCTCTTGATACCGTACTAATGGATCCGTCCATCGGCGCCTTGGGCTATGGTATAGAATATACCTATTCAGTCATGGAGCGTATCCGTTTTGCAGCGCTTACCCAGCAGGATGAAAAACTGCAGGTGCCGATCATCTGTAACCTGGGTCGTGAAGTATGGAAGACCAAGGAAGTGGGTCTGCCTACTGATGACATGCTGGGTGACCAGGAGAAGCGCGGCATAATGATGGAAGTTATGACCGCCACCTGTATGCTGATGTCCGGTGGCGAGGTGCTGGTTATGCGCCATCCCAAGGCAATCAACATGACAAAATCTCTCATTAACGGCCTGATGGGCTGATAATGGGTTCAGGATATATAACATTTTTGCTTAACTGATATACATAAAGGGAGTTATTTAAATGTCGAAGATTATCTGTTCTGCAGCTGTACGTGGCGCCCAGAAAATCGTGGATATGGCTGAAGAATCGTATGAGGAGGCCATAAAAAAATATGGACCGGAGCAGGCTGTTGAATTTCCAAATACAGCCTACTTTCTGCCCATCATCTATTCCATGCTCGGAGCCAAGGTGGAAAAACTTGGCGACATGGAGGATATTTTCAAGGAATGCCGCAAACTGCTGCCCGCAATTGTTACTGAAGATATCTGGCTGCCTTATCTGGCTCCTGCACTGGATGCCGGTATGGCCACCTACTTTGCCGAAGAGATGTATGAGGCAATCCGCTATCTCAATGAACCGAATTTCTACACCAAGACAGAGGACCCCACAGCTGAGAACCTGTGGCTCGGTGCTGCGGACGACGTTGTCTTCCGTAAACGTGGTGTAGAGTTTGTTGACGGTTCTGCTCCCGGATTTGCTGCCATTGTCGGTGGACCGGATGACGATGAGACGGCTGCCAAGATCGCCCTTGAGCTGCAGGAGAAGAATCTGTATATCTTCATGCATGCCCGCTCGACAAACGGAAAGAACATGGCAGAGCAGCTGGTGGCACAGGATGTACAGGTCGGCTGGAACACCCGGCTTGTTCCCTTTGGTGATACCTACACCTCAGTAGTTTTTGCCATCGGTTTTGCCTGCCGTGTAGCCCTTGCCTTTGGTGGCGTGAAACCCGGCGACTATAAAGAGAACCTGATCTATAACAAGGATCGTACCTTTGCTTTTGTCATGGCTTTTGGCGAGGTATCCGATGAATGGTATGCCAATGCGGCCGGAGCCATCAACTGGGGTTTCCCGACTATTTCCGATTACGATATTCCGGAGATTCTGCCCACGGGTATCTGTACCTACGAGCATGTCGTTTCCAAGGTTCCCCACGATGAATTTGTTCAGAAGGCCATTGAGGTTCGTGGTCTGAAGGTCACAGTTTCCAAGATTGATATTCCCATGTCCTTCGGTCCTGCCTTTGAGGGTGAGCGTATCCGTAAGGACGACCTGTACATGGAGATGGGCGGTGGCCGGACAACCGGTGTCGAGGTATTGATCTCCAAGGAAATGGATGAGGTTGAAGACGGTCTTGTCACCCTGGAAGGTCCGGACATGTCTGATATTGAGGAAGGTCAGAATCTGCCAATCGGTATCCTCGTCGAGGTTGCAGGCCGCGAAATGCAGTCTGATTTTGAGCCTATCCTTGAGCGGCAGTTCCATCATCTGATGAATTACATTCAGGGCATCATGCATATCGGCCAGCGTAATATCATGTGGATACGCGTTGGCAAGGGTGCAATTGAAAAAGGATTCTCCCTCAAGCATCTGGGTGTTGTTCTGCACGGTAAGCTGCATCAGGAGTTCGGTGCCATTCTTGATAAGGTTCAGGTCAAGATCTTTACAGAGCAGGAAAAGGTAGATGAAGTCATGGAGATAGCCAAGCAGGTCTACAACGAACGTGATCTGCGTCTTGGTTCCATGACGGATGAGTCGGAAGACGTCTTCTACTCATGTACTCTCTGCCAGTCCTTTGCTCCCAGTCATGTATGTATCATCACTCCTGAGCGGATCGGTATGTGCGGCGCCTACAACTGGCTGGACGGCAAGGCATCCTACCAGATCAACCCGACCGGCCCCAACCAGCCTGTTGAAAAGGGCGAATGCACGGATGAGAACAATGGTTACTATGTCGGTATCAACGAGTTTGTGAAACAGGCATCCCGTGGTGCGGTTGAGGAGGTCAGTTGTTATTCCCTGATGAATAACCCCATGACCGCCTGTGGTTGTTTTGAGGCCATTGCCGCCATGTTGCCCCAGTGTAACGGAATCATGGTCGTCAACCGTGATTACATGGGCATGACACCTTCGGGAATGAAGTTCACCACACTAGCCGGTATGGCCGGTGGTGGTATGCAGACTCCCGGGTTCATGGGTGTTTCCAAGCACTATATGACCAGTAAAAAACTGTTCAAGGCTGAGGGTGGTATCAAACGTGTAGTATGGCTGCCCAAGATTCTGAAGGATGAGATTGCCGATAAACTGAAAGCAGTATGCGAAGATATCGGCATGCCGGAACTTTTTGACATGATTGCCACCGAAGAGCAGGGCACCACCGAGGAAGAGATCATTGCCTTCCTGAAGGAGAAAGGTCATCCTGCCCTGGAGATGGACGAAGCAATTGGCTGACAGTTGATTGAATGACTCTGTACCACCTGCTGCA
>CAZKBZ010000028.1:13427-23161 GCA_964551175.1 uncultured Desulfobulbus sp.
CTGCTGCAGTGCAGCAGGTGGTTGATGAATCAATCAGTTGTATTAATTAGTGTACAATGTTGTTAATTTGCGGCAGCGTGTTGAGCCGCGTTTGCGATACGCTTAAGGAGGACAGACAATGGCGTTAACCGGTATACAGATTTTAGGGATGCTGCCCAAGACAAACTGTGGCGAGTGCAGTATCCCGACCTGCCTTGCTTTTGCTATGAAAGTGGCTGCAGGTCAAGCCGAGATCGAAACCTGCCCCTACGTGAGTGAAGAGGCAAAGGAAACCATAGGCGCTGCCAATGCTCCTCCTATCCGTACCATCAAAATCGGTAGCGGTGATGCCGAGTTCGTGGCCGGCGGTGAAACCTGTCTGTATCGTCATGATAAGCGGTTTGAGCATCAGACCGGTATCGCTGTCCTGATTTCAACCGATGAAGATGAAGCTTCGGTTGACGGTAAGCTCAAACGTGCCAATGACATCGTGATTGAGCGCGTCGGGATCATGATGCGCAACAACCTGGTAGCTGTTAAAGATGCCGGTGGCGGTGATCTGGCCGCAATGGCCAAAAAGGTCCTTGAGATGGCTCCCCAGCAGGCCATTATCCTGATGAGTGATAATGTCGATGCCCTGAAGGCCGGTGCTGAGGCCTGTGGAGAGAATAAACCGCTGCTCTACGGGGCGACCGCTGACAGCGTAGATGACTTTGCCGCTCTTGCCAATGATACCGGCTGTGTAATCGGTGTGAAGGGCAAGAATATGGATGATCTTGTTGAGACCGCTGATAAACTGATAGCAGCTGGTGTCAAGGATATGGTCATTGATACCGGTGCCCGCACCCTTCGTGCATCCTATGAGGATAATATTGTCGCCAGGCGAGCAGCCATCAAGGAGCGTTTTAAAGCCCTTGGCTTCCCGACCATCACCTTTCCCTGCGAGATGGCTGATGATCTGATGGTGGAGGCAATGATCGGTTCTGTGCTGATGGCCAAGTATGCCGCTATCACCGTTTTTTCCGATATCCAGGGTGAAACGCTCTTCCCGCTGCTGCTGGAACAGTTGAATATCTTCACAGATCCCCAACGGCCCATGGTTGTTGAGGAAGACATCTATCCCATCTCCGGTCCCGATGAAAACTCACCGGTTCTCATTACCTGTAACTTCTCTCTTACCTACTTTATTGTTTCCGGCGAGATCGAGGGTTCCAAGGTTCCGAGCTGGCTGCTTATCAAGGATACGGAAGGTCTTTCGGTTCTTACCGCCTGGGCCGCAGGCAAGTTTGGTGCCGATCTCATCGCTGTCTTTGTCAATAAATCCGGAATTGCCGACAAGGTTAAGCATCGTGAGCTGATTATTCCGGGTTATCTTGCCACTATTAAGGGTGAGCTGGAAGAAGAACTGCCCGACTGGACCATTACTATTGGTCCACGGGAGGCCGGTCATCTGCCGGCATTCCTTAAGGAGTGGAAACCGGCAGGTTGAGCAGTTTCGCTGTAGCTTTTCAGGCTGTAGGCTGTCAGGCTGAAGGAGTTTTATGCTCCTATAGAGCCTGCAGCATACAGTCTGCAGGCTGATCTTTAACCCCTAACCCCTATTTAACATGTCCACAGTTACAGTTAATATAGACGGCAACGAGATTGTTGCTGAGAAAGGGTTAACCATCCTTGAGGTGGCTAAGCGTTCTGATATTACCATTCCAACGCTTTGTTATATCAAGGATACGATCTCCAAAAATCCATGCGAGATCTGCGTGGTGGAGATCGTCAACGCTGCAGCCTGTGGACTGAAATCAAGCCTGGCAACAGAGGGATTGTTTCGAGCCTGTGTGGCAACCGTCAGTGACGGAATGGAAATCCTGACGAGTTCTGAAGCGGTAATCGCTCACCGGCAGCAACGTCTTGCTGATGTATCAGCGACCCATTACGGTGACTGCAAGGCCCCCTGCAATCTGACCTGTCCTGGTCAGATAAACGTACAGGGCTATATTGCGCACATTGCCAGGGGTGAGTATGAAGAAGCCCTGCGCTTGATCATGGAACGCAATCCGGTTCCTTTTTCCGTCGGCCGGGTGTGCCCGCGTTTCTGTGAAACACGCTGCCGTCGTCACATCGTTGATGAGCCGGTAGCCATTAACCATCTCAAGCGCTTTGCCGCCGACTGGTGCATGAGCCATGAGATTGACCTTAAAGTTCCCAGGGGTAAACCCACCGGCAAGCGAATTGCCGTAATCGGCGGTGGTCCGGCGGGCCTGTCCGCAGCATGGTTCCTGACCCGCAGAGGCCATGATGTCACTATTTTTGAGGCAGCACCTAAACTCGGCGGTGCTCTGCGCTATGGTTTCCCTGACTATAAAATTCCCCCTGAAATTCTAGATTACGAGATCAACACCATCCTGCGCATGGGTGTGAATATTCGACTTTCCCAGCGCTGGGGTCAGGATTTTACGCTCCAGGATTTAAAAGACCAGGGATTTGATGCCACTTTCATCGGTATCGGGGCAACCATAGACAAGCCTCTGGATGTTCCCTGCAATGATACTGAAAACGTCTATACGGCGGTCAGATTTCTGCGCATGGTGAACGAGGGCAGGAAACTTGATCTGGGCAGAAGTGCAGCAGTGATCGGGGGCAACAATATTGCGATGGAGGTTGCCCGCTCACTCATACGTTACGGTGTTGAACGGGTAACAGTCGTTTATCCCCGAGGCAGGAATGAGATGCCTGCCCATGAACGCAATGTCCTGGAAGCTGAAAAGGAAGGTGTTCAGTTTCTGTTCATGGCATCCCCCCTTGCTGTCAACAGCAGTTCAGATCAGGCAACCCGTCTGAAAATTGATCTGACCAGGATGGAACTTGGCGAACCTGACAAACGGGGCAAACCAACGTATGAGCCCATAGCCGATTACACCAATGTACTGGCTGTTGATACGGTCGTTTCTTCCCTTGGTCAGAAGGCTGTCAAGGGTGGAGTAGCCGGTGGAGAACTGGAAGTACAGCTGAAGGTGAAATCCTCGGGCATGTTTGACGTCAATCCGCGAAGTTCCCAGACCAGTGTTGACGGTGTCTTTGCCGGCGGCGACGCTGCAACCGGTTCCAAGTCCGTGATTCAGGCGGTTGTTTCAGGACGCAGGGCTGCAAACAGTATTAATGCCTATGTCATGGGTACTGAAAAGGATCCGGCTGACAGTCGTTTTAATTTCAACCGTGGCCGGACGTTCAAGAATGTTTCTCTGAAAAATTTTGATTCCATTGATGTGCAGCTGCGCGGCAAAATGGCAGAAAAGCTGCCCGAATCCTTTGCCGGTAATTTTTCAGAGGTCAGGCTCGGATTCACCGAGGAACAGGCTCGTCGCGAGGCAGAGCGATGTCTATCCTGCGGCTGTACAGCCTATGATCGATGCAACCTGAAAAAACTGGACATTGAACTTGGTATCAACCTCAACAAGACCGGGATGGGTACGGAACCTCTGTATCCCATCGATAAAAGTCATCGGGCCATCATTGTTGATCGCAACAAGTGCATTTTCTGCGGTCGCTGCGAACGGGCCTGTCAATATGATGCAATTACCGTCAGGTCCGATTCCCTTGATGACAAGGGTCGACCGGTCGGACTTGCAATCGAGTTCAATGAAAACTGCGTATCCTGTGGTAAATGCGTTGACAACTGTTCCACCGGCGCCCTGAACAAGAAGAATCGTATTGTGCCCATTCAGTCGGAAGAGGTTCGTGAGATTCGTACAACCTGTCCTTACTGCGGTACAGGCTGCCAGATCATTCTCAAGGTCAAGGGCCATACCGTCATGGAGGTGAACGCAGATCCCGATGTCGCCCCTAATTATGGTGATCTCTGCGTCAAGGGTCGTTTCGGCCATAATTTTATTCACCATCCCGACCGGCTGACAAAGCCCATGATCCGCAGGCGGAAAGGTATGGATCTTGTGGAAGTTGACTGGGACGAGGCACTTGATTTCATGGTCCGGTCTTTTTCAAAGATTGTGAAAGAAAAGGGCCCTGATGCTCTTGCCGGCTTATCGTCGGCACGATGTACAACAGAGGAAAATTACGCTTTCCAGAAATTTTTCAGAGCGGGGATAGGGACCAATAATATTGACCACTGTGCCAGATACTGACACAGTCCAACGGTGACCGGTCTGGTCACAGTCCTTGGCTCCGGAGCGATGACAAACGGCATTAACAGTATAGCTGACTGTGAGGTCATGCTGGTGATCGGCTCCAATACAACGGAAACACATCCCATTATCGGTCTGCGGATGCTGCAGGCTGTAAAGAAGGGGGCTACGCTTCTTGTTGCTGATCCGCGCAGGATTAAACTCTGTGATTCAGCAGAGGTGTGGATGCAGCAGCGGCCCGGAACAGATGGTGCCCTGATTAACGCCATGTGCCATGTTATTCTGCGCGATGGCCTTGAGGACAGGGAATACATTGCTGAGCGGACTGAGAATCTTGATGCTTTCAAAGAGGCTGTATCCGAGTGTACACCGGAGTGGGCTGAAAAGATTACAGGAGTCCCGGCACCAGTTATTGAAAAGGTAGCACGAACGTACGCCAAAGCAGACCGGGCCGGTATTTTTTACACCATGGGCATTACCCAGCATACGTCCGGTACCGACAATGTCTGTTCCCTGGCCAACCTGGCCATGATTACCGGAAACCTGGGCAAATCCGGTGCTGGTCTCAACCCGCTCCGCGGTCAAAATAATGTCCAGGGTGCCAGTGACATGGGATGTGCCCCGACCGTTTTTCCAGGTTACCAGCCCTGCAGTGATGACACGGCCCGGGCAAAATTTGAAGAGATCTGGGGAACATCACTGTCCGGCACACCGGGTATTGTGGCAACGGAAATGCCTGATGCCATTCTTGATGGGCGTCTGGCCGGGATGTGGATAATGGGTGAAAACCCGATTATCAGTGACCCCAACATCGAGCATGCCCGCAAGGCCTTTGAGCACCTTGAGTGTCTGGTCGTACAGGATATTTTCCTGACAGAGACAGCTGAACTTGCCGATGTAGTGTTGCCGGCGGCTTCTTTTGCGGAAAAAGACGGGACGTTTACCAACACGGAACGCAAGGTCCAGATGGTTCGACGGGCAGTACCCCCACCGGGTCAGGCTCTGGATGATCTGTCCATTATCAACATGGTAAGCAGCAGGATGCAGGGGGAACAGCTGGACTATCAGGGAACTGCGGATCCGTTTTATCATGCCGTGCCTCCGTTTGCCTCTGAAGTTTTTGATGAGATTACACGTTGCTGGATTGCAATGCAGGGTATGAGTTTTGAACGGCTGGAAAAAGAAGGCCTCTGCTGGCCATGTCCCGAGCCTGATCATCCTGGTACACCGATTCTGCATATCGCCGGTTTTCCGCGGGGAAAGGGCTGGTTGTCGGCAATTACCTGGAATGGACCGGAAGAGCTGCCCGATGATGACTATCCTCTGGTGCTGACCACGGGCCGTGTATTGTACCAGTATCATACAGGTTCCATGACCAGACGTTCGCCGGTTCTGGAAGAGTCGGCTCCTTCTCCTTACGTGGAAATGCATCCAGATGATGCTGAAAACCTGGGAGTAGAAGATAATGAAGTTGTGCGTGCATCTTCGCGCCGCGGCACCATAGAGTTGCCGGTGCGTGTAACCGACCGGGTGAACAGGGGGCTGGTATTTATTCCCTTTCATTACCGGGAGGCGGCAGCCAATCTGTTGACCAATGATGCCCTGGATCCAAAATGCAAGATTGCCGAGGCCAAGGTCTGTGCGATCAAAGTTGAAAAGATTGAACTGGTAAAGATTTGAGTTGTAGCGTTGCACATTGATTTAAGTAGCTGTTAGGTAGTAGCTCGTGTCCACACGTTGTGTGGAGATGCAGATACACATAACTTAGTAATATTACACTGGAGATTGTAATGGGAAAAGGAATGGAACATAGGGCCGGATCAGTAATGGTCGTCGGTGGCGGTATTGCCGGAATACAGGCTGCCCTTGACCTGACTGAGCTTGGTTACTACGTCTACCTGGTGGAGAAATCGCCAGTTATCGGCGGAGTTATGTCTCAACTGGACAAGACCTTTCCAACAAATGACTGCTCTCTTTGAATACTCGCGCCTAAGCTGGTAGAGGCCGGTCGGTCTCCAAACATCGAGATGCTCACCAATGCTGATCTTAAGTCATTGGAAGGAAAGCCAGGTGATTTCACCGTTAAGATTACTCAGCGTCCCCGCTACATTGATGCTGAAAACTGTACTGCCTGCGGGCTCTGTACCCAGTACTGCCCCAAGCACCTTGTGGATCCGTACAATGAAGGACTGTCCATAACCCGTCCTATCCACATTGATTATGCCCAGGCGATACCGGCCACGTATTATATTGACCCCTCGGCCTGTATGTACGTGAATTATGAAACCTGTCAGATCTGTGTTCCGGTCTGCCAGAGTCATGCCATTAATTTCAACCAGCAGCCGGAAGATCTTGAGTTGAAGGTCGGTGCGGTTGTGTTGTCTCCAGGTTTCGGCAGGATAGGCGAGGAGACGCTTGCCAAGTATTCCTATGGCCAGCATCCCGACGTCGTTACTTCTGTTGAACTGGAGCGCATGACATCGGCTTCCGGTCCATTCGTCGGCGAAGTGAAGTGCTTCTCCGATGGTCGTCACCCCAAGAGCATGGCTTTTATCCAGTGCGTGGGATCACGTGATCTCGGATGTGACAACGGCTACTGCTCATCGGTCTGCTGCATGTATGCCATCAAAGAGGCCCTGGTGGTGAAGGAACATGATCCTGAAGTTGAGATCACCATTTACTATATGGATATCCGGACCCAGGGCAAGGATTTTGACAAGGCGCAGCAACGGGCCGAGGCCATGGGAATCAAGTTTGTCCGGGCAAAGGTCGCAGGTGTTACTCCGTGGAACAATCAACTCAAGCTGACCTATGCCACCCTTGACGGAAAGCATGAGTTCCAGTCTTTTGATATGGTTGTCCTGTCCGTAGGACTGGAATCACCCAAGGATGCCGAGGGTATTGCCGACATCACCGGCATTGAGTTGAACAACTATAACTTTGCCAAATCCGAGGTTTTTGATCCGCTGCTGACCAACCGTGAAGGCGTGGTTGTGGCCGGTGCTTTCCAGGGACCCAAGGATATTCCCGAGTCCGTTACCCAGGCCTCTGCAGCTGCCGGTATTATTGCCGGTATGCTTGAAAAGCAGCGGGGCCAGGGAATTATCCACAAAACCTATCCTGAAGAAAAACCAATGGAGGATGAGGTCCGTATTGGTGTCTTTGTCTGCCATTGCGGAATCAATATTGCTTCAACCGTTGATGTACACAAGGTTGAGAACTCCGTGGCTGATATGGAGGGTGTTGTCTACCATACCGACTCTCTCTACTCTTGCTCAGCAGATGCGGTTGAGACTTTGAAAGAACGGATCGTAGAACACAACCTGAACCGGGTAGTTATTGCTGCCTGTTCTCCCCGCACCCATGAACCGCTCTTCCAGGAGACACTCAGGGATGCGGGCTTGAACCGTTGCCTCTTTGAAATGGTTAATATTCGAGACCAGTGTTCCTGGGTCCATGCCGGTGAGCCGGATGAGGCAACCAGAAAGTCAGAGGATCTGCTGCGGATGGCGGTTGCCAAGGCCAGGGATCTTGAACCTCTGCCGGAACAGACTGTGCCCGTGACTCCCAAGGCTTTGATTATCGGGGCAGGTATAGCCGGCATGACCGTTGCCCTGACGCTTGCTGAACAGGGTTTTGGTTCGGTGCTGATTGAAAAGAGTAAAACCCTGGGCGGCAGCCTTGGTTCACTGAATCACACCCTTGATGCAACGGAAACGGCTTCTAAACTGAAAGACCTGGTCAGCAAGGTCAAGAAGTCTAAGAAAATTGATGTGATGACCAATGCAGAGCTCGTGGATTTCTCCGGCTTTATTGGTAATTTTGCATCTGTTGTTGCCACCGGCACCGGTAAGTCGAAAAAAGAACATACCATTGATCATGGTGTGGTCGTGTTGGCCACCGGAGGGTACGAGCATCGTCCCGGCGGCTACCTGCTTGAAGAGAGTAAAAAGGTTCTTACCCAGTCTGAACTTGAAAAACGTCTGGCCGGCAAGGCCAAGAACCGTGCACCTGATTCAATCGTTATGATCCAGTGTGCCGGATCCCGCGGCGATGATCTTGATTACTGTTCCAAGGTCTGCTGTAATCATGCAGTGAAAAATGCTCTCAAGATCAAGGAGCTGAACCCGGCTTCCCAGGTTATTGTCCTGTATCGTGATATGCGGACTTACGGGTATGCCGAGGATGCATATCGTGAGGCTCGCCTCAAGGGAGTTGTTTTCATACCATATGATCTGGACAACAAACCGGAAGTCTATGAGAAGAGCCGAAAGCTGCATGTGAAGTTTTTTGATTCACTTTTGCAGGAGGAAATGGATCTTACTCCGGATCTGGTAGCTCTTTCCGTGGGCATTGTTTCCGACGGAACCGAGGATATCAGTAAGCTGCTCAAAGTGCCGCTCACCAGTGATAATTTCTTCCTGGAAGCGCATGTCAAGCTGCGTCCCGTGGAACTTTCGGTGTCCGGTGCCTTTGTCTGCGGTCTGGCCCATGGTCCCAAGCCCGTTGACGAAACCATTGCGCAGGCTCAGGCAGCTGCGGCCAAGGCCGCTATACCTCTGGTCAAGGGATCGGTTACCGTGGATCCCATCGTTTCCAAGGTGGATCAGGACACCTGTATCGGCTGCACCCTGTGTGTCAACCTCTGTCCCTTTGGTGCGATCGAGATGGTCAAGGTCGGTAAGAAGCGCAAGGCACATACCATTGCCGCTTCCTGCAAGGCCTGTGGAATCTGCTCAAGTCACTGTCCGACCTTTGCAATATCCATGGGTGGGTTTACCAACGAGCAGATTACAGATCAGATTATAGCATTCGGTGGTGCTGAAGAAAAAGAAACTGCAGAAGTCGCGTAGTTTTTATAAGAAACAGTTGATGGTATCCTCTTGCAGGATACCATCATATAACCCTGATCATTCCGAAAGGATGAACTGTAACGAGGTAGATGAATGAGTGAAGATTTCAATCCCAAGATTCTGGGTTTTCTCTGTAACTGGTGCTGTTATGCCGCAGCCGATGCAGCCGGGGTGTCCCGGTTTCAGTATCCCCCCAACCTGCGAACCATCAGGGTGATGTGCACCGGCCGCGTTGATCCGGTTTTTATCATCCGCGGTTTTATCGAAGGTGCGGACGGTATTTTTACCGGCGGCTGACAACTTGGTGAATGCCATTACCAGGTTGGTAATTACGATGCAATGGGAGCGGATGCACTGGTAAGAAAAGTGCTGGAAGAGGTAGGAATCCGCAAGGAACGATATGATCTGGAGTGGGCCTCTGCTGCCGAGGCTTCCCGTTTTGTTAATCTGATAACCCAGTTTACCGAAAAGATGAAAGAACTTGGTCCGCTGGGCGAAGCAGAGGGGTTAAGCCGTGATGAGCTGAACGAGCGTCTGCAAAAGGCTCTGGATGTGGTGTCTAGCCAGAAGGTGCGGATCAGCTTTGGTAACGCCACCAAGGCTGTGCGCAAGGATGCTGTCTGGACCAAGGATCATATAGACGAGATCATTACCACTAAAACCGCCAAGGCTCTGGACAAGGTTCTGGCCTGATCTTCTTAAAAGAAGTGTAATAGCTGTCGGCGTGCAGCCGGCAGCCTGATTATTGAACGGTGGTATCCCTTGA
>CAZKBZ010000028.1:23261-30433 GCA_964551175.1 uncultured Desulfobulbus sp.
TGATACTTCTTGGTGCACCTGGTGCGGGCAAAGGCACTGTGGCAAAACTGTTGACCGCAATAGACGGGTCTGTCCAGATTTCAACCGGAGATATCCTGCGCGGTGCTGTGCAGGCAGGCACTGAACTTGGCAAGGAAGCTGAAGGCTATATGAAGCGTGGTGATCTGGTCCCTGATTCGCTGATCATGGGCATCATGGAAAAAAGGCTCCAGGAACCGGATTGTGAAAAGGGCTTCCTGCTGGACGGTTTTCCACGGACCATTCCCCAGGCCGAGGCCTTGAAAGAGCTGCTGGCCAGATTAAATATCACCCTGGACAAGGCAGTCAACATTGATGTGCCTAAAGATATCATCCTGGATCGTCTCTGTACCCGCCGTACCTGTGAGAATCCTGACTGCCAGGCAATCTACAATGTAAAATCAAATCCTCCAAAAACAGAGGGAATCTGCGACAAGTGCGGTTCAAAGATTGTCCAGCGTGAAGATGAGACTGAAGAGGCGATCAGCCATCGCCTGGCCACCTATAATGAGAAAACCGCACCCCTGATCGGTTTTTACGAGAAGGAAGGGTTGTTGCTCACGGTTGAAGCCATAACCAGTGATGCAGTCATCGATGCAGTGAAAAAAGAACTGAATCTGTAAAATTTTCCAGGATGCAGGTGAGAGGTCGAAGGTAGCAGGGGAGCCCCCTTTTTAACGTAACGTTTTACCTGTCAGACCTCTAACCTCCAGCCCTCCAACCCCTAACCATTTACCTGACTTTTGCCATGAAAGATGCCGTTACCCGAACCGACCTGCCGGATCTGAATTTGCTGCATCGCGGTAAGGTTCGTGATATGTACGAAATTCCCGGTCATGAGGATAAGCTGCTCATGATCGCAACCGACAGGATCTCTGCCTATGATGTGGTTATGGATGACCCCATTGTCGGCAAGGGCAGGGTTTTGACGCAGATTTCCCTGTTCTGGTTTGATCTGCTCTCAGATATCGTGCCCAACCACCTTCTTGCCGCCGATGTTGATCAGTACCCGGAGGTCTGCCACCAGTACCGTGATCAGCTTGAAGGCCGCTCCATGCTGGTACGCCGCACCAAAGTGATGCCCATTGAGTGCATTGTGCGCGGCTACCTGTCCGGCTCCTTCTGGTCAGCCTATCAGAAGAATACCACAGTATGCGGTTTTGAACTGCCCACAGGCATGCGTGAGTCGGATAAGTTTCCGGAGCCGCTTTTCACACCGTCCACCAAGGCGGAGCAGGGGCTGCATGATGAAAATATTTCCCTGGCCAGGATGGAGGAGCTTATCGGCAGGGAGATTGCGGCTAAGATGGCGGATATCAGTCTCAGGTTGTATACAAAGGCATCAGGGTATGCCCGCAGCAAGGGAATCATTATTGCCGACACAAAGTTTGAACTCGGCATGGTGGATGATGAACTGATCCTCATTGACGAGGTCCTGACCCCGGATTCATCCCGTTTCTGGCCTCTGGATGAGTATGAGCCGGGTAAAGGTCAGCCCAGTTTTGATAAACAGTTCCTTCGTGATTACCTGTCATCACTTGACTGGAACAAGCAGCCTCCGCCACCGAAACTGCCGCAGGAAATCCTGGACAAGACCAGGGCCCGGTATGAAGAGGCACAGGAGAAGCTTCTCAGCTGAGGAAAGGAAAATATCGAATATCCAACAGGGAATTATGAATGTCGAAGTACAGGGCATTTGATCTTGAAGAACGGTTGATAGACTTTGCCGTTCGAGTTATTCGGACGGCTGATTCGCGTTACCAAAATCAAAAATCGGGACTCATATCTCCGGTCAGCTTCTTCGAAGTGGTACTTTACCTGCACCAAATTACGGAGAGGCGCAGAGTGCAGAATCACGAGCTGATTTTATTCATAAGTTGAAAATTGGGCTGAAGGAATTACGGGAAACAAGAATCTGGCTGCTTATTATTGTGAAAGCCGGTCTGATACAACCAGAGTCAAAACTTGATGAGTTGTTGGATGAGACTGATCAGTTGATTTCTATTTTTGTGACCAGTATCGCTACTGCTCGACAAAATATGAATAAAACTTCGTAATTCGACATTCCTTGTTGGATATTCAATATTCGTTTTTTCCACCTCTCTTACTCACCACCATAACCCGTTCCCCATGGCATTCCACCACATCTCCGGCAACGGTCTTTCTTCGTTTTCTGGTCTCTATTTTCCCGTTAACCCGAACCATTCCCTGGCTGATCAGATACTTGGCCTCGCCTCCACTGGCAGCCATGTTTTCACGCTTCAGGATTTTGTATAATTCGATGTAGCTGTCCCGTATGCTGGTGGTTGCAATCTCATCGTTCATTTCTGCAGCTCTTTGGCAGAGGAAAAAAGAGCCGGCAATCCGCCGGTGTGCCAGAACAGCACCCTGTCATTCCTGCTGAACTCATCACGCTCTATCATGTCGATCAGTCCGCCCATGGCCCGTCCGGTATAGACCGGATCCAGCAGGATTCCTTCAGTTTTAGCAGTCATCCGGATTGCCCTGCGTTCAAGATCACCCACAACCCCGTAGCCATCTCCAAGATAGTCTTCGCGAACAACTACATCAGACAGCTGGAAATCAGCATCCAGCTCCAACAGTTCTGCAGTTCCGGCCGCCAGTTCCAGAACATGATCTGCAAACGGACCATCCCCGGCCCCACCCTTGTCAATGCCTATACCGATCAGTTCAAATCGGTGGTCAAAGATGCTCCTGCCCACAATCAGCCCGGCCTGGGTCCCGCCGGAACTGGACGCAAACACCACGTGGCTGAAAGTTGTATCATGCTCCACAAGCTGTCTGTCCAGTTCAGCCACGGCTTCCACAAAACCGACAGCACCGGTGGTGCTTGATCCGCCATAGGGGATGACATACGGTGTCCGTCCCATAGACTTAAGCTGCTCAACAGTTTCCGGTATCTTTTCGCCCTTGCGGAATTCACCACTCCAGTGAATCCGGCCGCCCAGCAGATCATCCAGCAACAGGTTTCCGTCAAGAACATCCGGCTCTTCTCCGCCCAGCACCAGGTGACATTCCAGGCCGCAGGCAGCCGCGGCCGCTGCAGTCTGCCGACAATGGTTGGATTGGGCCGCACCACCTGTAATGACCGTATCACAACCCCGGGAAAGTGCTTCACCAAGTAAAAACTCCAGCTTGCGTACCTTATTTCCTCCGGAAGCAAGTCCGGTCTGATCGTCACGCTTCATCAAAATCCGTGGTCCACCCAGCCGGTCGGAGAGACGATCAAGAGCAACCAGCGGGGTAGGGAAGAAGCCCAGTCTTTTTTTCAGGTAATGATCTATATTGTCTAAACATTCTGTTCTCCCACAGAGCCTGGCGCCTAATAAGTTGGTCAATAAATACTCAGGAGTAATTATTTTGTATATTTCTTGTTGTTACGACTGGAGTTGAAAAGGTTTTCCAACGCTAAATGCAATCTTACTGATATTTCCTCCTCTGGTAACTTAATTATCTGAACCAGAGAATCAGGTATATTCAGGGGTATCTGCTTAACTATTTCCTTCTTGCCTGTGTTGTTGTATTCACAGGTACAGGTCATCGCTGTTAATTATAATCTCCAGCTGGTTGCCGTCCTCGTCCCACCGGGGACCGAACATTCTGACCACTTTATACATCTGCTTTGCCTGGGCTTTAGGCGTGTTATCGGCCCGCATGGCCTGGTAGAACATTTTGTGCACTTTTTTCCAGGGCCGACGGCGTTCCTGACAGGCAACATCATGCAGCACGCTTGCCCGTCTGTATCTGCCGGCAAAGGGGCTGCCTACAACCGGCCACAGGATCCGCGGGATACTGGCGCCATCGACGATGGAACCGGCAGGGGCCAGCCAGGAGACTCCCCTTTTATCCACAAAGGAAAAATCTTCCAGCAGCTTCATGGTCCGGCCGTCGGAAAGCCATCGTACAATGACATCGCCTGAAAATGCAGGTTTGTGTTTCATGAGTGATCTTTTGTTTTCATCTCAGACATGGTTTAGTGGTAGAAATGTATTGTAATCAGTTGCTGTCTTGAAAGGTAGAGCGAATCTTGATGTGATGATATTTTTCTATGGTTCGAATCATCACTTAAATATTTTATAATGAGCAGGTTGATTTGTCACAGATATTACGATAAGGAACAAAGTAGCTGTTAAGCAAGGCGGGTCAATGCCCACAACCCAAAAGTTGCACTTGCTCAAACGTATCGACAGGTATTTATGGTTCCAGGCTGGAGCTTGGGAACCAGGGGAATATTGGGAGTAGAGAAATCGATTATCATCAACCATAAGGATTGTCCATGGAACATTCTAATGATGCAGCAAAAACGAGGTGTTTATCAACAATTCTCTCTGTTTTTCTGTTCTTTTCCCTGATCCTGGCCAGCCCGGTGTCTGGAGGTGTTTTTCCCGGGGATGAGTGGAAGACAGCTTCTCCGGAATCGCAAAATGTAAATCCGGAAAAGCTTGAACAGGCAATGGCGTACCTTGAAAGCATCTGCGGACGGGATGGTGTCAGCCAGACGCTGGTTGTCCGCAATGGTTATCTCATCTGGCAGGGTGAAGATATTGATACGGTACATAATGTATATTCATGCACGAAATCATTCACCAGTACGGTTCTGGGACTCCTTATCGACGACGGAAAATGCAGTCTGCAGACCCTGGCCAAAGATTATGCCCCAGATCTTGACAGGTATTATCCTGAACTCGCATTAAAACATTTTACCACCTTGACTTCAGGATACGAGGCAAGAGACAGAAAACAACCCTTTGTGCCGGATTATCCTCTTTTTGAATCAGGGACCTGGTTTCATTATGGCGATGCTTCGATGAATCAGTTTGCCAATGTATTGACCAGGATAGCAGGGGAGCCCATAGAAGATCTTTTCAGACGCAGCATTGCAGACCCTATTCACATTAATCCGGATCAATGGGACTGGGGAGATTTCGGTATTGTTGATGGAATTGTAACCAATGGCGGTTCCGGCGGTCTGGCAAAGGGAATCCATATTTCAGCAAGAGAATTTGCCAGGTTCGGGCTGCTTTTTTTACATGGCGGAAACTGGGATGGCCGTCAGCTGATCAGCAAAAAATGGGTTGAAGAGGCGACAACCAACCAGGTTCCTCTTTCCATTAAACCGTATAATATTCGTGCCTGGTATACAGGTTTAATCGGAGCATATGGTTTTAACTGGTGGACAAACGGCATCAGGAGCGACGGTCAGCGTAGATGGCCGGCTGCACCACCTCACACAGCCGCATCTCAGGGAAATTACAACAACTTCTGCTTTATAATTCCTGAATGGCAAATGGTTGTCGTCAGAATGGGTACGGACAGTCGCATCAATAATGAACTGTATAGAGAATTCTTTGAAAAACTGGCATCAGCTGTCGGCGAGGAATAAAACAATATCTGATTACCACTGCACTTCAGCAGGTAACTGCCACATATTACTGACAGTATATTTTTGTTGTTTTCTGTAAAAGCCCAGTTCTCTGGGCGAAAAGGCAATTTTTCATGGTGCCCTTTAATTAATTTTTCTGCGCAGGCTGAAACCGGTTACCGTGTATCGCAAACCGGTGTGATTTTCAGCAGGGTGGAAACCATGGTCCGGCGCAGGTGTTCTACCCGTTTTAAGGTGTAATGACTGGCCGGTTCCCTGTGCATGTCTTTGATGAGCAGCAGTGTGCCGAAGTTGACACATTCATCATCTTCAATATGATGCAGGGGAAGCTCTATTTTGAGAGAGCAATCCCGCGTCAAGGTTTCAGGATTAAATTCTTCGAGCCGCTGCCAGGTAAAAATCTGTTGTCTGTTGTCATCTGCTGTTGATGATTCCGGCACAAAATAGCAGAATTCGGCACAATCAAACTCCAGGTCGCCAAGGGACCTGCAGACCCCATTCCATAATTCCTGCACGTTTCCGGCTTTACTGATAGTAAGCTGGTGATTGAGAAAGCTGCGCCGGCCATGACTGATACCCGCCTCATCGGAAAGATCCTGCGCCCAGCCTGTCATCCTGCGCATGGTGAAGAAATCCGACACACCCAGGAAACGGATTAAAAAGATAAATCCAAACCCCAATACAAAAAGGATGAGTGCAGCCGTATCGTTCTGGGCATGGACAATGGCTATGGCGGCAATGCCCAGGATAATTGTAAAACCATAGATGATCAGCACTGCACGGCGTTGCGTGTAGCCCAGTTTAATCAGCCTGTGATGCACATGCTTTCTGTCCGGCTGAAACATTTTCTGACCAAAGACAAACCGCCTGAGAGGCGCCCACAGGGTGTCGATAAGCGGCACGCCCAGGGCAATGACAGGAATCAGCATGGCAGTGGCAAACTGCCCTTTGATGGATCCCCCGATACTGAGCGCAGCAAGGGTGTACCCTAAAAAGTAACTGCCGCAGTCTCCCATGAAAATGGAAGCAGGATTGAAATTATAGCGGAGAAAACCAATCAGGGAACCGGCCAGGGATGCAAAGGCAAGCGCCTCGATGATTCGGTTGTTGACTGTACAGACAAAGAGCAGGGCCAGGGAGACAAAAAGGCAAATTCCGGCTGCCAGGCCATCTAAGCCGTCAACCAGGTTGATGGCATTTATGACCAGAACAAACCAGAACAGGGTAATGGGCAGGGACAGGAACCCCAGGGAAACCCCGTCTGTAAAGGGCATGGAGACAATGTTGATTCGAAATCCCCAGTAAAAGGCGGCGAGAGCAGCCAGTATCTGGCCCCCGAACTTGATGGCCGGTGACAGTTTTTTTATGTCATCAATCAGGCCGACCAGGAAAATAATGAGTGCGCCGACCACAAAACCTGTTACCCGGTCATCTGTTATAATAAGTTCTGCAGCGTGGTTTTGAAGGTTAAAGAGAAAGAACAGTGAAAAGGGAAAGAGAAACCCGAGAAAGATGGCAACTCCGCCGATTCTGGGCCTGGCCCGGTCATGAACCTTGCGTCCTGATGGTTCATCTACCAGGTTATACTGCATCGCCAGTTTTTTCACCAGCGGGGTGGCTGCCAGAGCGAACAGAAAAGCCAGTATAAAGGTGAACAGAATCGTGGTCATTGAGTGGAGCTACTGACTGCAGGAACCATTGATTAGTTGGTGCAGGGTGGTCAAATATTTTGTTATAGATAATATATAAT
>CAZKBZ010000029.1:0-29846 GCA_964551175.1 uncultured Desulfobulbus sp.
TTCTGGAAATTGTTCAACAGGGTCTGCCGGATGTATTTCAAGTGAAAACAATAAAGGCTACCTTGCAAAATTGCTATTTTGTCCGATTTCTGTGTCACAGCGAAAAATAAAGTGCTCACATATGCCCAATATGCTGCGCTTTTATTTTCCACTGCTCCTTGAACTCGAACAAAATATCTAATTTTTCAAGGCACCCTAAATTATTTTGTATAAAATGAGAAAGTAAACATTGTCAGCTTCTACGGAGATACTGAACATACAGTCAAGTCAATAAATTGACGGTTGATATATCAAATGAACAGAAAATGTAATAAGTTGCAACAGTTTTTCAGTCAGTTGGAGTCCCAAATCCGCCACCTCCCGGCGTGAGTATTCTGATTCTGTCTCCCACACCGGCCCGTATCTCGTTTTTACCTCCCAGATTAAGCGTTCTGCCGGAGCTTCGGATAAAAATATTTTTCCCCTGTTTTCCGGGATCGCCACCTGCCAGACCGTAAGGGGCAAAGACCCTTCGTTCGGACAGGATGGCCATGTTGAGCGGTTCCAGAAATTCCAGTTCCCGGACCAGGCCGTCACCTCCTGTATGTTTTCCCCGGCCGCCGGAACCCTGCCGGATGGAAAATTCTCTGAGCAGGACAGGATAGCGACGCTCAAGGATTTCAGGATCCGTGATTCTGGTATTGGTCATGTGGGTATGTACACCTGACTGTCCGTTCCAGTCCGGCCCGGCACCGGCCCCGCCGCCGATGGTCTCATAGTAGCCGAACCGGTCATTGCCGAATGTGAAGTTGTTCATGCACCCCTGTGAACCGGCAGCCACGCCGAATGCCTTGAGCACCACATCCACCACCCGTTGGGAAGTGAGAACGTTGCCGCCAACAACCGCAGCCTCCGGCGAGGGATCAAGCAGGCATCCCTGGGGAATGATCAGGGTAATGGGAATCAGACAGCCATGGTTGAGTGGAATGTCTTTTTCGACAAGGCAGCGCAGGCTGTACAGAATGGCTGACTGGGTGACGGCACGGGGGGCATTGAGGTTTCCCCAGAGCTCGATACCCGTGCCCGAGAAATCAAAAACAGCGCTGCCGTCGTTCCGGTCAATGGTCAGTGCCAGGACTATGGGGCTGCCGTCATCAAGATACTCGACAGAAGTTACCGTATCCCGCCTGGCAAGTCCCCTGTTGCGGGAAAGTTCGCACAGGCTGGTGCGCACCGCCTGTTCAGCTGTTTCCTGAACATGTCGCATGTATGCCTGCACAACTTCCAGGCCGTAGTATTCGACCATTTCCAGAATAAGATCAATTCCTTTCTGATTGGCAGCCACCTGGGCCTTGAGGTCGGACAGGTTGTCAGCCAGCAGGCGGGTACCGCTAATGGGCGGGCGTCCCGGTTCAGTCTCAAGTTGGCCGGGCGCCAGCAGAAGCTCTGCAATACCCTGCTCCTGAAAAACTCCGTTTTCAACAAGTTTATACGAAAGAATTGCCGCACCCTCTTCAATAAGCTGTCGTGAGCCCGGCGGCATGGAACCGGGTGAGATACCGCCTATGTCGGCATGATGACCGCGGCCGGCAACCCAGAAGATGATTGTTTCGTCTTTAAAAACCGGTGTCATAACGGTAATGTCTGGCAGATGACTCCCGCCGGCCAGTGGATGGTTGGCTACCAGCACGTCACCCGGCTTGATATTTTTCACCCGGCGAATCTGTTCCTTGACCGCTTCACTCATGGCACCCAGATGAACCGGAACATGCGGGGCATTGGCAACCAGGTTGCCTTCCGGTCCGAAAAGGGCGCAGGAAAAGTCGAGCCGTTCCTTGATATTGGTCGAGATGGCGGTTTTTTGCAGCATCCTGCCCATCTGCTCGGCAATGGACATGAACAGGTTGCTGAAGATGGAGAGCTGGACCGGATCAACAGTTGTGTCGAGTTGCAGACGTGAACGGCTGTGTACGTCAATTTTTATGTCGCCAAAATCCGTGACTACGGCAGTGCAGTCCGGTTCTATGACAATAGTGGATGTGTCCTGGATCAGGATAGCCGGACCGTAGATTGTATGTCCTGCCTTAAGGTCCGTCAGCCTGTACAGATCGGTCTGCTGCCAGCCGTCTTCAAAATAGCAGCGTCTGCTGCACAGTTTTTCCGGAACACTGTCGGTAGCGCCGATGGGAAATGGAGTATGTGTTGAGGCCCTGCCGATGGAGCGGACGCGCAGGTCATCAACCAGGATCTCACGTTTGCTCAGTGTAAAACCAAATTCCCGATGATAAGATGTTGTAAAGGCCCGCATAAAATCACCGTCTGCAGGTTGTTCGATCATCATCGGTGTATCAGTGCCCTGGTAGCGAAGATTCAGATAGCAGATGCTGCGCACCGCATCTTGGGAAATCCCCTGGTTGGCAAGTTCCAGTTCTGTTTTTTTCTGCAGAACAGACAGGGCGTTGACAAGCCCGGGAAGCGTTTCTGCAGAGAGGATTTCTGCTGCCGGCTGCTGTTTTTCAGCCACCGTGTCTGCCAGGCCCATGCCGTAGGCTGAGAGGATCCCGGCAAATCGATGGATAAAAATTGAGGATATACCGAGACTGCGGGCTACGGCACAGGCGTGCTGCCCGCCTGCGCCGCCAAAGGTTGCAAGCACATGCTCTTTAATGTCAAAGCCGCGCATCACGGAAACTTCGCGGATCGGCCTGACCATGACCTCGTTTGCCACTTTGAGAAAACCAAGTGCTGTTTCCTCCACGGAAAGCGGTGGACGGTTGCTGTTCTTGTAATACTCATTGATTGTGTCAGTGAGTTGGGACATCCGGTGATGGGATTCGTCAAAGTCCAGAGGCTGATCTTCATTCTCACCGAAAATATTGGGGAATTGATCAGGCTGCAGTCTTCCAAGAACCAGGTTGGCATCGGTCACAGCAAGAAAGCCGTTTTTCCGGTAGCAGACCGGGCCGGGATGTGCTCCGGCGGATTCCGGTCCGACCTGGAACATCCCGTTATCAAAAAAGAGGCGGGATCCGCCGCCGGCCGCCACTGTTCTGATATCCAGCTGCGGAGCCTGGATGCGGACCCCGGCGGTCCTGGTTTCAAAGGTCAACTCATACTCACCGCCGTATCTTGAAACATCGGTGGAGGTGCCGCCCATGTCAAAACCGATGACAGGTTTCCCGGTTTTTTTGTTATAGGTCGTCATGGCGTAGCCGACCACTCCGCCTGCGGGACCGGACAGGATGGCCCGGCTGCCGGTGAAATCCTCGGCAGGGGCCAGGCCGCCGTCCGACTGCATGAACAGGAGCCGGGTATGGGCAAGACCATCCTTGAATCCCTGTTTAAAGCTCTGCAGATAGCTGCGTATATGCGGGGTCAGGTAGGCATCCACCATGGTGGTGTCCCCGCGGGAAACCAGTTTGACCATGGGAATTATCTCAGAAGAGAGTGAGATCTGGTCAAATCCCATCTCCCGGGCAAGTTTACCCACAGCCTGTTCATGCTGGGGACAGGCATAGGCATGGAGAAACACCACACCAATGGCGGTTATTCCCTGCTCAAGCAGTTCCGAGAACCGTGGTTTGAGAGTTTCCAGGTCGGGTTCGGCCAGCACGGCAAAATTTTCCCCTGTCACCCCTGTCAGTACTTTTTTTTCCGTGTGTTCCTCAGGCCTGAGAAGCCGCAGCCGTTCATCGACTTCAATGACCTTTTCGTAGAGCAGTTCCGGTTTTTTGATCTGCAGGTCAAAGATATGGGGTCGGTCCTGATTGCCTATCTGCAGAACATCACCAAAGCCTTTTGTGATCAGCAGGGCGCAGCGTGCTCCCTTGCGTTCAAGCAGAGCATTGGTGGCAACCGTTGTGCCCATGCGGATCCATTCGATCTGCGAGGCGTCAATTTCTCCCTCGCCATGGTTCTGCTGATACTCGGATAAAATTCTCCTGATCCCTTCGCGCGGGGCATCGTCATAGTTGGCAGGGTCTTCGGACAGGAGTTTGACAACCTTGAAGCCGGGTTCACCGGGAACCTCGGCATAAACATCGGTAAAGGTGCCGCCCCGGTCTATGGAAAAGCGGAATTGCCTTTTTCTGTTCATGTTTTTGCGGGCTGTATGTATGGTCCGTTCACTGTGCGCATTGGATTTGAAAGGTTACGCCTCAGGAATTGATTTTTTTGTTCAGGAAGAGTACCATGTTTCCGGAAAAAAACCTGTAGTATTCAAATGATGGAGTTAGATGCCGGGATAAGGATATGGTAGGAACCGAACGAAGGGCTGCACCACGCATTCCTGCAGAAACGATAGAGCAGCTTCTCCCTGATGAGATGCAGACAATTAATGTCAAGGTGGAGCTGCCTGGAGGGGAATATGAACAGACAGGAATTCTGCGTGATATTCATACGGATGGTATGTGTTTCAGCGTAACAGAACATGTCCTGCAGGAAGATGATATTATACACCTTGAGACCTGTCTCGGTGATTTTTCGTTTGAAAGCGATGGGATCGTCCGTTGGGTTCTGGGAAGTTACATCGGGGTTGAATTTCTGGACAGCCGAGCCCGCAATGCGGCCCGGCTTGCCGAGCTGTACACGGAAAAACTGCTGAATTTTTTAGGTGAATTCGGCAAGTGATTGTTGTGTCAGGCTGTTGCATTGCCGAAATCTACAAAGCAGAGTGTTTAAGAAAAACGGCAGAGGCATACTGTCAACTGTTTGTTTCCCACCTCTTTGAGCCCTGTATTTTTTCAGCGATTTTTTTTGCAGGGTTGTCTTTTTTTTCAAGCATATATGAGAAAACGGTAAATTAATGAATATCGGTCAGATGTTTCTCCTCGGCTTTGACGGCTGTGCTCCTGGTCGCGATCACTGGCTGAGGCAAGCTGTTGAGCAGGAGGGACTTGGCGGGGTGATTCTGTTTGACCGGAACGTGGATGGATCTGTGCAGAACATCAGCGGACCTGCCCAGCTGCAGGAGTTGACCGCCGAACTGCAGGAGATGGCAGCCGACGTGCTCTTTGTTGCCGTAGACCAGGAAGGGGGCAGGGTATGTCGTCTGAAGGAACGGGATGGTTTTCCCCGTACAGCTTCCGCTGCTGAGTTAGGCAGGGATGATCCTGAACTGTCTACAGCTCCGGCAGCAGATCAACTGGCTGCAACCCTTGCCAGACACGGCATTAACCTGAATCTGGCCCCGGTGGTGGACCTGGATCTTAATCCGGATAATCCCATAATCAGCTGTTGTGAGCGCAGTTTCAGCAGTCGGGCGGAAAGAGTTGCAGCCCATGCCCGGGCCTTTATCAAAGCCCATCACGAACACTCCATTGGCTGCTGTCTGAAACATTTTCCCGGCCATGGCAGCAGCCGGGGAGACAGTCACCGTGGTTTTGTTGATATTACTGATGACTGGCAGGACCGGGAACTTGATCCGTATAGAACTCTTTTTGAAGACGGGTTTTCCGATGCGGTCATGACCGCCCATGTAGTGCATCGCGGGCTGGATCCCTCCGGCCTGCCTGCTACCTTGTCCCCTGTTATTATCAATGGCCTGCTGCGCACAGAGCTTGGCTTTTGCGGAGTAACCATGACCGATGATCTGCAGATGCGGGCGATATCCGATCATTACGGGTATCGCGAAGCCGTGCAGCGGGCGGTGCTGGCCGGGGTGGATCTGATGATCGTGGGCAACAACCTGGTACGCAGTCAGGATGCTCTGAGCGAGGGAACTTGCGCCATACAGGAACTCCTTGACAAGGGCACTGTTGGTGCCGATTGTATACTCGCGTCTCTGGCACGCATTAAAGAACTTAAACAGAAAATACAAGGAGAACTGCCATGGGAAACATGGAAGGGCGTCAGACCCACAGCGCAGCCATAGGTTATATTCTCTGGATTTTCGGCTTCCTGGGGTGTCATCGGTTTTATTTCGGCAAGCCTATTTCCGGAACCATCTATTTTTTTACTCTGGGTCTGTTCTTTATCGGCTGGATCATTGATCTGTTCCTGATACCCGGCATGGAACGTGAGGCGGACGTTCGTTTCACTCCCGGTCCCATAGACTACAATCTTGCCTGGATCCTGTTGGTTTTCCTTGGCCTGTTCGGTGTTCACCGCATGTACATGGGTAAATGGCTGACCGGCATCCTCTATCTGCTTACCGGCGGTGTGTTCGGCCTGGGCTATATCTATGACATGTGGACCCTGAACGATCAGATTACCTTGATCAACGGATCACGGTAATTTTATGACTTTTTCGGTTCCCTGCCCTGGCCGGACAGGGAGTAGGAACCCGGATCACCGGTTACCGGCAGCAGCAGAACACTGCCCAGGCCCAGATTCGCGGGGTTCCGATACTGGCTGAGCCCGATGGTCATCTGCTGGTGCCCTTTCACCGGCTGGGGACGGTATGTGCCGAACAGCCGGTCCCACCAGGGAAAATTAAAGCCGAAATTGGAGTTGGTCTCCCGGATAATCACCGAGTGATGGACCCGGTGCATGTCCGGTGTCACCACCAGCAGTCTCAGCCAGCGGTCAATAGCTGTCGGCAGGTCGATGTTGGCATGGTTGAACATGGCTGTCGCGTTGAGCAGGATTTCAAAAACCAGGACAGCCGGCAGCGGCGGGCCAAGAGCGGCTACTGCTGCCATCTTGATGAAGACCGACAGGATGATTTCCAGCGGGTGAAAGCGGAGTCCGGTGGTCACATCTATGTCCAGGTCTGCATGGTGGACCATGTGCAGTCGCCAGAACAGGGGCACGGCATGAAACATCAGGTGCTGCAGGTAAATAATCAGGTCCAGTGCCAGCACAGACAGCAGAAATGTGAGCACAGGCGGCAGGTTAAGCTGGTTGAACAATCCCCAGCCGGCAGCCTGGGCAGCAAGGGAAACCTGGATAGCGGTGACAGGGATCAGAATCATGACCAGCAGGTTGTCCAGGCCGATAATGGTCAGGTTTGTTGTCCAGCGCCTGGATTTAACAGTGGTCAGTTTTCTTTTCGGGGCAGCGATTTCCCAGCCTGCCATAATGAGCAGGACAATGATCGCTGCCACGACACGATAGAGAGTTTCATTGACCATTGGCGCCAGTTAGTGCCTGTCCATAAATGGTATTTTCGCCCGATCTCGGCGTCATGCTCAAAAAATAATGCTCGGAATATCACTTATATGCCTGCGCTTATTTTTATCGCATTCCTTGGCCTCGAACGAAAATCCTCATTTCTGGGCAGACACCAGTTAGAACGGGAAAAAGGAAAACGTTTCCAGAATGATTTTTTCCTGTTCACTGTTCCCTCTTCCCTGTTTCCATAAATTGGGTTGCGGGCAAAGCCCGCCTTATTTGTATTGTACTCTTTTACAGAGGAAGGAAAAAGCAGATTTTTTTCAGGTTGTCATGTCACCGGTCCTGCGCTATAAGGCCAGTTATGGAAAAAATACCAGAGCAGCCGGCAGGCAGCTGCACACCGAAAATTGATTATCCCTGTCTCTGGCAGTACAAGGTGATCGGGATGAAGCGGGAGGCTATGCTGGCCGCCATATCCGATCATCTGGGTGATGTTCCCTACTCTCTGTCTGATTCACGTATGTCCAGTGGTGGCAAATATATCAGCATGACCCTGGAGTTGACCGTGTATAGTGATTATCACCGGTTGCGACTTTACCAGGCTCTTGGTGATCATCCAGACGTAAAGGTGGTGTTGTGAGCGAGGAGATTCACAAGGCCGTCAACGAGGCGGCGCCTCAATTCGACTCCAAGGTTGTTCCGGTCATGCGGGAAGCCATTGTCATGGTGCAGATGATCCTGTATCAACGCCTGAAGGGTGATGTGCAGCAACGGTACCAGGACTGGCCGGATCAGGAAAAGCAGTGGCTGGCCGGGGCAGTGGTCAACAACCTGTTCGGAACAGAGGCTGCCGACAAGCAGGTCAATATTTTTGCCCGGAGCCAGCGGGAACTGATTGAGCAGGAACTGCGGGAACTGAAAGAGCGTGTTGCCGACCTGATCCCGCATCTTACCGACGCCCTGCGCATGCAGACCATCTGCGACAATCACGAGGGGATCCATTCCATCCCCTGTTTGCTCATGGCCAGGGAACTGGAACTGCTGGACGAGGAAAGGGTGCTGCCCATGCCGTCAACGTTCATGATTGCAGTGCGCAAACTGGCTGCAGAATATGGTTTGATTGAGGAAGTGGAAGCTACTCCGCAGGCTGAAGATCCACCAGAGTAGCCCCCCATGATCCCCCGTCCAGACCGGCTGTCCTGAAACTGGTCACATAGTCGATTCGTGCCAGGATAGCATGCACGGAGCGCCGCAGTGTACCTGTTCCTTTGCCGTGAATAATCCGTATCTGCAGGATGTTCTTTTTTCTGCACTCTTCCAGGTAATCCGGGATCAGGGTTTTGATGTCTGATGGATGAAAAACATGCAGGTCAAGGGTGCCGTTAATTGGAATATGGACGGGCATAACAGAGAAGGGTTAAGGTATAAGGTAAATTGTTTCAAGGTGGCCTGAAGTTATAACAGAGAACATATATTCGCATGATACTGGATGATACAGTACTGAAAACCGACGAAACTATCAGTGAAATTTTCAGTGTGGACCGGAAAAGCGGGATTTTGCTGCCCCTGTATCTTGGGGGTGTATCAGCCGGTTTTCCTTCACCTGCAGAAGATTATACCGAGCGAAAACTCGATCTCAACGAGTTGCTGATCAAAAATCAGGCGGCTACCTTTTTTGTCCGGGTGGACGGTGATTCCATGATCGGAGCCGGTATTCATCATGATGACATCCTGGTGGTTGACCGCTCTCTGCAGGCAGCTAACGGTGATATCGTCATCGCCATTCTGGATGGAGAATTAACCGTCAAACGACTTGTCAAAAATTCCAGATCCGGTCGTCTTGTTGCTGAAAATCCGGATTATCCTTCCATTGATATAACCGAAGAAAACGGTTGCGAGATCTGGGGTGTTGTCACCTCGGTGGTGCATCAGTTTTAACGTAAGCCTGTCACAGGCACCCGATCACAAATCTGCAGTACCTGTGCAACAAGTACAGTATTGAAAATCAAGGAACCGCAGGGTTGTCAGCTGTCCAGATAGTAGCCTCTGGCCAGCCGGGTAAACTCTTTTATCTGTTTCTGCTGCCAGTCCTCATCCCTGCCCAGTTCATCGGCCAGGATCCGGGCAACTGCCGGAGCTGTTTCTATGGCGGCCCTGGCGTCAAGGAACAGTGCTCTCTGCCTTCTGGCCAGGATATCCTCCACAGTACGGGCCATCTCATAGCGTGCCGACCAGATAACTTCAATGGCGGTATAGGGAAGTCGAGGGTGCAGTTTTCTGCCCAGTTCCGGATGGTCGGAAACCTGATCACGCATGTAGTCCGCATCTGATCCATAGTAGTAGAGCGGATCATTGTAATCCACACTGGACATCCATCCATGGATGACCATGTTCTCGGTACGGCATTTTCTTGTGGCAAGCCCTCCGACCATTGCCGCCTTGTCCACGGTATCCTGGGCCATTTTTCGATACGTGGTCCATTTCCCGCCGGTAATGGTGACAAGTCCGGACAGGGAAACCCGCAGATGATGGCTGCGTGAGATTTCCTTGGTGCTGGTTCCCTCGCTGTCATCTGCCGGGGCGGCAAGGGGGCGTAACCCTGCAAAAATAGAAAGAATGTCCTGCCGGTTCGGTTCACGGGTCAGGTATTTTTTTGCCGTGGACAGGATAAATTCGATTTCTTCCTCCAGTGCCCGTGGTTCCAGGGAAGTCTCGTCAAGCGGGGTGTCCGTGGTGCCGACGACAACCCGTTCGTGCCAGGGCACGGCAAAAAGGACACGCCCATCCGATGTTTTGGGGATCATGATGGCTGAATCACCTCTCAAAAACTCCTTGTCCAGGATGATGTGTACTCCCTGGCTGGGCCGGACAAGGCGCGGTCCATCCGGTTCATCCATCCGGATGATATCGTCAACAAAAACACCGGTGGCATTGACCACGCTCCTGGCCTGCAGGATATAGGTTGTATCGTTTTCCAGATCATCTGCCGTAACACCGCAGACAATGTTGTCGTCATTTTTCACAAGACCGGTAACACGCATATAGTTGATGACCACCCCGCCATGTTCCGTGCAGGTCTGGGCGATATTGACGGCCAGGCGTGAGTCGTCAAACTGGCCGTCATAGTAGATCACGCCGCCGCGCAGCCCTTCGGTCTTAAGATTGGGAATAGCCTGCAGGACTTCCTCTCTGGACAGCGACTGGGACGGGCCGAGACCGAGTTTGCCGGCCATCATGTCGTATACCTTCATGCCCACCGTGTAAAAGGGGCCGTCCCACCAGTCGTAGTTGGGTATGATAAAGGACTGGTTTTTCACCAGGTGGGATGCATTATGGCGCATGAGGCCGCGTTCGTGCAGGGCCTCCAGAACCAGGGAGATGTCGCCCTGGGCAAGATAGCGGACTCCGCCGTGGACCAGTTTGGTGGACCGGCTCGAGGTACCTTTGGAAAAGTCGGATTGCTCAAGCAGCAGGGTGCGGTAGCCCCTGGAGGCGGCATCAAGTGCCGTGCCCAGGCCGGTGGCTCCTCCGCCGATGATAATGATATCCCAGGGACTGTTGCCCTGTTCTTGAATGGCTGCCAGCATTCGTTCTCGTTTCATGGTGTTCTCCCTGTGTGCAGTCTTCCGGTCAACGGTTGCAGCCAGTCTGTAATGGCAGTCATTTTTTGCCGGATCATTTTTGCCGAAGTTTGAGTGCATGTAAACGGCATATTACTGTCAGAAATGAATACCTGATTTTCATCTTATATGCCAACCCTTATAACTCATCAGTATTTTTAAATTTAGATAAATTTAATAATTAATTATAAGATTTAATAATTTTTGAGATAAATAATTAAGTAGAAAATTGATACGTAACAACTTAAAATCATCTCTAACCAAGCTTATCACAGCACGATCCCATGCATCAGGAAACTCAATTTCATGAACGGAACACGACAGATAGTGGAGGGAAGCTTTGTAGACGGAAGCGGTACCAGTATGCGCAGGAATGTTCTGCTGACGGTGAAGGATAGCCTTATTACTGCTATTGAATCCACAGCAGACCGTCCTTGTAAAGAAAGTGCTGCAGTTGATGACTTGTCAGGTTGCACCATTGTCCCGGTGCTGATTGACTGCAGTGTTTCCCTGTCGCAATTTCCACTCAGTGTGCATCGGGGAATGGAGCAGGTTTTTTTGATATGGAGGACCTGGGAACGCTGACTGTCGGGAAAAAGGCAACATTTCTGATTACCAGGTGTACGATGAAACAGCTGCCGAGAAAACTTTCCTACCTGCAGGGCATGTATGTTAACGGCGTACCTGTCATGATATGAAACATGAGGTTGGAAAGAAAAAAGGCACCCACAAAGCAGTAGAGTTAAATCAGTCAGTTATGGTCTATGCATTCAATGGCAATTTCAGCAGCCCGTTTTGCACAGCCCGGCGCGCCTAATTTTTCAGTGACCTGAGCAAGACCCTGCTGGATTTTTTTCCGATATGCAGGGTCATCCAGCATGGTCTGCAACCGGTTGGCAATGTTTTCAGGGGTTACCTCATTCTGGAGCAGTTCCGGTATGACTTCCCTGTCTCCAATCAGGTTGACCAGGGAGAAAGAGTTGATGTTCCGGACAAGCAGTCTGCCGATCCGGTAGGTCCTTGGAGAAACCCGGTAGGTGACAACGGCGGGGATCCCTAAAATTGCCAGTTCCAGAGTCACTGTGCCCGAGGCGGTAACAACAGCGTCGCAGGATGCCATCAGGTCGTAACGGTTTTCGCTGAATGTGTGGATGTTCAGTTTGCCCCGAAAATCGGCAAGACCGTTTTCCAGCAGCAGTTCCCTTGAAACGGTCGAGGCCCGGGGTAACAGGAAAATATACTTATCCGGTTTTTCAGCGGCAAGCAGATGGGCTGCGGCCAGAAAATCGGGCAGCAGGCTTCGGATTTCTTTGGAACGGCTACCGGGCAGGATGCCGATGATTCGGGTATCGTTTGTAACCTTGATGTTATGGTGCTTCAGGAATTCTTCCCTGCTCCGGCTGGTTTTGACCATGTCTACCAGCGGGTGGCCGACAAAATCGACTTCAACTCCCCGGGCTGCATAAAAGTCTTTTTCAAAGGGCAGGATAACCCCGATCCGTCTGGTCAAACGGCCGATTTTCTTTACCCGGCCACTGCGCCAGGCCCATACCTGAGGGCTGATATAGTAGAAAACAGGGATGCCCAGCTTTTTTGCCTTTGCTGCCAGCAGCAGATTGAAGTCAGGATAATCAATGAGGATAAGCAGGGCTGGTTTAACCGTGCGCATCTGTTCAACCAGGGCCTTGTGTGCAGCCATGATGTCAGCCAGGTGGCTGATGACCTCGGTAAGACCCACCACGGCAAGTTTTGAAGAATCATAGAGCATGTGCACACCAGCGGCAGTGAGCTCACTGCCGCCGATGCCGGAGAAGTGAAGGTCCGGACGCAGTTCCTGCATGGCCTTTACCAGCCGACCACCATGCATGTCGCCGGATGCCTCGCCGGCAACAATCATGACATGAGATCCGGGCTGTATCGCCATTATTTCTCGTGTATGAAGCCGAAGGTTTCCCCCTGTCCCAGCAGGTGTGCAACTTTTTCCTGGTTTTCCTTGATCTGACTGATGACGCGCAGGGCAACATCAAGAGCCCGGCGGCCCTCTTTCCCGGATACCGTCGGCCTGGTCCGGTTACGGACATTATCAGCAAACTCCTTAAGTTCCAGTTCAAGCACGTCCTGGGTCGGAAAACCGTGTTTGGAAATATCGGGTAGAAGCATCCGGCTGGTGCTGCCCGGTTTGAGCTTGATGGCCATGACCTCTTTTTTGCTGAAATCGACAGACAAATACTTGCCCGGCTGGAAGATACGCATGCGCCGCATGTTGTCCATGGAGATCCGACTGACAGTCACATTGGCTGTGCAGCCGTTCTCAAAAATGATCCGGGCATTGGCGATGTCGGTGAGCGGAGTGATAACAGGAGCCCCCACTGTATGAATATCTTTGATCGGCGAGTCGATGATGGAAAGGATGATGTCGATGTCATGAATCATCAGGTCCAGAATAACATCCACATCCGTGCCCCGGTTTTTAAAAACTGATAACCGGTGCGCTTCAATGAAAAGAGGGTTGTTGAGGAGAGGCTGCATGGCAAGGACTGCCGGATTGAAACGCTCAAGATGCCCCACCTGCAGGATAAGTTTTTTTTCTTCCGCCCAGCCAACCAGATCATCAGCCTCTTCCAGACTGGTTGTCATCGGTTTTTCCAGCAGGATGTCAATACCCCGTTCCAGGCAGGCGGCTGCAACCTCGTGGTGAAAGATGGTGGGAACAACAATGGATACCGCATCCGTATGATCAAGAAGCTGCCGGTAATCAATAAACGGCTCTGTTGCACATTCTTCAGCAACAGATTCAGCCCGTTCCTGATCCACATCTGCAACCCCGACCAGGTCGACATCGTCCATGGCAGCATATTTCTGGGCATGGAAACGGCCCAGATAACCGACCCCGATGACTCCGACTTTAATTTTTTTCACAGGTTTCATTATTGTAAAAGGACTGCATGCGGTTCGAGAGCACTCTGCAGCGGTTCAAGGGCTGTTCAGATTCCCAGGTATGCCTTTTGGATATCTTCGTTGCTGAGCAGATTTTCCGCTTTGTCATGCATGGTAATTCTTCCGGTTTCCAGCACGTAGCCCCGATCCGCCGTTTTCAGTGCCAGGTTGGCATTTTGTTCCACCAGGAAAATGGTTGTATTCTGTTCTGCGTTAATCTTCTTGATGATTTCAAAAATCTGTCTGGTTACCAGCGGTGCCAGTCCCATGGAAGGTTCATCCAGCAGCAGCAGCTGCGGTCGGGCCATCAGGGCACGGGAGATGGCCAGCATCTGCTGTTCACCCCCGGACAGGTTGCCGCCGGGCTGGTTGCGGCGTTCGGCAAGCAGGGGGAACAGGCTGAAAATATAGTCAAGATCTTCCTTGATCTGTTTGCTGTCACGACGCAGGAAGGCTCCCATGTCCAGGTTTTCGGCAACCGTCAGCAGTGGAAAAATATGCCGTCCTTCCGGGACCTGGCAGATGCCCAGAGCCACGATCTTATCAGGAGACATCTGGTGGATGGGCTTGCCCTTGAACAGAATTTCACCGCTCCGGGGCGGAACTACTCCGCAAATGGACATCAGAGTAGTGGACTTGCCGGCACCGTTGGCACCGATCAGGGTAATGATCTCACCCTCATCCACTTTCAGATTGATATCGTGCAGGGCCTGGATATTGCCGTAATAGGAGTTAACATTGCGCAGTTCAAGCATTTTTTGTGTCATTCATCGGCAAGGTTAGGATTAATCAGGGGGTAAGCGGTCACAGGGCGCACCTGCTGCGGACGATCGGCAAGCCTTATGTAGCACCAGTACACTGCGGCTTACCGCTTGCCCATATCAGGCACACCCTGCAGGTAAGCGCAGACTCCGACCGCTTACAAGTTCTGTATATATTCAAGGTCATTTCATGCCCCGTGACCAGTTATATCAGGGGGTGTAGTCTTTTTAGGTAGTTACCCGCATCTCTACACATTTTCCACATCCTCCCCGAGATAGGCCTTGATCACGGCAGGATTATTTCGGACTTCATCCGGTGAGCCTTCGGCAATTTTTTTGCCATAATCCATGACAAAGATGTGATCAGACAGGCTCATAACCAGTTTCATGTCGTGCTCTATCAGCAGGATGGAGAGCCCGTCATCGCGAATTTCAGTGATCAGCCTGTCAAGCTCGGCAGTTTCCTGCGGGTTCATGCCTGCAGCCGGTTCATCCAGCAGCAGGATAAAGGGATCGGTTGCCAGGGCACGGGCGATCTCAAGCCTGCGCTGGGCCCCGTAGGGCAGGTTTTTGGCAAATTCGTTGACCATGTCGGCCAGACCGATCTTTTCCAGAATGGAATAGGCCAGGGCAACGATCTCTTTTTCTTCCTGTACCGTTTTCCTGTTCCGGAAAATAGCCCCCAGTACCTTGGCCCGGGTCCGGCAGTGTCGACCGATCATCACGTTTTCCAGTACAGTCATATTGGGAAAGAGCCGGATGTTCTGAAAAGTCCTGGCCAGACCCTGCTGGGTCACCCTGTTGGGTTTGAGTCCATTCAGCCGACGGGTGGCTTCACCTGGCGGGGTGAGCAGCAGTTCGCCCGAGGTGGGTTTGTAGATTCCGGTCAGACAGTTGAAAAAAGTGGTCTTGCCTGCACCGTTGGGACCTATCAGGGCAACAATCTCACCCTGCCGGATTTGCAGGTCCAGATGGTCAAGGGCCCTGATACCGCCAAAGTCCATTGTCAGCCCCTTTACTTCAAGGATGGGCGTATTCGGTCTGTTCTGCTCAGTCATTGGACGTTTGTTTCAGGTTTTTTATCAAGGGTATAGGTGCGCCGTACGGTGGATATGATTCCCTGGGGCCGAAAGACCATCATGATGACCAGGGTGGCTCCAAAGACCAGCATCCGGTAATCGGAAAAGGCCCGCAAATATTCAGGCAGCAGCATGAGAACCAGGGCGGCAATGATAACACCGATAATTGAGCCCATTCCACCCAGCACGACAATACAGAGGATGATGGCTGATTCCAGGAAGGTGAAGGAAGCCGGGTTGACAAAGGTGGTCTTGGCGGCAAAGATAACGCCGACCATACCTGCCCAGAAGGCGCCAAGGGCAAATGCGGTCAGCTTGGTCCTGGTCTTGTCTATTCCCATGGCCTGACAGGCGATTTCATCTTCACGCAGGGCAAACCAGGCCCGGCCGATACGTGAGTTCTGCAGCCGGTTGACCACGAAAATGGTAAAAATGACCATAAGTATCATCAAATAGTAGAGATAGGTGATGGACTGGTTCAGGGTCATTTCAATACCAAAAAAACCGGGCCGGGGAATGTTGGAGATGCCGCTTGGCCCGTGTGAAAAATCATTCCAGTTTTCCAGGATCAGACGGATAATCTCCCCGAAACCCAGGGTGACAATAGCCAGGTAATCACCGCGCAGCCGCAGGACAGGAAATCCGAGTAAGATGCCGAATGTGAGGGCCAGCAGTCCACCGATGGGCAACACTGTCCAGAACCCGAGTCCGAAGTGAAGGTGAAGCAGGGCATAGGAATAGGCACCCACCGCATAAAAAGCCACGTAACCGAGATCGAGCAGACCGGCTACTCCGACCACGATATTGAGGCCCAACCCCAGGACAACATACATGAGAGCGGTAATCATGATGTTGATCTGGTAGGTGGAAAATACGTGCGGAAAGATGAGCAGAATTGCCAGGATAACCCCAAGTGCCGGCAGGAAGAGACAGGGTTCGCTTAACAGGCGTTGCTGCCAGTCGTTTTTTGGTTTGTCCGGAATGCCCAGCAGTTTCTGTTTTTCCTGCTTTGCAGCCCTGGATGCCAGGAAAAAGCGGCTGATCAGGTAAAAGATAAAGCTGCCTGCCGCCACATAGCCCAAATTGTACCAGCGCCAGTCAATGGTCCGTTCAAAAGGATTCACCTTGATCACCATAAGGGGAAAGGTGAGGAAGACGAACCAGAGTGAAACCAGGAAAGCATTTCTGAGATCTTTAAGAGAGATCATGGTTGTTGTCTGTGGTTAAACTTTTTCTATGGTCGCTTTACCCAGCAGTCCGGACGGTCTGAAGATCAGGATCAGGACCAGCAGGGAAAAAGCAAAAACGTCTTCATAATCACTGGATACATAACCGGTGGCAAAGGCTTCGGTCAAACCCAGAATAAAGCTGCCCAGCACAGCTCCGGGAATGGAGCCGATGCCGCCTAACACGGCCGCAGTAAAGGCCTTGATGCCTGCAATAAATCCAATAAAAAAGTTTATCTGCCCCACATGAGAGGCGATCAGCAAGCCGCCGATGGCGGCAAGTGCCGAGCCGATAACAAAGGTAACAGAGATAACGTTATTGACGTTGATGCCGACCAGCATAGCCATTGTACGGTCCTGGGCTGTTGCACGCATGGCCTTGCCGATACGGGTAAACTTGATCAGCCAGGTGAGGATGACCATGACCACGGTTGTGGTGACAAGAATAATGAGGTCTGAAGAACCGATAATGCCGGCCACGGGTTCCATGAATGCAAAATCCGGGATCAGCTGGGGAAAGGGCATAAAATCTGATGTCTGGGCCAGCAGCACATAGTTCTGCAGAAAGATTGACATGCCGATGGCGGAGATAAGCGGCGACAGCCTGGGTGCATTACGCAGTGGTTTATAGGCAAGTTTTTCAACCGTATATCCGTAGGCACTGGACCAGACCGCTGCAGCAAGTGCGGCAAGAATAAAAATGGCCAGCAGGGGAAAACCCAGGATAGAGAGTACCGTTGCCACGATAAAGGCGGTAAAGGCACCTATCATGTAGATCTCACCGTGGGCAAAGTTGATCAGGCCGATGATGCCGTAGACCATGGTATAGCCAAGTGCTATCAGGGCATAGATGGAGCCCCGGGTCAGTCCGCTGAAAAACAGCTCGATAAAGTATTCCATGGATGATCGATGCCGGAGAATTTAAGTAGGTCGTTACAGGCGGCACATCTTCACGAGGTCGTTTCCGCCCGCATGAGGGGCTATGGCGAACGAAAGCGACTGCGCAAATCTACACCACCTGTGACAACTTACAGTTCTTTTGTAAGTATAACCAATGGTTGCATGTCCTGTGATTGGTTACGAATTTAAGGTTGATCAGCTGTCAGGACAAAGCTGAAAAATAAAGGCTGGTGTTTCAGGGAGTCTGAAAAAATAATGCCCGGAACCACAGTTGGTTCCGGGCCTCTGATTACTGGAAAAGAATTATTTTACCTGAACGTATTTGCCGTCCTTGACCTGGTACATGGAAAAGCCGACGCCGATGGCATCACCTTTTTCATCAAACATGATCTCACCGAACGGAGTCTGGGCAATCTGGGTATGCAGAACCTTGGCAATGGCCTTTGAGTCGGTGGAACCGGCTTTTTCAATGGCATTGGTCAGGGCAATGGCAGCGGCAACCGCATTGTCAAAAAATGCACCGGGCTCAGAGCCGTACACTTTCATGTGCTCTTCACGGTACTGCTTGGTGATGGGATTGCTTGATACATCAGCAGGTCCGGTAGCGTAGACGCCTTCCGCATATTTGCCGGCAACCTTGATAAAGGTATCGTCTTTTACGCCGTCATCGGAGATGAAGATGGTGTCCATTTTTTTCTTGCGCATCTGGGTGATGATCTTGGACGCTTCCGGATGATAACCGCCAAAGATTACCGCATCAGCACGGGCACGTTTAATTTTCTGCACAACTGCGGAGTAGTCTACAGCACCCGGGGTGATACCCTCATAGAGAACAACCTCGGCCTGGGCACCTTTTTCAATGAACTGTTTGGCAAATTCGGCAAGACCTTTACCGTAATCACCCTTGTCGTGGATAACAGCAATCTTTTTAGCCTTCAGCACGTTGACCGCAAAGTCGACCTCTGTTCGGGCCTGGGCATCGTCGGAGGCAATGGTTCGGTAGAAGTTCGGATAATCGCCGCTCTGGGTAAGCGCAGGGTTGGTAGCCGAAGGAGACATGACAATAATATCAGCCTCGCCGTAAATGGGAAGTGCCGCCTTGGTGGCACCGGAACAGATGTGGCCGATTACTACGTTGGCTCCACTTGAAACCAGCTTGGTGGCGGTATTTGTTGCAACTTCCGGTTTGCAGACATCGTCTTCAATCAGCAGCTCTACTTTTGAACCGTTGATTCCACCCTTTTCATTGACATGCTTGACAACCAGTTCCGCAGCCTTGACAGTGGGCAGGCCGTAGGATGCCAGGTCGCCGCTGTGGGCTCCGGCAACACCGATTTTGATAGGATCGCCGGCCATGGTGCTGCTGGAAAAAATTACAGTCAGGGCCACGGCAGAGAGAAGTGAAAACATTTTAGTGGAAATATTCACCTTGGTTCCTCCTTGGGGTTTATTGTTGGGGTTAGATTTGTGAACTATTTTCCTCCTTGTCGCTTTTCATACAGCATAATAAAAAAAATGCACATAAAATTGCACTTAAAAAAAAAGGTATTAGGTATAAGGTTGCAGGAACAAGATGTCAACGGAAGGTTTACAAGGATAATTTACAGGTATAATTTCTTGAAATGAAAAGAAACTTTTATTACGCACTGGGGAGACCCTTTTCACCTCTTTACAGCCTGGCTATGCGGGTACGGGAGCGCTGGTATGCAAAAGGTATTTTTCGCAGCTCTTCTTTTGAGGTGCCGGTGATAAGCATCGGCAATCTCACCATGGGAGGGACCGGCAAGACACCCATGGTGAAATATCTTGCATCTCTGTTGCAGGAGCAGGGATTTCAGCCGGCAATTATCAGCCGTGGTTATGGCGGGGCAACGCGGGAGCGGGTCAATGTTGTCTCAAACGGGCAGGAACTCCTGCTGGATGCCGCCTATGTTGGTGATGAGCCGAGGATGCTGGCCGAATCCCTGCCCGGTGTTTTTGTCCTGACCGGGGTCATCCGTAAGCTGCCGGCTGCCAGGGCTGTGGAGATGGGGGCTGACATCCTGCTCCTTGATGACGGCTTTCAGCATCTGGCAATCCGGCGGGACCTTGATCTGGTCCTGTTTAATGCAGATTTCCTGGCCGGCAACTCCCGTGTCTTTCCCGGTGGAGATCTGCGGGAACCGGTAAAGGCACTCCTCCGCTGTCATGGTTTTATCATGACCGGAGTGAATAATGTAAACATGGAGCGTGCTGGAAAATTTGCAGAGCTGCTGCAGGATAAATTTGGCGGCAGGCCGGTGTTTGCCAGCAGGTACCGTGTAGCAGGAATGGTGCTGCAGGGAGAGGGGGGGCAGAGAGTGCAGGCAGAATTAGATGATCTTGAAAAACAGCGCTGTTATGGGTTTTGCGGTATCGCCCGCCCGGAGAGTTTCAGGCAGACGTTGAAGGAGTTCGGCATCGAGCCGGTGGAATTTCAGGCTCTGCCGGATCATCACAGCTATCGCCCCAAAGAGGTACGGCAGCTCCTGAAACGGGCGGAAAAGATAGGAGCCGACTGTTTGTTGTGTACAGAAAAGGACATGGTCAAGCTGCAGGGGTATACGCTGGATCTTCCCCTGTACGCGCTGACCATGGAGGTTGACCCTGATCCAGACTTAAAACAGTTTGTTCTTTCCCACACCTCAAAGCATATGGGTAAAAGAAAATCGGTTTTGTAGTGTTTTGCCGGTAAATTGACATCTGTTCGTGCGGGTGTGTCGAAAAGTCAACATTTATGATTTATGGTAGTGTGTGTGTTGTTTTTGACACAGTCGCTCTGCCTGATATCGTGTTTGTCAGTGCAGTTATTTGTTTTTCAAATATGGTGTTATTTCAACAGATAATCTTATTTTATCTACTGCTGTCCAGGCAGATCTCAGTTTTGGGCCTTTTTCTTGCATAAAACTGGCTGAGAGAAGAAGATAATTAACCAAAAAAAGAGATCAGGTGAAGAATGGCTACCTCCATTGAGCCTCATCAGTATACCTTAAAACGAACCGTCAGTTGTTGCGGTGTCGGCCTTCATACCGGCAGAACTGTTAACCTGACGATTAAACCGGCAGCGGAAAACAGCGGCATATGTTTCTACCGCAGCGATCTTGATTCCAGGCCTGCTGTTCCAGCCAGGATGGAGCAGATTGTCGATACCACCCTTGCCACAACCATCGGCAATGGAGATGTCCGGATTTCCACTACAGAGCACCTCATGGCAGCCATGCGTGGCGCCGGTATTGATAATGCAGATATCGAGATCGATTCTCATGAGGTTCCGATCATGGACGGCAGCGCCGGTCCTTTTGTCCACCTGCTCAAACGGGGTGGGCGAAGAAAACAGCGTGCCCTGCGCAAGGTACTTCGCATCACCAGACCTGTTTCATTCAGTAATGGTGAAAAAAATATCCGCATAGAGCCCTATGATGGTTTTAAAGTTTCCGGTCGGATCAAGTTTGATGATACTCTGATAAATGAGCAGACCTATAGTGTAGAGATTACTCCGGAACTGTTTAATCGTGAAATTGCCCGTGCCAGAACATTTGGCTATGTTGAGCAGGTCGAGGAACTCTGGGCCAATGGCCTGGCCCTGGGCGGCACGCTTAAAAATGTAATTGCTATTCACTGGGACCGGCGCTCGGTGCTCAATGAAGACGGGCTGCGTTTTGATGACGAGTTTATCCGCCATAAAATGCTGGATCTTGTAGGTGATCTTGCCCTGCTTGGCTGCCCGGTACTCGGGCATGTTATTGCCGATCGTTCAGGTCACCAGTTACATCAGGGGTTGATGCAGGCAATTGCGGATAATCCTGGCTGCTGGGAATATGTAAAATTTTGTAAACGTGGAGATTCTGTTTTGCGTCAGGTCGTAGCCTGCAAGAATGAATCGCGCAGCAGGCAGAGACCGTTTTATGTGCCGTCGGCAAGTCTGCCTTCTGCTTCTCCTTCAGTCTGCACAGTCTGAGGGTTGACTGTGTAACAGTACAACAGTATCTGCCCGCTGGTTTTCGACCAGCGGGCTTTTTTTTTGTCTTTTTTTCATGCTGGCAGGTGGGAGAAAGAAAGTATAAGGTAATATAGGTAAAAGGTAGTAGGTAGAAGGTAGAAGGTAAAACAAATAATTTGGTGTTATTATGGATACTATACAATCCATTGGCCTGGTTGGTGGCGGGCAGATGGGCGAGGCCCTGGTTCGAGGCATTGTTGAATCCGGCCTGGTGCCTGCAGAACGAATCATGGTTGCAGAACCGTTTGCTGAGCGGAGGCAGTACCTCAAATCAGCATATCACATCAGGGTAACAGAGAGCAGCAGCAAGCTAGCAGGCAGCTGCAACGTGGTCATTCTGGCTGTAAAACCGCAGATAATGAAATCACTGCTTGCCCGGTATCGTAACGATCTCGGCACCAGCCACCTGGTCATTTCCATTGCCGCCGGCATTACCCTTGCTCAACTTGAAAAGGGACTTGGTGCACGCATGCGCATTATCCGGGTGATGCCCAATACTCCGGCCCTGGTACTTGCAGGTGCATCTGCACTCAGCGGCAACAGCAATGTATCCAAAGAGGATATGGCAGTCGGACAGCAGATTTTTTCAGCTGTCGGCACCAGTGTTGAAGTCCCGGAAGATCTGCTGGACGCAGTAACCGGCTTGAGCGGTTCCGGTCCGGGATATGTGTTCACCTTTATCGAGGCCATGATCGATGGAGGTGTACTGGCAGGTATTCCACGGCCGGTTGCGGAACAACTGGTTCTGCAGACCGTTTACGGCTCTGCTAAACTTGCCCTGGAAAGCGGGGAACCGGCTGCTGTTTTGAAGGGCAGGGTGACTTCACCCGGTGGAACGACAATTACCGGCCTGCAGGTCATGGAGGAGGCGGGCCTGCGGGGAACCGTGATGACGGCCATCGAAGCGGCAACAGCCCGCTCCAGGGAACTGGGTGAGCAGGAGTAACAGAGATGCAGATCCGCTATGCCGGTATTATTACCAGGAAGGATTCTCCCGAGGTCAGGCAGGTGGGCGAGCAACTTGCCACCTGGTTCGGACAACGGTCCATTAAAGCTGAACTGAACCGGGTTGACCCTGACATGGACATGCTGACTGTTCTGGGCGGGGACGGCACCCTGCTTCATGTGGCTGATCAGGCCTCGCGTCATGATATTCCGGTTGTCGGTATCAACCTTGGTGACCTGGGCTTTCTTACAGAGGTGGCTGCGGAAGAGATGTATCCGGCTTTAAAGGCAATTCTGAGTGATCAGGTGCATATCCAGGAACGGATGATGCTCAAGGTGAAACTGCTGGCCGAAAATGGTGCTCCAGCCGGTACGACCCGTTTTGCCCTGAACGAGGTGGTGATCGCCAAGGGCAGCACCGAGCCTATGATGCGTCTTGGCTGCTGGGCGGAAGAGGAGTATATTACCACCTACAAGGCAGACGGGTTGATAATTTCCACCCCTACAGGCTCCACTGCCTATAACCTGTCTGCAGGCGGCCCCATAGCCCATGCAGGGCTTCGCACCATCCTGGTTACCCCGATATGTCCCTTTATGCTGGAATCACGACCGGTCCTGCTCTCACCCCGCACCAGGGTCGCCACCTGTTTGACTCCCCCTTCAACCAATGTCAAGATCATGGTGGACGGCTGCCTGGGATGGACCATGCAGGCCAATGATTTTCTGGTGGTTGAAGCTGCTGCCAAACCACTTCGCCTGATCACTTCTCCCCATCACAAGGGATATTTTACTATTCTGCGTAACAAACTGAACTGGGGCGGACGGGATTCCGGATATCCTCTGCCGGATGTCATCAGGTGTAATACCGGAGAAAATTGAGCAACGGACATCCAGATTTCTGTTATTTCTTTTTTCGTTTCAGTTTGTATTTTTTCATCTTGTACTGGAGCAGACTCTTGGTGATCCCTAACTTTTCAGCAGCCCTGGCCTGGACATTATTTGCCTCCTCCAGGGCCTGGCGGACCAGTTTTTCCTCAATGCCGTTGAGCACGGCCGACAGAGCCAATCCTTCCGGAATGAACTGGCTCAGTTCCAGGCCGGAACTCCACTCCTGGGGTGCCGGCACCTCACTGGAATCAGGCTGAACGTCTTCCGCCTCTATACGGTTGTCGGTGCACAGGATTGCAGCCCGTTCAATGGTGTTCTCCAGCTCTCTGATATTGCCCTCCCAGGGCAGGCTGACCAGCAGACGAAGGGCTTCCGGCGAAATATCGATTTTTTCTACACCCAGCCGCTGCGCATTTTTCTGCAGAAAATGATTGACCAGGGCCGGAATATCATCCACCCGTTCCCGCAGCGGCGGCATGTGAATGTGGATGACATTGAGCCGGTAGTACAGGTCTTCACGGAAGTTACCCTTTTCCACCTCGTCTTTCAGATCTTTGTTTGTGGAGGCCAGAATGCGGACATCGATTTTCAGCGTCGTATTTCCCCCCACCCGTTCAAAAGATCGTTCCTGGAGAATACGCAGCAGCTTTGCCTGCAGAGATTGGGGCATTTCTCCTATTTCATCCAATAACAGGGTACCGGTATCGGCCAGCTCAAAACGCCCTTTGCGCATGCTGACGGCATCTGTGAAGGCTCCTTTTTCATGACCGAACAGTTCACTTTCCAGCAGGTTTTCCGCCAGGGCGGCACAGTTGACCGAGATGAACGGCGCATCCCTGCGATCACTCAGATTATGGATGGCCCTGGCAATCAGCTCCTTGCCGGTACCGGATTCACCGGTGATCAGCACCGATGAGGGAGTGGGAGCAACTTTTTCAATGAGCTGGTAAACGGTCAGCATCTTTGGATTCTTTCCGATCATGCCGCCAAACCCTGATTTTGGCGTGGCCTCGCTGCGCAGTCGTCGTATCTCCCGGACCAAGCCGTAATGTTCAATGGCCTTGCTAACCGACGCCAGCAGCTGTTCATTGGAAAAAGGTTTGGCCAGGTAGGTAAAGGCACCCAGATGCATGGCCTCCACCGCCTTTTCAACCTCGGCATAGGCCGTGATCAGGATGACCGGCAGATGCGGATCGAATTTCTTTAATTGGGCCAGCAGCTCGATGCCGTCCATACCCGGCATTTTCATATCAGAGATAACCAGGTCAAGATCTGTTTTTCTGGCGATATCCATCCCGGAACCGCCACTGTCGGCGGTAAAGACTTCGTAGCCTTCATCACGCAACAGCTCGGAGAGAACGATCAGGTAATTAGGTTCGTCATCAACAACAAGTATAGTGTGCATAGTGATTTTGTTCTCAAGTTTAGGGTTCAGGGTTTCCGGGCCTGTTTCAGGAGAAGTTCACGGAGTTGATCCATAATGGAATCAGGAGGACAGATGGAATCTCTGCTGCCGGCAAGGCTGCCCGCACGATTATCCCCATGAAAATCACTGCCGCCGGTAGCCAGCAGTTTATGCTGACGGGCAAGCTCCAGTAACCGTTTTTTCATTTTACGGGTATGACCGGGATAAAAAATTTCAATTCCATCCAGTTTTCGTTCCTTCAGTTCCTGCATAATTTTCGGCAGCACCTTCATACCTGGATCCAGCTGACCGGGATGGGCAAACACGGCAATCCCACCGGCCTGGTGTATTATATCAATGGACTGGCCGGCTGTATAGCTAAAGCGGCTGCTCCAGGCCGGTTTGTTCCTGCCAAGGTACTGTTTAAAGGCCTCGTTCATGGTCTGTACATATCCCATCTCGACCAGCATTCGAGCAATATGGGGTCTGCCGGTCTGGCCGCACCTGGATAAGCGGGCTACCTCTTCTCCTTTGATATCAATACCCATTCTGCGGAGTTTTTCCAGGATTTTTCTGTTACGTTCCACGCGTCCCTGCTGCAGCCGTGCAAGCCAGCGGCGGAGGTCCGGGTTGTCGGGGTCAATTCCATATCCAAGGATATGGAGGGAATAGCCGTGATGCAGGGCACTGATCTCCAGACCGGTTATCACCTCTACATTCAGTTCAAGGCCTGATCGTATGGCTTCGCCGACCCCCTCTGTCGTGTCGTGATCCGTCAGGGCAAACCCTTTGAGCCTGCAGTCTGCGGCCATGCGCACCAGCTCGGCAGGCGTTGCCGTACCGTCGGAGTAGATGGAATGGGTATGAAGATCAACACACATGATAACAGGAAAAATCAGACATAAAAACAGTGTAACCATGCATACCTGTTAGCGCAAGTTGCAAAAAACAAACAATTATACTTGTTGTCAACAGTATTGATAGGTATTATCGTTTTGTAGCATGCCTGAGTCCTGCATGCGCAATATGGAGAATAATATGAGCAAGAACATTCGAATTGATGAACATCTGATATCTGCAGAACCCTATTATCTGCATCTGGGAAATGAGCTGGAGTTGGCCGAGGCGGCTTACAGGTCCGGTATCCCTCTGCTGCTCAAGGGACCCACCGGCTGCGGCAAGACCAGGTTCATGCAGTACCTGGCCTGGAAACTGGGCCGTCCGTTGATCACGGTTTCCTGTCACGACGACCTGTCCACTTCCGATCTTGTCGGTCGCTACCTGATCCGGGCCGGTGAAGCTGTCTGGACGGATGGACCGCTCACCATGGCGGTACGGGCCGGTGCAATCTGTTATCTCGATGAAATCGTCGAGGCCCGTAAAGATACCACGGTAGTCATACACCCACTGGCAGATGACCGGCGGGAGCTGCCCATTGAAAAAAGGGGAGAACTGCTCACCGCACCACCGGAATTCATGCTGGCTGTATCCTATAACCCCGGTTACCAGTCGGTGCTTAAAGATCTGAAACCCTCTACCAGGCAGCGTTTCATTGCCCTGTCCTTTGATTATCCGGATCTTGATCAAGAGGCCGGCATTGTCGTCAGGGAAGGTGACGTAGATAAGAGTACAGCCCGTCTGCTGGTGAAGCTGGCCCACATGACGCGGAGCCTGAAAGATTCAGGGTTGCCGGAAGGGGCTTCCACCAGGCTGCTTATCCAGGCGGGCAAGCTGATGAAAGAGGGCATCCCGGCCCGTACAGCCTGCCGGGCTGCCATTACACGACCACTGACTGATGATCCCGAGCTTCTTGCTGCCATTGATGAAATGGTCAATTCGCTCTTCTGACCCATACTGTTATGGAACTTGAAGAGCTTAAAAAAAAATTTATTGAACTGGTTTGCCCGGATCTGCCCAATGACTGGGATGTGGAAGAGGCCATGGAGTCTCTGCAGGATATGGAGGAAGAACCTCTTGCCGCAGCTCTTGATCAGGTTCCGGTCATCTGGCCTGTTTCCAATTCCCTTACCTACAGTTACCTTGCCCAGGTTGCCTCTGCCCTGAAATGTATTGAACCGGAACAGCTTCCCCAGTGGGTCAATGAGACACTGGCCCATTATGAACGGAGCGGGCTCAAGGCGGCTCAGCGTTTCATGATGGATGTAAAAGGACAGTTTGTCTGCAGCCTGCAGGGGAGAAGCGGCCTGCGTTACAGCCAGGTCAAGGGAAGACTGCTCCCCTATCTCCGGGGGCTGGCTGGGAAAAATATCGATCTGCAGCGAGCGGATCATGCCTTTACCGATACGGCCACAGTTTTTCTGCCCTGGGAAATATCCCTGTTTCCTGATGAAGATCTGAATTTCCTGCTCTACAAACTGATCGTTTCCTTCCAGTGGAGTTATATCCAACTGGGGAGTTTTCTTGTGAGCAGAGATCTGTCTCACGGAAATCCGTCAGAAGAGGGACTGCTCTGGCTGCAGGATTATTTTTCCGGTTTTGCTGATCCTGTTCTGATTAAAGATATCTATCATGGTCTTGAAACATTGCGGGCAAAGGTCTTTCTGGACCAGGAACTGCCGGGTCTGATGCGCGATGCAGCCCCCGTATTGGCAGAGATTCCTGTGTCACCAGCCGGAGGGGAGAGGGAAGCAGGTTTTATTACCAGCCTGCAGCAGTTGATTCTTGGTCATGAAATTAATCGGAAACATGAATGGGTGCAGTGTATTAAACCGTTGTTGACACCGGGGGCTTCAGCCTCTGACAGCCTTGGACTGGCAGAGGACGTATTTGCACTGCTGTCTGCGAAAGCCGGCAATCGTCAACGGGTTGAACCGTTACTGTTTCAGGGAGAGATGCAGCTTGAACTGGTAGCTGCTGCCAGGCTGCAACAGCGCCATGAGCAGGAACAGCTGTTTGTGGAGAGCCTGGCAACCCTGCTGCTCAACCTGCCGTCTGCAGATACCATGGCAGCAGGTGATGAGGAAGTTGACGCCGGTCGACAATCCGGTCAGGCCGCACCTCCCGAGGAAGCGGCAGCAGTGGTGATTTCGGGCAGCGGGAGCAGGTCAGAGGATGAGGCTGTTCAGGATCCCCGATTTATCACCATTGATAACCGGGAAATAGAGCTCAATGAAGAACTGGCGGAGCTTGCCGCTGCCATTACTGAAGACCTGGGTCATGTTCCCGATCAGTACATTGCAAGTGCAGCGGGCAAGACAGGGCAGGGACATCCGGGGCTTGCAATGTCCGCAGCCGCAGATGGTGCAGAGTTGTCTGCACCTATCACCTATGATGAATGGGATTTCCGGCGCTCCGGGTTCCGTTTGAACTGGTGTATTGTCACGGAAAAGGAAATTCCGGTTACCCGCTCTACCTTTATCCGTAATACGCTGGAGACCTATCATGGCCAGATAATCCGGCTGAGGCATCAGTTTGAAATGATGCGCAGTCGTGAACGTTTTGTCCGGCGCCAGCGGGATGGGGATGATATCGACCTGGATGCCCTGGTGGAATCGCTTGCAGATACGGTGGCCGGGCATCCGCCTTCGGACCGGCTCTTTATCCGCCTCAGGCGTGATGAACGTGATATCGCTGCTCTTTTTCTGGTTGATATGTCCAATTCCACCCGGGGCTGGGTGGGCAAGGCAATTAAGGAATCCCTTGTTCTCATCTGCGAGGCCATGGAAACTTTAGGAGACAGGTATGGAATTTACGGTTTTTCAGGGATGCGCAGGTTACGGTGCGAGATCTTTCCGATTAAAAATATTGATCAGCCCTATAATGATGAGGTCCGGCAGCGGATCGGTTCCATTGCTCCCCGCGAGTATACCCGTATGGCCCCGGCCATCAGGCATATGACATCAATTTTAAAGGATGTGGATGCCAAGGTACGGTTGCTGATTACCCTGTCCGACGGTAAGCCCGAAGATTATGATGAGTACAAGGGCGAATACGCCATTGAAGATACCAGGCATGCCCTGATAGAGGCCAAGATGGCAGGTATTCATCCCTTCTGCATAACCATTGACCAGCATGCACACGAGTACATGGCTCACATGTATGGAGAGGTCAACTATATTTTTATTAACGATGTGTATAAACTTCCGGCCCGGATGCCGGAGATCTACCGGGTACTGACGACTTGAAAGCCGCAGTCTTGACAATTTCCTCTTTTATGCAAACAGTTAGCAGAGCAATTACAAAAAAATCTGGAGGTGTGATATGGATAATATTGTCGTCTGTCCCGGCTGCGGAGCAAAAAACAGGATTCCGGCAGACAAGCAGCACCTGACCCCGAAATGCGGGAAATGCGGTGCCCGTCTGCCTGCTGCCGCCGGCAGGGTGATTGAGCTCAGCGACCAGACGTTTCAGCAGGTGGTGATAAACTCCTCTCTGCCGGTACTGGTTGATTTCTACTCGCCGACCTGCGGACCGTGTCAGGCCCTGGCTCCGGTTATTGAGCAGCTGGCCGGTCAATATGCGGGCCGGGCCGTTATCTGTAAACTGGATACCAGCCGTCATCAGATGACTGCTGCTCAGTTTCAGATACGCGGCGTACCGACCCTTATCTTTTTCAAAAACGGCCGACCGGTGGATCAGGTGGTTGGTGCGGTTCCGGCCCAGGAACTGACACAGCGGTTAAACAGTTTGCTGTAACTGATTGAATTTTAGAGTTCATGCAAGGGTCTTTTCTGGAAAATGTCTCTGGTAAATATTGACTCGGTGCGCAGCCAGGCTCTTCGGCTGCTTGACAGAACCAAACCACCGGGTGGCATAGAGCTGTTATCCTATAAAAGGAACCGTTTGGTGGCAATTCTCTGCCTTGACAGTGGAGGGTTTCTTGTCCGGGAAAATGGATACAAGGAGCAGGAGCTGACAGTGGCCAGGGATCAGCTGCCCCGTCTGCTGAAGACAATAATCAGAAGAGAATTCCCCCGCAGCCGCAAGGTGCGGCTGGTTAAATTTCAGGACCCTGCGGCGCTTGACCGGCCCCGCCGGAAAATCTAATGGGCACCCTGCAAAATTGCTATTT
>CAZKBZ010000030.1:0-29218 GCA_964551175.1 uncultured Desulfobulbus sp.
CTCAAGGTCCAAAGGTTGAGCAACCTGGTTTTTCAACAGAGAACTGTCACAATGTTCAGGTACAGCTCAGATCAGCCCGCACATTTCATGAACACTTTGCTCGCAAAGACATATTTCATTGAAATTGCATTGATTATTACGGATTTTCTCAACTGCTCTTGCTCGACAAAGTGTTCACCGGAGGCAGGCCGATGAGGCCGCATCTGCTTTGTCGCTTTCGGAGCATACATAAGCAACTATAGTCTGCTCCGACGCTCAGTGCATCTGCAGCCGCCTCGACCTGTGAAATATGCGGGTTAGGAGAGGATGGAAAAAGGATGGAATGGAAATTGCCGGTATCATTACGATACCGGCAGGAAAAAGAATCTTGCAGGTTTGTCGGCTATTCAGTCAAGGTCTTGTCATTGTTTTTGTTTCTGCCTTCTGGCATATGCTGCCGCTTCCATACCGGCAACGCAGCCTTCACCTACTGCCTTGGCCATCTGGTAAGGAGGGCCGACAATGTCACCTGCTGCATAAACGCCGGGAATATTGGTTTCCTGTTTACGGTTGACATCAATGTGTTTGAAATGTTCCATATCAAGCTGGACCCCGATCTGGGTGGCCAGTTCCAACGCTCCCTTGGAACCAAGTTCTATGAAAATGCCGTCAGCCTTAATCGTGTCACCGTTTTCAAGCAGGATTTCGCTGACTTCATTTTCGCCGCTGATCTCTTTAACCCAGGTGCCGGCCAGGACTTCCACGTCGCTTTCCCGTAAACGTTTCAGCAGGCTGTCGGAACCTGCAAGCTCCCTTGTTACCAGGTACACCTTGTCCGCATAGCCAAGCAAGGTGAGGGCACCATCGATGGCGGCACTGCGGTTCCCTGTTACAATAACGGTTGCGCCACGGTAGAAGTTGGCATCACAGTCGACGCAGTAGCTCACACCCCGGCCAGAGAATTCCTTTTCACCCGGCACGGAAAGTTTTTTCTTGGAAACACCCATGGAAAAGATCAGGGTCCGGGCTGTTACCTCTCTACCGTTTTCAAGTTCCAGTGCAAACAGTTCATCATTTCCCTGGGAAATTTTAAGCACATCTTCCGGAGATACCTCGGTTCCAAAGCGCTTAATCTGAGACATCCCGGCTTCGAGCAATTCTTTGCCGTCTGTTACTCCATCTATGCAGGCGTAGTTCTCTATATGAGCCGGATACAGGGCACTGTTTTCAATACGACCCAACAGCAGGACCCTGGATTTTTTTCTGGAAGCATGGATGGCTGCCTGGATACCGGCAGGCCCTGCGCCGATAATTACAACATCATAATTTTTATCTGACATCTGTACATCTCCTTGTTTTCTTGTCCAGTGTCCCTCTTGAACGTATGGTTTTCGGAAGGCCACTGTCTATATTAAAATATGAATAAAAGCGTCCGTCTTGGAAAACGATATTCTTTCGATTGCCTGCATCGGTAATTTATGTACACTATCCTAAGTTCAAGGTCGACAAAATTTTGAGAATCAATTATGCTATCAGTTTGTTATGTTTACATTCTTCCTGTCTCGTTTAACCGGTTGGATTGATGACGAAAAAAGATGGTGTTGATGGCTGCTCAGCTCTCTCCGGCTCAGCAGGAGACGTCTTTGCTGAAATGCAGCTGCGGTGCCTTTTCTGTGGAGCACCAGCCCGGCTGGAAGGACGTTGAAGCAATGCCGGGGTCGTCTGCACGGAGTGTGGACAGGAGTTGCCGGCATCGGCCTATGAAGACCAGATCGATGCCTGGAAAGATACGGTAATCCGTCAGGTTTCCTCCTGAGAATATATTTTTGTTAAGGATTTGAATTCGTGAGTTTTTCTTTTTTTGGTATGATGGCTGGCGCCGGCCTAATGGTCAAGCTTGTCATGATTACCCTTTTAATCTTTTCTGTGGTTTCATGGTGGATCATTATCATGAAACAGATTCTGTTTAAACGGGCCCGTAACGCCTCCGAGGAGTTTCTCATCCGGTTCTGGGAGAGTAAAACCTTAAATGATGCCTATCAATCGGCCAAGGAATATACCCTCAGCCCGGAGGCGGCAGTTTTTGTATCCGGGTTTAACGAGTTGCGCAAGATCAGTGCTGCTCGCAGCAACGAGGCAATTCCGGAAAACCTGCAGATGCAGCTTGCCACCATGGAAAATCTGAAACGGGCTGTTCGAAAGGCCCAGATCATTGAGTCTGACCGGTTGCAGCGATCTCTTGCTTTTCTGGCAACCACCGGCAGTGCAACCCCGTTTATCGGTCTGTTTGGTACGGTGTGGGGGATTTTAACCTCATTCCAGGAGATTGGAATCCGCGGTTCGGCTTCACTGGCCGTAGTTGCACCGGGTATTTCGGAAGCTCTGGTGGCCACGGCTGCAGGGTTGGCGGTTGCAATTCCTGCGGTTGTTTTTTACAATTTTTTTTCCAATAAGCTTGTCGTGTTTGAATCAGACATTGACAACTTTTCCTCTGATTTTCTGAACCTGATTGAGCGTGATATTCTTTCCAGAGGATAACCGGTGGAAGCAGTGGTTGTTATGAACGCAGCGGCCAGTGATAATGGAAAAATAAACAGTTGATTTTTTACTTTAACCTTCTACCTTAAACCTATTATCTTTTTAATTTATGGGCCCAACAGGTGGCAGAGGCCGGCGAGGCCTGGTAGCTGATATTAACGTGACTCCGCTTGTCGATGTCATGCTGGTGCTGTTGATTATTTTCATGGTCACCGCACCCATGATGACCCAGGGGCTGGAGGTAAACCTGCCCGAAACCACTGCCAGGTCCCTGCGCCAGCAGGAGGAGCCGCTGATGGTTTCAATAGATAAGCAGGGAATAATCTATCTTGGTAAGGTTCCTGTGGCATTGTCGCTTTTGCGCCAGCAGCTGGGCGGCGTTTCTGAAGAAAAGAAAAAAGAACCCATCTATCTTCGGGCTGACAAGGAAGTTCCATATGGTATGGTCATAAAAACAATGGCCGAAATCAAACGGGCTGGTTTTGACAAGCTGGGTATGATTACCCGACCTGAAGAAAAGGAAAGAAAATAGTAATCAGAGGTGTACAGAGCAAGTTGGACGGAATACATTTTGACGACAGGGATTTTTTCCAGGAACAGCAGCAAGGGGACCGGTGCTGGAAGTGGCCTCTGAACCTGGCTGTTGCCCTTCATGTTGTCGTGTTTGCTTCCTCTGCCTTTTTACCGGATTTGCTTGAACGCAGGCCCTTGCTGGATGATATTGTGACAGTGGACCTGGTTTCCATGCCGGAGCCGACTGTAGCCCCACCGCCTGCGGCAAAAACGGTGCCTGAACCGGTCCAGCCGAAGACACCGGCACAGGCTCCTGAAGCTGAGCCGGAGCCTGAAGCTGCAGAGGTTTCAGTGGCGCCGGAACCTGTTGTTACTCCTGAGCCTGCTGCACCTGCAAAGCCGATTTCGTTAAAGCCTCTGAAGCGAAAAATAAAAAAGGCAAAGGATACCCGGCTTGCCGAGGAAAAGGAACGTGAGCAGCGGGCAAGGGCTCTTCGGCAGGAAGCACTGGACCGGAAAAAAGCGGAACAGGCAAGAATTCGGGCGGAAAAGGTACGACGGCAGAAAGCGATAGCCGAAGCAAGACGAATTCAACAGGAAGCTGATCGGGCTGCTGCCAGAGCCAGGCAGGAACTGGCCTCCATGATTCGCGAAAGCGGGACGGTCTCTGCAACAGGAACGTCAACGGGCCGAAAGGTACAGTCGGTTATCCTCAAACAGTACCTGTCTTCACTCTATGATAAGGTGCACCGTTACTGGGTCCTGCCTGAGATGCGAACGTGGGAGTCAGGCCTGGAGACAATTGTCGTGCTGACTATTCGCAGGGATGGTTCTATTTCTGATATGCAGTTTGAGAGAAAATCAAGGGATCCTTTTTTTGATCAGTTTGTCATGAAAACCCTGCAATCTGCTGCACCCATGCCGCGTTTTCCTGCGCTGATGACTCAGGCTACCATAGAAGTCGGCCTGCGATTCAAACCCGGCGAATTGAAAATGTAGTGGAAAAAATAAATTAATATTACAAATTGAAATATACTTGATGAACAGATTACTTATCACCCTTCGTCTCAGCGCTGTCCTGGTTGCTGCTGCAGTTATTGTCCTGTTACCTGTTTCCCATGCTGCAGCTGAGCGTATCTATCTTGATATCGCCGCCTCAGATGTGCGCAAGATTGTTGTTGCCGTGCCCTCCTTTGCTGACGGATCCGGCAACCTGAACAGCCGGGACGGAAAAGATATTGCAGCAATGGTTGCCAGGGGACTTCAGTTTCACGGTTTTATCCAGATTGTTGATCCGGCAGGTTATGGAATGAATCGTGATATTGACTGGAATGCACTCGGCGCAGACTATGTAGTGATGGGTAAGTTTTCGGTCAGTGGCGACAGGATGGTTCTTGAAGGCCGTCTGCTTGATGTCTCCCAGGACAAATTACTTGCCGGCAGACGATACAAAGGTGCTGTCAGCCGGCGTGACGATATGGCCCTGCGCCTGGTAGATGCCCTGGTAAAGGAATTTACCGGTGAACCCGGGATCAGCAGGACGTCCATTGCTTTTGTTTCCGATGCCACCGGCCGCAAAGAGGTATATATTACAGATGTGCTTGGAAACAAAGTCCGGCAGATTACCCGTCATAACCACCTCTGTGTATCCCCGCGTTTTACCATTGACGGTCGTTCACTTGCCTACTCTTCCTATCACCGTGGCAACCAGAATCTGTACATTACAGAGCTCAACCAGTCCAAGGTAACCAGGGCTCTTTCCAGACGAAAGGGGATGAATCTCGCCCCGGCCTTTTCTCCGGACGGTAGAACCATGGTGGTGACCCTGAGCAAGGACGGCACGCCTGATCTTTACCTCATGGATTTCAAGGGGAAGATTCTTGAGCGGCTGACAAAGAATTCAGGTATTAATGTATCAGCTTCCTTTTCGCCGGACGGCAAATCAATCGCCTTTGTCTCTGACCGCAGCGGCAGGCCTCAGGTCTATATCATGGATATGCAGTCAAGACAGGTCCGTCGTCTCACCTTTCAGGGTCAGGAAAATGCCGAACCTTCGTGGTCACCCAAGGGAGACCTGATCGTCTATACCGGCCTTGACGGAGGCAATTACCAGATTTATACGATTCCTGTAAACGGTGGTGTGCCAACCCAGGTGAGTTCGGGCTGGGGTGATTTTGAATCGCCCACCTGGTCCCCGGACGGCAAACAGATTGCTTTTTCCAGGAAACGTAATGGGCATCAGGAAATATGTGCGGTTTTTGCAAACGGCAAAGGGCTGCGCACGCTTTTTAACTTGCAGGGAAACCAGTCATATCCTCGGTGGTCTCCCAATCCCAACTAATGGGCACCTTGAAAAATTAGATATCTTGTTCGAGTTCAAGGAACAGCGAAAAATAAAAGCGCAGCATATTAGGCATATGTGAGCATTTTATTTTCCGCTGTGACACAGAAATCGGGCAAGATAGCAATTTTGCAAGGTGACCTAATGTATTTGAAACGCCATGTATTATATCCAGTGATTATTAAAGAGGAATGGAGATGAAAGGATTGAGAAATCTCGTTGTTGCGGGTTGTTCCGTTCTCCTGCTGAGCCAGTGTGCTACTCAGGATGATTTACGGAAATTAAATTACCAGATCCGGACGGTTAACCAGAAGGTTGAAGAGGTGAAGGCCACTACGACCAACCAGGTACAGAAAGGTCAGGCGAGTTCTGTGAACAGGCTGGATGCAATGGCAACCGAAACCCGGCAGTTGCGTGCACTTGTTGAAGAGAGTGACCAGAAGTCAGGTTTGCTTCGTGAGCAGACAAAACAGGACCTTGCTGCTCTTTCAAGCTCTGTGGAGCAGATGCGTATGGAAAATGAACAACGTATCAAGGCCCTTGAAGTGAGAATGGATCAGATAGCCTCCAGTCTGGATCGGGTGCAGAAAGCCAGAGTGGAGGCTGCAGAGCAGCGGGCCCGGGAAGCGGCGAGAAGGGCGGAAGAGGCCAGGAGAAAAACCGTAGTTGCCGCTACTGCATCGAGTTCCGGCCTTGTAACATTGAAGCCTGCATCTAAAAAAGTGCGCATTGGCAGTGGAACCGTTGTTAATGCGGCTCAAAGTACTCATTCGGCAGCTGCGGCTCCGGCTCAGTCAGCAGAGAAACCAGCTGCGGAAAAACAGGTTGTTGCTGCTGCTCCAGCTGCACCAGCTGCCGAACCCGCAGCAGGTGGGGATCTGTTCAGCCAGGGTATGGCCAGGTTCAAGGCCGGAAAGTATAAAGAGGCCAATAAAATTTTTGAGCAGGTCCTTGCCGGAAATCCACAGGGAGCAAAAGCTGCCCAGACCCTGTTTTACATGGGCGAGTGTCTGTTTAATCAGGGTGAATATGACCTGGCAATTCTGGATTATCAGAAGGTGATCTCCAACCATCCCAAGGATCCGCATACACCGGCTGCACTGTTGAAGCAGGGGATGTCCTTTGAAAAGTTGACGGATCATGAAACAGCCAAGATTATTTATAAGAAATTGATTGCCGATCACGCAAACACCAGTGAAGCGGGACTGGCAGAGAAACGACTGGAGAAACTGTAGAGTCTGCGGGTGGCCGGAAAAAAACGGCTGGATGATTTGCTGGTAGAACTCGGGTTGGCTGCTGATACACTGCAGGCAAGGGCATTCATCGGTGCGGGCCTGGTGCAGGTTGATACCAGGTCGGACTATAAGGCGGGCAGCCTGGTTCCGGTCCGCAGCAGGATAATCGTAAAGCGGAAATCCCGTTTTGTCAGCCGTGGAGGTGAAAAGCTGGCAGGTGGGCTGACAGAACTGGCAGTTGATCCGCGTGGCTGGATATGCGCGGACATCGGCTGCTCCACAGGCGGCTTTACTGATTGTCTGTTGCAGCATGGCGCCTGCCGGGTCTATAGTGTGGATGTCGGTTATGGATTGCTGGACTGGAAACTGCGCCGGGATAAACGGGTTGTCGTGCTGGAGCGGACCAATGCCCGTTACCTGAGTAGAGAGCAGATCCCGGAACCTCTTGATCTGGCAGTTATTGATGCTTCTTTTATCTCTCTTGAGCAGTTGCTCAGCCCCCTGTTGCCGTTGTTTGGTAAACAGGTTCGCATCATGGCCCTGGTAAAACCGCAGTTTGAACTGCCCAGGGAAAAAGTAGGACAGGGTGGAATCGTCAGGGAACATATCCTGCATAAAGAGGCCATGACCATGGTTGAAGGGTTTGCTGAAGAAGCAGGGCTTGTCTGCAGGGGAGGGGTTGCCTCGCCTGTCCGGGGAGCAAAGGGAAACCAGGAGTTTTTATTATATTTTACGTCCTGATGGGGAACAAGGAATAAGTTTGAACAAGGAGAATGTAATGAAAGATCGTACTCTGAAACAGAGTGTGAGAATTGGAGTGCTGGCCGCAGCTTTAGTCAGTGCATTGACCGTTTCCGCTGTGGCGGCCGAGTATGTTTCCGTTATTAAAGACGGGGTAAACCTCCGTTCAGGTCCGGAAACCAAGTATGAGGTATTGTTTCAGCTGCCGGCCGGCTACCCGCTGAAGGTTCTGGCCCATGAGGGGAAATGGCTCAAAGTCAGTGATTATGAAAATGACAAGGGATGGATTTTTTCCAGCCTGGTTTCCAAGACTCCATATGTGATTGTCAAGGTCAAAGAGGGCAATGTCCGTTCCGGCCCCGGCACCAAGTATGACAAGGTGGGCAAAGTGGTTCGTGACGTGATTCTGAAGAGGACCGAGCGAAAAGGTGACTGGGTAAAGATCTCCCATCCTAGGCTTACCGGCTGGATCCACAAAACCCTTGTCTGGCCCTGAAACCAACAACTATAAGGCACTCATAAGACAAAACATAATGGGCTGAATTTTACAGGTGTGGTTACCTGATGTTCAGCCCTTTTTTCTGTCTGCGACTACCGGTTCACAGCCCCCTGATCCGTAATACTCATTTTATTCTGCTCTTTTTTCCGGAAAAAATCCTGGTTATAGCTCTGTCAAAATGAACCGGCAGTCGAACGACTCTGCCTGCTTTGTTTTGAAACAATAGGTGTTTTTTCTCAAAACCGTACAGAAAGAGATCCCTGGTAATCCGAACGTCGCTTGTGCAGTATTCTGTTATTTCCCGTATTCTTCCCTCTTTAAACCATTGCAGCGCCTGCAGGCCGCTTCCATTTTTTTTGATTCCCAGGGTATGTTCTGCCAACCGGTCCAGACTGAGCCGGTAGCCCAGCTGACGGGTGATCTCTTCCAGGATATCCAGAGTGGGCAGTGTTGCCAGGCTTTGATTGGTATATGCAGATAACACCTTGTTATCAAATCGTTTATTGTTAAATCCAATTACCAGGTCCAGCTCAGATAACTGTTCAATCAGCGCATCAATGCGATCTTCCTCAAAGCTCAGGAATCGGTCTTCAGCTGAAACATAGAGTACAGCCACGCTGATGCGCATTCTGTCTGCCCTGTGCCAGCCACCGACTTCATTGGCTGACAGCTGCGTTTCAACATCAAACACACCGTAATTATCAGGTAATGCGACCTGCTGATCGTGGTGATGAGCAGCTGTTGGAAAAAGTTTCTCCTGTCTCTGCACAGTTGCTGTCGGCTGCAGAGACGATCCGGTTGTTTTTCGTTTGCTCAGCAGCTGATCCAGGATATGCAGACAGGAAGATTTGTCAATGGGACGGTTGCCGGAGCCGCATTTCGGCGAATGGACACAGGAAGGGCAGCCGGTTTCACAGGGACATTCCCGGACAATCAGGCGTGTCTGTGCCAGCAGTGTATCTATCAGGGAAAAGCCTTTTTCGGTCAGACCGATTCCACCTTTGTAGCCGTCATAAATAAACACTGCTGCGCCTTCAAGCTGATCATGCCATGGCTGGGAGATGCCGCCGATATCATTTCGATCGCAGAGAACCAGTAAAGGAAGTATGCCGATTATTGCATGTTCCATGGCGTGAATGCCGCCCATGAAATGCTCAAGGTTCTGCTCGCTCATCTGTCGGATCCATTCCGGAATTTCAATCCAGAGCCCTTCCGTTTCAAAGACCTGCGGCGGCAGATCCAAAGGGATGCGTGCAATTGCCTTCTGGCTGCCGATAAGTATTTTCCAGTAGCCTGAAATGGTTTCCGTAACCCGCAGGGTTCCGAAGTGAACCCGGGTAGAACCGCATTCTCTGGAGGATAGGGTCTGCAGTATTCTGGTTTCCTTGGAGGAGGTGACCCGGGTGAAATAATGTCCACTAAACGGACTGACACGAACTTCATGGGCTTCCAGATCCAGGCTGTCAACATGATAACTCCCGGCACGGTGCAGGTAGATGGCACCCTGGTGGCATTCTTTTAAAGCCCTTAACCCGTCTATTTCGCCCAGCAGTTTGCGGGTGCTGCCGTGTATAATCGAGAAGCCGGTTCCGCCGCCACGCAGCTGTACCTGCCGTTGAGGATATTTTCGGGCGGAAAACCAGGTGTTGCCGCTTGCAGACTGCAGCAGATCTCCCTTTCCGGTGAGCTGGTCAAGCTGGGGAATATAGTCATGGACATTAAATGAGCTGTCATCAACTGCCAGTGGTGCTTCAGCAGCCATGCAGACCAGGTGTTCTTTCATGATGACAGGGTTGCGTGGATTGAGTACTACCGGTTCGATAGCACGTTCAAAAAAATCGTCTGGATTGCGCATGAAATGCTGGTCCAGGGCATCTTCATTGCCGATCAGCACAACAAGGGATTCCTGCATACTGCGACCTACTCTTCCTGCCCGCTGCCAGCTGGCCATCATGGAGCCGGGATAGCCGACCAATATGCAGACATCAAGGTTGCCGATATCAATACCCAGTTCCAGGGCAGAAGTTGAAATAACTCCAAGCAGACTGGAGTCTGCCAGTCTGCGTTCAATATCGCGCCGGTCTTCGGGCAGGAATCCGGCCCGATAGGAGGCAATGCATCCCTTGCGGTCCTGCAGTCGGCGCTCCGTCCAGATGGTAATTAATTCAGTCATTTTGCGGGACTGGGTATAGACAATGGTTCGCAGGTTACGGTGGACTGCCGCCTGCAGCAACATGGAGGCTGTGACGTGCGCTGACAGCAGGGGATTGAGCAGAATAAACCGGCGCATGGGGCGTGGTGCACCGGATTCAGTAATCACCTGTAAAGGAGCGTCTATCAGGCTGCTGCCCAGCTCTTCAGGGTTGCCGATGGTTGCCGATGACAGCAGAAAAACCGGGTCACTGCCGTACAGACGGCAGGTTCGTTTCAGCCGTTTTATCAGCCAGGCCATGTGCGAGCCGAAAACGCCCCGGTACGTATGCACTTCATCGAGGATGACGTGGCTGAGATTGCTGAACAGGTGGCCCCATTTGTCCTGGTAGGGCAGCAGGGAGAGGTGCAGCATGTCGGGATTGGTGATCAGGATACCGGGCAGGTTTTCCCGTATTTTTTTGCGCATGTACGAGGAGGTGTCACCATCATACACAGCAGCAGGCTGTCTGCTGACAGCAGAAAAATGTTCAGGCAGCTGATCCGCCATATCAGTTATGGTTTTCAGCTGATCCTGAGCCAGTGCCTTGAGCGGGAACAGGTACAGGGCCTTTGAACCAGGATTGCTGATCAGTTCTGTAAAAACCGGCAGGTTGTAGATAAGGCTTTTACCGCTGGCAGTGGGCGTGGAAACCAGCACATTGCGGCCATGGCTGACATGGTTGATGGCCTCTGCCTGGTGGGAGTAGAGTTTGTCGATGCCGACCCGGTTAAGCAGCTTTTTCAGCTCCGACAGCAGTTGATCCATGGAGCGGAAACGTGCAGGGGTCGGCTCAAGGATTTTATGTTTAACCACCTGTGGACCGAATTGATCAGAGTTCTCCAGTGCGGAGATATATTCACTGACGCTGCCGCGTGTATCGTTCATATGGCTGTTGTTGTTTCCAAAACCGGGAGCATGAAAGAATTAAGCCGGTAAAAACCTGTTTTATTGTTTAAAATATGGAGTAGATATTCTATTATTACAACTTTGAACCCGAACCGCCCTCTGAACCTCTGGTATTAAGAAAAGATGATTACCGTCGCAACCTTAGGACCTGAAAATTCCCATGCCTGGCAGGCAGCTTCCCGGTATGCTCCGGATGCTGAGCTGAAACTGTATCCTCATATTGGTGGCTTGATTGACGCCTTTGTGGCTGGTGACGTTCAGCTTGCGGTTGTTCCCATCTATAATACCCGTGAAGGTGAAAATAAACAGTATTTCCGTCTGTTCGACCGTATCAGGCAGGGCTACTGGATCGACAACATTGTCCTGCCTTCCAACCTGTCCCTTGGTGTCTTTGCACCGGACAATGGACCAGCTGATCTTGAGGTGCTGGTGGGGAAACGCTCGGTGTTTCGCCAGTGTGAAGAGTACATCGGCAATACATTCCCGGATATAGCCCTGATGAGTGTGCATGATATTGACCGGGCAGTTGCCGGGATCCGGAAACAGGGGATGGCCGGACATGGAATTATTGATACCGAGGAGATGCTCAAGGCCCATGGTCTGCACATGCTTGAGCGTGATGTAGCCCCGCATAACCGTACCCGTTATGCCGTACTTGGTCCGGAACTGGCCATGCCCACCGGCTATGATGCCACGGCCTTTATCACCATACCCCTGGATGACCGGGTGGGCATGCTGGTGGACATCCTGAGTGAGTTTTCCAAGCGCGGCATTAATATTCTTGATATGCGGGCGGAAAACGACATCAAGACCCAGAAGCTGCAGATTTACATTGAGGCGGAAGGGCATATTCATGATGAAGTGATGAGCGGTGCAATTTCCCATGTTGAAAAACGGATTATCGGTCAACAGAAATCCATCCGTTTGCTTGGCTCGTTTCCCCGGGTTGATATGCGGACCAAGTATATTAAATCGTTTGGTTTTATTGGAACCGGCGACATGAGCAAGTGGTTTGCCGACAGGCTGGAAAACGAAGGCTACCGCATCTTCATGTCCGGCCGCAGCACCAGGCTCAGACCTGAGCAGATGATACCACAGGTTGATGTAGTGGTCATCTGTGTACCCATTTCAGCAACAGAGGAAACGGTTAGAGAATATGGTCCTCTGCTCGATGAGGGCAAGGCCTTAATCCTGCTTGCCGGCGAGTCGGAAACCACCCTGAATGCCGCCCTTGAGGTGACAGGCAGTGGGGTGGAGGTCATGCTGGTACATAACCTGTGGGGGCCGCAGGCTCAGACCATGAAGGACAAAAATGCCATTGTTGTCCGAACCACGCGCAGCGGCCGGTTTTGCAGCGAGTTTGAGGCATTTCTCTACAAGCACGGAGCGGATATCTACCAGGATGCACCCAGTAAACATGATCTGCTTATGGGTATCGGCCAGAAACTGCCCACAGTAATTTCCGTTGCCCTGGCCATGACCCTGGAAGCAAACAATATCACGGCTGAAGATATTGCCAGCCACTGTACACTTACCTCACTGTATCCGATTCTTGCCATGGCACGCGTTCATTCTCAGAATCCCAGGACCTATGCGGAAATAATGGCCACTTCCGGAGACAGCCGTAAAATTGTCCATGATTTTGCCGTTAACCTTGAGCGTGTAATTGACATGGCGGATAAAGCCGGGATAAACGAACTCTGTGAGCTGATTGATCACAATACTGTTCACCTGACTGCAGAATTCCTGGATGCCCGCATGGATCAGGCCAGGGCCGTGGATCAGATACTTGGCAGAATGATTTAAGGGTACCTTGAAAAATTAGATATTTCGAAGTCTACGCTATCTGTTCGAGTTCAAGGAACAGCGGAAAATAAAAGCGCAGCATATTAGGCATATGTGAGCATTTTGTTTTTCGCTGTGACACAGAAATCGGGCAAAATAGCAATTTTGCAAGGTAGCCTTAAAATTTCTTAAGGAATAGGCCTGTTGACCGTAACTGATCATGTGATATGCAATTACCTTGAATATATACAGAACTTGTAAGCGGTTGCAGGGTGCCACAACTGTGCGTGATCGAACCTCACAATTGTACACCCCGTATATTGGGTGGTTCGAGCGCGTGCAGATGGGGTGGCCTGTGACCGCTTACGGTTGACCGGTTGCTTATTCGTGGTTACTTTGAGCCTATGAAAAAGAAAACAAATCCGAAACTTTTTATTGCTGTCCTGTTCATCGCCTGGTGTGCGCTGGCTTTATTTCGCACTATGAACGGGACAGGATCCTTGTGAAACTCTCCCTGGGTTCCCCGGTCTGGTGGAGCGCAATGTGATGTACCCGCTGCTTTCAAATAATTTTTCATATTTACTTTTATATAAGGAGTTGTAATTACCATGTTGGAACGAGCACTTGCCTATCTTGAGGAAAAGCACACCTGTCCTCACTGCAATCAGGAACTGACCCTCTGCCATGCACCGCCCATGCATGTTGGAGATGGTCTTGGCTGGGGGGCGGAATTTCTTTTTATCTGCCTTAACGATGAATGTTCACTCTTTGTCAATGGCTGGGAATTTATTGAAAATCAGTATGGCCACGTCGGCTCTTACCGGCACATGGAAATACCCAACAGCAACGAAAGCTATAACATGATGGTGGCAGGCAAGGGTGCCTTCACCGGCAGTATTGTTGATGTGGAGGCGTTGAAAAAACAGAATGCCAGGTACCGGGCTGAAAAAGAAGCAGTAGCAAAACTTGATAACTGCCTTGAAGAGCATGATCTGGAACCGGTTCTGTATCTGCTTACGGATAACGGGGCTGCCATTGATGACCGCAAGCGGGCGGTTGAGATGCTTGTTCCCTTGAATGATCTTGCCTGTATAGAGCCCTTACGAAACCATGATTTTGGTGACAATCACCTGGAACAGGATATCAATATGGCTATCAGTAAGATCCTGGCCGCCCATTTTGTCCGGGAATGCCCGTATTGTGCAGAACTGGTCAAGGTACGCGCTAAAATCTGCAAGCATTGCCAAAAGGAGCTTGCTGAAGTGTAGTCAAACTACTTTCCGCTTGCCAAACCTCTCGTTAGTGGGTATAAAACCCGCGTCTGTGGTGAGCGTAGCTCAGCTGGTGGTAGCACCGGGTTGTGGCCTCGGAGGTCGTGGGTTCAAGTCCCATCGCTCACCCCATAAACATGCAAGGCGTTTCAGGATGTTAGCTTGAAGCGCCTTTTTTATGTGCTGATTTGTACCACTTTTGTACCACGTTTGATTGGTGATCCTTCTGCGCGTCAAGGGGGCGACATCGCTTACCAATACAAAAAAAGGGATCCAATTAAGAGAGGAACTGGGAATGATTGATCTGGTGTCTCTTGGTTACTTTTGATGCCTTGAGTATGCTATATATAGTATATAGTGACCAAAATTTGATAAAAACTGCCAAGGATAATTAGATATTTATAACGCAGTTATAATATTCTGACTTTGATTTTCGTGGCAAACTACTTATAATTGAGTTAAGAACCTTCGTCACAGGAGGACATCATGAACACAATTATAGATCTTGTACAAAACAAAAAACGCGAAATATCCCCGGAAAAATTTCTTAACCTCGATAAAAACGAGAAGCGGAATATTGAATCATGCCGTTTTGTTCCGCCAACCGTCGGCGAACGTGGTTTTGGTAAATTTATTGTTACCATGAAACACGCTACCTATTCCATTGGCCATGCCGACAGATAATAATCCTGCTACGTCAGAAAATCAGCCCATGCCTCCTGACGTGGTGCAGAACTTTCTCGAACTGCAGAAACGCGAACTTGATGTAAGAACCCAAGAACTCAAATTTAATGCTCAGCAAGAGCAAAATCAAAAAGAAATAGCCGAAATATCTATATCTACCAACCTAACCGATCGGGATAACCACCGAGAACACATAGAACGAAAAACAAAAATTTTATTATATGGTGGGGCAGGAATCACGGCTTTAATTTTATTTTTTCTTGGCTCTGCACTTTATATGGGAAAGGAGACGGTTGTTATGAAGGCCACAGAGCTTGCAATAATATTTGCAGCTGGGTTCGCTGGTGGATATGGGACAAAAGCATCAAAAGTCACAAAAAATACAACCGAAAATAGCTGATCATAGTCAAAGAGTATTTGTTTAAGAGATAAAACGTGCAACAGGGGAAATCGTCATGACATCAGCTTTAGAAAAAGAGTTTACGTACTACCTTGAGCATCAAGACGATTTTGCCAAGAAATATCATGGAAAGTTTATTGTGATAAAAAATTGTTCAGTTCTTGGAGTATATAACTCTGAAATCGAGGCTATTGAGACTACAAAAAAAGAACACGATTTGGGAACTTTTTTCGTTCAGAAATGTGAATCAGGGAATCAAAACTACACACAAACATTTCATTCTCGTGTGGCATTTGCTTGATGCCAGATCCGCAAAGTTTTACACTGAAACATAATAGTGGCCTAGCTTCTGTTCTCATGACGGAAGCTATCATTCATCCTGCCTTTGACCCTCAAAGGATTTCAACAACTCCCCCTGGAGTCAAATACAACGCAATTTGGGATACCGGTGCAACAAACACGGTTATCACTAAAAAAGTTTCTCAAGAGTGTAACCTAAAACCTATCAGTATTTCAAAAGTACACACAGCAGGGGGAACAATTAATTGCCCTGTATATGTAGTTAATATTATGTTGAGGAACGGCGTTGGTGTTCCATTTGTGAGGGTAACAGAAGCAAATCTTACTGGAAATTTTGAGATATTAATAGGGATGGACATTATTTGTCTGGGTGACTTTGCTATAACGAACCAAGGCGGAAAAACTACTTTTTCATTTCGCACACCATCTGTAGACTGTATCGATTTTGTACAACAAGCAAAACCATCTGCATCATTATCACGCAGCATCGGTCGTAACGCGCCGTGCCCTTGCGGCAGCGGAAAAAAATACAAGAAATGTTGTTTGCATAAATAATACTTTTAACGAGCAACTGTCGGAAACAAACTTAGTCTGTCCCCCCCCGGTGGGGGGGGACAGCTTTATAATTAAGATATAGAAATTATAAATATTACCCTTGCAATACTCCTGCTTGCCACTGGATGGAACAGCGCCCATTCGATCTTGGCCAAGTTATACAGGCAAGACAGCATATTTAAATCTTTACACGCCGAGGCTGGCCCGAAACGCAGCAGCATCTGCAACTATGATTTTTTTTAATTTCTTCCCATTAAAAAAAGACAGGGCTTGATCCGGATACACCTCTCACCGCCTGGTAGAAAAAGCCTTATGGGTCGATACCTCGGCTAGGTACCGGTCAATGGCATCATCAAACAACATATCCCCAGGCGGTGTGTTGCCGATGCCCGCCATTTCGGAATGCGCTTTCGTTGTCATCGATCCAGCGCTGTGCGTCGGAACGCAGGTCAAATGATGCCGTGATCCTTGGGTACCCGGGCAAATTAATTTCTGTCCGGCACACTGTTCCTTTTTGTTGTACTCTCCTGGTAATGCTACCCCTGTTCAGAGCTTACCATCCTTTGAAAGTCATCATGGTTTCCCCTGCGCAATGTAATCGATCTCAATTGATTTGATCGTTTTGTTCATGCTGGAGAGCAGGCAACCATGATTTATGCAGCGGTGATACCTTACTTTGACGTTATACTCCCAGGGCATGGTCTTATAGATCCTTGTTCGCTCTTTACACCAAGGACAGGTGCCCCCGAACTGGGGGGAGTAATCAACCCCTGCCTCTGCCAGGGCAACCGCCCGGACTATTTTTTCTTGGTCAGCGTCCAAGGATCTGGTATTGGTCACGCCCGTGAACAGTACCTGATAACATCGCTATCGCTCATCGTGACATGCCCGTTATTTTGGCTGCTTCGTAAGTCCTGGCAAATGAAAACATTGATCCTGGCCGCGACTGTCACGTTTCACAAACTGCAGAGGATGTTTAAAACCAGGTCCCCTGGTCTCAAAAATGTATTTTGCCAACGTTCTATCAATTTCAGCCTTTGCCGATTCCGCCATGCCAGATACCATGTCAACATCTGCACAGCCGAGTATAGCGGCCTGCATGTAAAACAGAGCCTGGATAGTCTGCAAGTATCTCTGCATTGACTGTAGGCTGCAGATCAGCGACCTGGTCAATGTCATGGCCATCAAGAGCAGACTGCAGATAGCGGATAGCCAACCTGGCAACGTCGCCACGCCCAAAGGTGTCAAGCTCAGAAAAGAAGATGTGAAGGTGCTGCAGCGGATCGCGACAGCGCTCGATGGTGTACTTTGGATCCGCATGGCTGCGAATATCACGCACCATTGGCGCTTCTCCTTGCTCGTTCTCGCAGATATTCCTCAACGCTCATTCCTCGCGCCTTTGCCATTGATATCTCTCCAGCTATATCGACAGTCGGCATTGTCTCCTGCCTGGAAGACACCTGGATAGCAGCTGCAGACCTGATAAGATCGTTCATCAACCGAAGCTCTGTAAGAATCTCCATTAATATTGCCTTATCTTCAATGCTGTCCACGCCTGGTCTCAAGCTCACCGGCTTCATGGTTGGCCGCCAGTTGTTATTCCATCAAGGGTGCTGGAAGCCCGATCAACCACCCTGCATGCTTGTTTAAACGCCGGGCTAGGAATAAACTCTGTGCCCGGCACCGGCGGCCTTTTAATGTCGCCTCGCAGGATATCAAAATCTGCCTCCTGCTTCCATTTAAGCTGCACCTCCGCCTCCATAGCCATAAAACCACGTGGCAGCTCCTGGGCAAGGTATCTGGCAGCTGCCTGCCACTTGGTGAAGGATGTCGGCCAACCGTCACCAAGGAACACCCGCTTTGCCGTGTCGTGATCCCAGACCAGAGAGGGCAGGGCGGCGTCTTGTTTTTGCAGCATCATTTTGATTACAGCAGCCTCTGTCTTTGATAATTTTTCAGATGTATTCATTGCATTGCCTCCGTGGTTTTCGTTGTTAAGGCAAGATCCTTTCCCGATTCTTCATAGCAACAGCAAAACGCTTCTAAGCTCTCTTCGAGTGCGCCATTGACTTGGCGGAGCAGGTTTGCCAGTCCGAACCTGACATCAAACGTTATATCTTCCGTGGGGTCGTCATCCTCTGAACATTGTGGAGGGGAAATCACGGCCATAACAACTGCAAGGGCTGTTTGAGCTTCAACAAGCCTGGTCTCTCTGTCCATGGCACGGGAAAAAGGTTCGGGGGTGGAACAACTTTTACAATCGTTACTTTTTCTTTCCTCTGCTGCTACCATCATGATTTCACCTCCACGTTTGTTTTTAGCTGCACTGCCTTGACCCTGTGCCATGCATCAAGAACATTCTTGGCCTGGATGATTAAACTATGAACGGCATCAACGGCATTATGATTAACAAGGCCTGTATCACTACTCCTCATAACACTCATGATTGCATCAGCCCGATAGAGTAGAGTTTCTGTAACGCAGTGATAATCAACACCGTGTTCTGAAATGGGAAAATCCTCCGGTAAACCGTACACTATCCCCGGTGTGGGCGGTGTGTTCCGGTCAATAGGTGCGTCCTGGGTGATAGTTGTGTGGTTGCTATCCTTTGTCATAGTGTTGCCTCCCGTAAAATATTGAATTGTCGGCCCATAAACGGAAAAAGGGCGGAACCATGCGGGTTAGCGGACCGGTCAGACGGAACCGGCAGGCCGAAGCCTCCCGCATGGCCCGCCCAGCTGGAAAGCAGAAGTATGGCCATGCACTGGACACAAAAAAACCGCCAAAATTAAATGATGGCGGTGTGTCCGCCGTCTGATTCGCGGGCCGCTAAACCCGGGCCAGAGATTTTGCTCTGACAAGTAAACCGTACCTGGCCAGGAAGAAGATGTCAAGAAAGATTCCATGGCATTCGGCATGGAATCTCAATATTGTTTATCATGCTCGCAACCGGTGCTGACGTTTCAAAATATTGATCATGCTCTTAGCATCTGAAGGAGAAAAACTTCCCTTTGGCTGATTGACCTCTCCCGGGAAGGAGAAATGCAGGGTGATATTCTCTCCAGATCCGGCGTTTGCTCCAGCCATAACCGGCCCGCCCGAGGCAAATTTCGGCAGCTCAGGCAGGCGAAGGTTGTTTAGAGCGCTGAACATGCCGGCACCATACCTGGCAACGGCTTCCTTTCGAATTACAAACTCACCTGCCTCGAGCAGGGCCCGGATCCGATCCCCGCCACCATACCCGGAGAGTTTTCCTCCGCTGGCAAAATGATTGACCAGGCCGCCCCACCTATAGCCGCCAGCGGCACCACCACCGCTTGATGCAGCAGCCTGTGCCATTTGTAATCTCTCCAGCTCATTAACCATGTCATTTACATACTTACTGGTTCCCTGCGACATATCGGACAGTGCTTTCAGCCAGTAATCCAGGTTCGTCTTGCTGGAGTCCTCGGTAGTCTTTTCAGTCTCTTTCAAGATATTTTTCCAGTCAGTGCCCACCGCCTGGCTGCTTTTCTTGGCCTCATTCACCCAGGTATTACCAACTTTTTTTAGCACGGTCTCAACCTTTGCGCCGTCGCTGACAATCGCTTCTGCAGGCTCGATTTCGGTATTCTCTATTACCTTTTTCAGGTCATTTATTTTTTCAACAGCATTATCAGCCCACTGGTTTGCCTTGTCTGCAGCCTTGTCGGCATTCATGATATTTTCATAAGCCTGTTGGATGTCATATTGCAGGTTCAGCCTTTCTTTGTGGAGCTTGTTTACAGCGTCTTCATCACCTTTGAGCCCTGCGATAACCTTTTGATAGTACAGGGCACCGCTTGCCAGCCTAAGTGTTGATGTATAGGCGAGCATTAGGGTTTGTCCAAGATTATTTAATATTTCGAAAGTCGTAGCGATGGCCTTAATAGTATTTGCAGAAAAAGAAAGCACTGCAACTGTTGAATCAGTGGCCCATTTCTTGGTCTGTTCCCGGTTTTCGGTGAGCTTTGCTGCCCAAGACTTAAATTGTTCCTCAACTGCTTTCAGCCCTTCAACCAATGCTGCGTTTTTGGTAAAAGCAAAACCAATTTCCTCTTTCAGGTCGCCAAGTGAATTTTTTGCGGCGTCTAATGCGCCGCCAAACGTTTTCCTTGCAGCTGCTGCGGCACCTCCGAACTGGTTTGCCAGCTCTTTTAAGATCACCTTTTGAGCACCCATAACGTTCCCAGACTCCTGCATTTTTTTGATCTGGGCCTTCTGTGTGTCCGTGAACTGGACACCTGCTCGGCTCAGGGCAGAAATACCCTTGATCGGATCGTTCATGGCTTTGCCGATCTGGAGAATAGAACTGTTTAAATCGGTGTTCATGACCGTGGCCATGTCCTGAGCAGCAGCGGTAGCAGCCTTAAAATTATCTCCCTTTATGTTTTTAAAGCTGGCCAACACGGCCATGGCGCTGATAGTTGCTTCATCGCCATAGGTAGTGACACTTTGCAGTTCCCCGGCGTACTTATTCATCTGCTCGGCAGTCAAGCCTGCCGCACCGCCAGTGGCCTTTATGACGGCTGCAAGTTTGGCTTCGGCGGCATCCTGGATGTTTGCCAGTCTAACCGTTTCAGAAAGGGCTTTGTTCAGCAGATAAAAACCGCCTGCTGCAGCCGCGCCTGCAGCAGTCCCTACAACGGCTATATCCGTACCGTATCGCTTGAAAGCCCTGGTTGCTGACTTTAATTTTTTTGATGAATAAGCAAGAGCTCGATTGAACTTTGAATTATCAAGCGACAGATAATAATTTATGGACGTTTTTTTTCTGACAGCCATTTGATCGTTTCCTCAAAAAGGGTATAGTCGTATTCCCATGCGCCCTGGTGTCCGATGGATATCAGGGCGCATACTGCTGCTATTAATTGTCGCTCAGTAATTGGCCGGCCTTGATTATGCGTTCCATCATGCCGACAAAGGAAGGGTTTACAGCCTTTACCTTGTCCAGCAGCTCCCGCATTTCCTCCTGTGAAAAATCCCCGGCCAGTTCATCCAGAGAAAGACCCGTGGCCAAAGAAACAGCCTTAGCCGGTACCGGATCATTAAACAGAATGTCAACAATGTGAGGTTCCGTTTCCGGATCCATACCGGCAATAAATTCCCTTACTTGCCTCATGTTCAACTGTTTTATTTCGATTTCCCGACCTGCCATATTAATAGATTCACTCATGAATATATCCTCTTGAAAGTAAGTTGCTGAGAGCCCTCCGGCACGGGCCAAGGAGGTTGAAAACGAACCATGCCGGGGGGTTGGAAAAAGAAGAAGAGTAATCTGCTGGCTGATTGCCCTTCTCCTGGTGCTGATTGCATGGTGAGGAAATTAAAGCTGGCGCATGCCCAGCCGTTACGAAACCCAGAAGTTGTAAGGGTATATTGACACGCATCTCCTCAAACGGTTAAGCCAGATTAAGATCCAGCGTTGTAGAACAGACCGCGATGGTCAACCGGTGCAGCTGCAGCGTCGTGGCGGATCTTGTAGGTGATCCCATCGGTGTTAAAATCAGCCTCATGAGCCATATATGGTTTTTCCTGACCATTAAGAAAAAACATCTTAACCCCTGTTCCAAGTTTGCCAGCCATATACCAGGCAGTCTCGGAAACCTCATCAAGTCGCGCGTCGTACACTCGGGTGAATAATTCCCCGGCATAAGGATTTACCCGGGTGGCAGAAGGATCTGCGTCATCGTAGCGGATTGATTTAAAGAACACCTCGGATGAACCTTCAAGAGCAACTGGAGCCATGAAAAAACGAGGTCTCTTATTAAGGCTGCGCAGTCCTTGCAAATCTTTCTGGGTGCGAAATATTTTTATTGCTTCGGCGATTGAATCCACACCAACAGCACCAGGGGCACCAATGTTATGATGGTCAGCATGGAACAAAGGCGTGCCGTCAGACATATTCAAGTTATCTGTGAGCACGTCATAGGCCAGATCACCGATCAGGCGGTTGGCGGCTTCACCTGCCCCTGCCAGAACCCCCATGAACGCTTCCAGATCATCATTGATTATCATGACTCGCGTCAGTTTTAACAATATGCCATAAGTGGCTACCTGAACGCTTTCGGCTGCATCAACAATTTTCCCGGTCTCATACTCGCCGTTTTCAGCAAGCTGCTGCAGATCAGGAAGCTCGCTGATCTTTGCCAGAGTGGTAGGCTTAAAATCTTTAGCGCGTGCAGTCTGAACCCACGTATCCCAGGTTTCCTCTGCCTCATCGTATGACTCCTGTAGCACTCTATTGGCCACATCACCGAGTACGCTAGGGAAGTCTGAAGACGACATTGCCCGCTGGGTTGCGGCCGCTGACTTCTCCACATATTCACCTGTGCGCTCCTTGGACAGATCACTGATGGTTGACGCCAGGCTGTCTGAATACTTATTGGCCTCACCGCCTTTAAGGCCAGCGCGGTACATCAGACCAAGAGTGGCCTGTTCTTTGGCTTTATCAAAGCTAGTGCGACCGACAGAAATCCTACCGCCGCCAACATTATGACGAGCCAGGCCTTCTTTCAGAACTCCATCAATATCAATCCATACCGGTACAGGCTGACCAGATTCACGGGCCATATTGAGAAATACATACGCCTGCCGTTCTGTTGCGTTAGTGGGCAGTCCAAGTGATTCAAGCCACTGTCTTGTTTTAGGATCCATTCCGCTTCTCCAGTGTTAAATGATTATGAAAGGTAATGAAGCAAGGATAAAGAGTAAAATGGATTTAAACATCTCAGATCTGCAGATAATTTTACAGATACAAACAATCTTCATCTGAAGCGCTTGAAGTCCTTATTCACGATGTCAGCAATTTCAAAGCATCTGGGGTGCTCAACAAAGACCTCCATGCTCTTGAAGCGTCCACCGCATTCACCGCATTTTAGATATCGATATGGTCTCGGGGTTGATCCGACCATAAGTTTGGACGAACCACACGTAGGGCATATGCCGTTGTTTACTATCTGGTTGTAGTCGACCTCTGCCTCTTCCCCACATACCGGACAGTAGAGAAAATTAAGATCAGAGGTTACACCGCAATATATGCATTGCTTCTTCATGCTTGCACCATCATTTTTAAGCTATACAGATTACTTGAAGAGACATCCCCCCACGAGCAAGCACGGAGCAGGAAGGCCTTAGACCATGGAATGGTTTCGCTACCCCCTAACACCATTGCCGAGGAAATATTTTTTAATAATCCCCATAAATTTTCCGGTGTAGCTACAGGCAGCTTCGAATAACAAACCATGAGAACAGACCCTGCCCCGGGATAAATCAACATTTTCCCTATAACTGTTATCTCTCCAGTGGCCCGAGTAGAATGATTTTTCACTGGATCAATAGCTTGCCTGGCACCATAATCATGTTTGACGCACGACTGATTACCACCATGGCTCTCTAGACCACTGGTACGTAATACAGGCCCTGGCAGTGGGGGGAATGTAATCAGAAGAATCTTAATCATTTTGACAGGTTCCATTATGCAGGGGAAAGTCTGGGGCATGCTTTTTTCCTGTCACCCCCAAACATTCCAAAGGGAAAAATATAATAATATAGCTTAGTTACTTTCTTTCTTTTCTTCATATGGGGATAAATAAAGGATATATATATACACACACGGAAAAACACATGTATCCCTATAGGTTCTTTCACGTGTGTGCGTATAGGGTTGCTCCTCCCCCCATCACTAAAGTGAAAAAAGTTCAATTGTTGTGAAATGTTAAGAGGCCAGCGGCATGGGGGGAACATGGGGACAGGGGGATTAACTTTTATTACTTTAAACATAATTTACCTTTGATCAGGCATTTTCTCATTTTTGGACCCAATTCAGTTTTCCTAATCTCGTGGAACCATATCGGAAAAAAGATACCTTGTTTAACTGACCAAATCACTGCAGGTCTGATAAATGCTTTACAGATACCGATTTTTTGAATCATCTCCATATTGGATTTTGATTCTCACATTTTAAATACCAAGTTTCATGGTGAGGTAGAATCACCATGATCTATCACTATACGGATTCCTTTATAGACGGACTGGCCATGAGATTTCATACGCCCAAAACCCTTACGACTCATACAGTCACCAAACTTTTTTGCTGACATGGGCCTTGATGGAGACTGATCCGCCCACCATGTCTTATATCTACCGTATAATGTCTTTGCCTTTTCACGTAGGCCACTATCTTCCGGGTCTCCGAGCTGGCAGCACTGTTCAACAAAATCCTGAAGATCATCCTCAGAACGACGATATTTGAGCGATTCACTTATAACTTTTTCCGGTGTAGACATCCCATTCAGTTGCCAATCAAGGCAACCCCGCACCAGCCAGGCGAGTATGCCTGATGATTCCTGCTTAAGTTTATCGAGCAACTTAGGATCCGCCGGCCGCTCATGTTTGGCTGCGGGAGCCCTCGTCACGAATGAGAATGGGAAATTGATTACTCTGATGCGCTCCCAGAAAGCGTTGTCATGGGCTGGAGCATGAGGCAGGGAGTTAGTGAGCAGGAAGAGGGTGTGCGACGGCATAAACGTGGTTTGCTCTTTATCATTCAATCCTCGGCCAACAAGAGGATCCCCGCCGGAAAACAACTTGAGGCGACCAGCCGCAAATGATTGACCTTCTTCAGTTTCAGATGCCCAGGCTAAGCGCCGCCCCTTTAAAGCCATCAGGTCAGGCGACGGACCGGATGTAGACCTTGAAAACTTCTGGCTCATAAGCATCTCGGACTGGATGGGACCGGCCAGTTTGCCCAGGACATGATAGAGAATTTCCATCAGCGTGCCCTTTCCGTTCTGGCCATGCCTGCCAAAAAACACAAAAAAAACCCGCTCTTGGTTGAGCCCTGTGCAGGCATAACCCAGAACCCGTTGAAGATATCCGATCACTTCTGTGTCCCCATCGAGGATAGTATCAAGAAATGACATCCAATGGGGGCACGGCTCGTCAATTGACAACCATTTTATATTAGACGCTATAGTTAAATAGTCATAAGGGCTACCTGCACGAAAAGCACCTGTACGCAGGTCAATTACACCATTTGAGCATCCCATCAGCCATGGATCCTGATCAAGCATGTCTGGGTGAATAAAAATCGGAGATGAATTGGTGGCACAGCAACTAATCAAACTCTTGCGGCCACGAGCGGTACGGAGACGGTCTATTCTTTTTAAAATGGCCGTTTTCCGTTTCCCAAGCTTGCTGGCCTCTCCTTTGCTGTCAGCCGTCCTGATTTTTTTATCAAGATCGTCTACGAGCCTTAGATACTGGTCGACCACCCCCTCTGCAGCTGCAAGAGCTGCTCCCTTATGATCAATTACCCAATGGGGATTAACCCAAGCCATCCATCGGCTGGAAACAACGTTATGGGCAAACTTTCCCTGGTGGATATGATTGTACAGAAGTGAATCACCAACCTCATTTGAGAAAAAACACTGCCACACAAATGCCAATGTTGAATCCTTGCTGACCTGCTCATCTCCAGGTGAAATCATGGCCTCCTCCTTCTGGACCCGCTGGGCGACTTTTTCAGCTATAGCCTTCATTTCTTGGTCTGACATATTCTGCTCCTACGTGTATACAGCCACGTCCTGGAGACGTAACCGTCTAGAATTTTAGCAACCACCGGAATCGGTAATGCCTCCTGTAGCATGCGATCGGCCATTTCAATAACCCACTTGTCGAAGTGAGGATCCAAGACAAAACAACGACCACACACCTTGCATCTAAACCTCTGCTTCCCTGATCTGGTGACACCGTCCTTCCACGTTTCCAGAACACCACATCGAGGGCAAGATTGAGTCCCACTATTTTTCTCCGTTCCAGCCATTTAAAACCTCTTGATATTCATGAGTAATATTCCGATATTCCGACCGAATTAAAAACTTCTCCATGCGAGTTTATCGGGCTCCTCCGTGTCCGTGAGGACCGCGGCCCTGGAAGGACCCGTGAGCACTGGGGAGTGTTGAATTCTGGGCTGTCTTTTGGGAAAGGGGGGGAAGGGGGTGTTAATAATCGCAATCGCCTTTTTTACATGCCAAGGAGGGGGAGCTGGCCTCACCCACTTGCTGTCCGGACGGTGAGTGGCAAGCGGCATCACTTCCATTTGATCGCCCTTGGCAGCCCAGGAAGATCACCGAAATCATAAACCTTGGCTCCAAGCTCTGCGCCACAGTTCTGGCAAAAGTTGCCGAGAATATCTACGCGACAATGGCAACGTTTACAGATCATGTTATCCATAATTCAACTCATTATTGTCGCACCATCAACAGCAGCCTGATCAGCAGCACTGTGTTCACGATTGTGAGCCATTTAACCCATCCCAGCTGCCAGCATAATTTTGTTTGCCAAAAAGATAAGTGCCGGAGCGAGTTGATTATGTCGTTCATGACAGATGTCCGTTGCACTTAACGTAGACACTTGATTTTTCAATCCACGCCAGAACGGCATCTTTTGGGTACCTGATACCTGCCCCGGCTATCCGGATAAAATCGGGGCCTACTCCGCGATTACGTTTGTTGGATAGAGTTTTAACACTGTTAGCTACACCGACTTTTACTAGATCTTCGGCGGTGTTCAGAGGTTTGAGCTCGTCTGACAACCCCCTAATATAATTTTGATCACTGAAAGTTTTTTTACCACGCATCGGGACCACCCATACTGTTTGTGTTTGCTCTTGGGCAATATTTACAAACACTATTACCATACAGATTTAATCCGGCTAAAAACGTATGCTTGATTTTTATCTGTCTGTTTTTACGAGTGATATTGGTTTGGTGTTCATCCGTTTCCAAGGTATATTCCGATAGAGCAGGGGTGGAATAACAATATCTTTGTGTTTTTTGGGACTTTCTTTGTGATCCTTTCTGGAACGAAAGGCTTTTTTTTGAAAAAACTAAAGAATTCTCAGGAAGGACGGGGGGGGACTGGTCAGGCTCGGGACTGCTTTACCTTTTTTTAGTTCTTGGAGAACAGGACGAATATACTGCTTGATTGTTGAAAAATCTATAAACGCTCTATTCTCCCTATTCCAAGACGTTCTTGCCATGTTAACCAAGTAGTCATTCCCTCCCAGTTCATCGGTGTATATCCACCCAGCATATTCATCCCGAGTGGCATAAGGCGATCTGCGCCACAAGCGTTCCGCTCGCTCTCTGCAAAACATCAACATTGGAATTCGAGAGGACAGTTTTTTATCTCGCTCGCAATTATCCCGGGGTGCCATCAGATCGTGGAAATTTTCAGGGTGAAGCTCGGTGTAATTGTCGAGACTAAAGTCTGCAAGTTTGAGATGGCCTGCAACCTTATTTAGGTAACCTGTTTCATTTTCCCACTGGCCGTGAGCTAACTCAATTAATGCATCCATGGCATAAGTCATGGCGTTTAACAAATCTGCCTCGTCACCACTTGCGCAAGGCCGCCCGTTTTTTTTCATGAGTCTTGCCTTGATAATTATATTTATAGCCCGATCGGCGTAGGGGTCATATCCATCATGAAAATAAAGAACCCTCGTGTTTGGCAGCGGTGAGCTTAAAAGATCCCATAGACGGCCTGTAGTCCTGTCCATGAAGTTAGACAAGATAACCGAACTTTTAAACTGCCTCAGTTTTACATGGTAGAGTCCTTCATTAATTTGGGCGTAATATTTTTTAAAATCAGCAAACGGGATCCGAGCATATTTTTTCCTTTCAACAAAATCTTTTTTTGCTCGTCGGAATGAAGAAGGTATTTCAATTTTCCTGTTGTACCCGCCTTTAATTAAGAATTGGATATCCTCCTGAAAATCAGGGAGGCTTTTCCTGGTTATTCTTATCATGCCTTTGCGACTCCAACTTTCAACTTGTCCGTCTTTTCACGCCGGTGTTTGTCGAAAACCTCGGCCATGGCCTTGACAGCATCCTGTTTGTGATCAGGCAGCAGGTGAGAGTATCGCTCTGTCATGGCCAGGGTCTTATGCCTGGCCAGCTGCTGGACAGTGAAAAGGGGAGTGCCCTGCATAGCAAGCCAGGAACAGAAGGTATGCCGCAGAGAATGAAATACAACTTTGTTGCGTGTGTCTGATTCGTCAATGCCCTCATTCAGTCCCAGGTCGAAGACTGTTCTCTTGAAAGTATCGCTGATCTTGTATTGCATCTTTCCTGCTTTGCCCGGGAATACATAATCGTTTGGTGATGCCTTCTCTGGGATCCTGTCAAGAAGAGCGTCTTTGACCTCATCAGTCATAAATGCCTGTTGTGATTCGCCGGCTTTTGTATCCGGAATAGTGATAATTCCGTTTTTAAAGTCCAGATCTCCCCACTTCATGGCCCGGATCTCGCCAGATCGCAGGCCACACTGTAAGGCAATAAGAGCCTGATCATGTGTCTGTGGTGATCTTTCGGCCAAAGCCTTAAGCAGCTGATCAGCTTCACCATGGGTGAGAAACCGCAACCGCTTGTTATTGAATTTTGGGAAGTCAATTTTGCTGGTCGGGAGGGTGCCAGTGTAATAGTCCCAGGCAACAGCCTTTTTAAAAATTGTACGGATGATAGTCAGGGTGTGATGCACGGTTTTGGGTGCCAACCCTTTTTTTAAGAGTTTGCGTTTGAACCTTTCCAGAGAAAGAGGATCAATGTTTCTTAAAGGAGTTTTGCCGAAAACTGGCTTGATGTGGTTATTGTACCGAGAGGTATTGGACTTCCTGGTGGACTCATTCAACCCGGCCAGATATTCTTGAGCAACTTTATCCAGGGGGATGTTGAGGCGTTCGTCTTCTTTTACAGCTTCCCTTTCAGCTCTTATGCGGTCTTCATCCATGGCCCGCATTTCCTTGATTGACTGGGGGTGCTTGCCTGTTCTAATGTTATTTACAATCTGGCTTCTGATAATTGCTGCTTTTTGGGTATTTACTCCTTCGTTGGACCATCCGACAGCTTCACCTATCAGCTTGCCATTTTTTTTATAGCGAATGACATAGTAGCGATCTGGTTTTCCCCTGTATGAACGTGTCTTATGCTCCCTGAACCTGACACCAGGTTGAGCGGTGGACTGCCATCCCATTGCTCTTTCTCCTTAATTTTGTACCACTCCTGTACCACCTTTTTAATGATAACATGGGCGGTTTCGGGAAAGACGTTATAAGTATGAAGCTCTATTTATAACGTAACAGCAACGAAATAAGGAGTAAAGGGGAAATATGGGAAAAAATAGGAAGTTCAGGAAAAACGATTTCAAGTCCCATCGCTCACCCCATAAATAAGCAAGGCGTTTCCGGTACATTGCCG
>CAZKBZ010000031.1:0-6018 GCA_964551175.1 uncultured Desulfobulbus sp.
CGAAAAAATTCAATCTTCTTTTTTCAATCCTGATGGTTCAAAATTATTTTGTGCGGTTTATTTTCTGCTGTTCAGACTGAACAGCTCAACTGTCGCTTCATTGACCGGAGGTGTTCTGCAGCAGCTCCGGAGCCGGCCAGCCCCGGATTCCTTTCTCCAAAATAGCCAGCCGCTGCGGGGCAATCCCCTGTTCAACCAGGTACAGATAGGCCCTTGCTGCAGCCCGGGAGCCACGGGGGCCGATAATGACCACCGGGTTATCCGTTGCCTGCAGACTGCTGACAACTTCGCTGATCCGGCCCATATCCTGTTCGCTTTTTACAGGATAGGCGGATGTTTCAAGTGAATTGAAGAAATGATGCTGCAGGTAGTCGTTTTTTTTCTGGATATCGACCAGATGCAGCGGCTTTTTTTCCTGCAGAGACTTCAGAAGAGTGTTGCTGTCAACATAGTTGTAACCAAGAGCAGCCGATGCTGTTCCCACTGACATCAGGAAAAGAACAGCTGCAAAGCCTGTTATTGTTCTCATTGCATTCCTCCGGGTTCAGGTAACTACTGAGTGCTATTCATAATCAGTAACCATAATACACCACTATGTGGTATGCAAGCAAATTGTGAGAAACTTTCCTGATAAAGATGATACTAACAGAAAAGTCAGGCAGAACTATTGCCATGTCGTTTATCAGGGAGTACACTGAAATTTCTTTTTTACTTGCAGATTGATTAATTTTCACGGCAGGGTATTGGGAAAAAGAGTGTAATTATCTGCCGGAACCTGTGCTGGAGATTACCAATGGTTGTAGATGGTGATGTGCATTCCGAAGCACCGGAAGTAGTCGTAGAATTTCTGGGCAATATTATGCCCTTCAATGAGCTTGATGATGAAACCCTGCATAAGCTGGCCCGTCATGTAAAAGTTGATTTTTTCCCGAAAGGGACTCGGCTGCTCACTGCTGGTGAGACCGAACTCACCCACCTGTACCTGATCCAGCAGGGCGGGGTAAAGTCATTTATTATCGATGATGAAGAGGAAATCACTCTCAAGGATTACCGGGGAGAGGGGGCCTCTGTCGGAGCTCTTGGCATTATCCGGGGCACCCGTGCCAATCTGAATGTTGAAACCGTTGAGGACACGTTCTGTTTCCTCCTTCCCAAAGAGATTTTTCTTGATCTGATCAACAACCAGCCCGGTTTTGCCCAGTATTACCTGAAAAGTTTTTCTGAAAAAATAGTTACCAGTGTCTACAGCGAACTGCGGCAGCATAAGATGTCTCACCGAGGTGATGAGGAACTCTACCTCTTTTCCGTGAAGGTGGGGTCTCTGGTCAAGCAGGAACCACGTTCAATTTCAGCCGACAGTACAATCCAGCAGGCGGCAAAGGCCATGGCAGGCTATCGTATCGGCTCCCTGCTGATTCATGGCAAAGACAAGCCCGAAGATATTGTCGGGGTCATCACAGACCGGGATCTGTGTAACAAGGTACTTGCCAAAGGTCTGAGCTACAATGAGCGGGTTGAAAGCATCATGTCTTCACCCGTGGTGACGATTTCAGCCAGTTCAATCTGTTTTGCAGCCCTGCTCAAGATGATGTCCGCGGGAATCCACCACCTGGCAGTGAAGCGCAGTGGTAAAATAATAGGCGTGGTCACCTCTCATGATATCATGCTGCTCCAGGGAACGTCTCCCTATTCTTTGTTTAAGGAAATCGGCAAGCAGCAGACTTTTCCGGGACTGTATCCCCTGTCCCGCAAGATCCCCGAGATTATCCGCAACCTTATCAAGGAGGGGGCCAAGGCCGGCAATATTGCCCGCATGATTTCGCTGTTAAATGATCATATCCTGGAGAGGCTGCTGACCCTGCTTGAGGATGAAATGGGCAAACCGCCTGTTGATTACTGCTGGCTGCTGCTGGGATCCGAGGGCAGGCGGGAGCAGACCTTTAAAACCGACCAGGATAACGCCATCATTTATGATGATCCGGAAGATGAAGATCAGGCCGAAGCGGCCCGCCGGTATTTTGCAGAGTTTGCCCGCAAGGCCATCCATCACCTGGTACACTGTGGTTATCCCCTCTGTCCCGGTGAGATCATGGCCGTTAATCCCAAGTGGTGTCAGCCGGTCAGTGTCTGGCATACATATTTTGAAAAATGGGTGGCTGCTCCGGATCCCCAGGAACTGCTGCATGTAACCATATTTTTTGATTTCCGCGCCGGTTTCGGCAACACAACCCTGGCGGAAGATCTGCGGCAGCATGTAATCACTATTACCAGAAGGCATGAGATATATCTTCTCCATCTGGCCCGTGAATGTATGGCTGGTAGGGCACCGCTGTCTTTTTTTAAAAACTTTATCGTTGAAAAAGACGGTGAGCACATAAACAAGCTGGATATCAAGCGACAGGGACTGACACCCTTTGTCAATTTTGCCCGGGTCCTTGCTCTGCAACACGGCGTCAAGGCAACCAATACCCTGGCCAGGTTGAATGTACTGTCCAAGAAAAAAGTTATCTCAGAGGAATTGCGGGCCATGGCAACCGGAGCCTATGAGATGCAGATGCAGCTGCGTCTCATCCACCAGCTGAATCAGATGGAAGCTGGTATCGAGCCTGACAATCATATTGATCCGGCCCAACTCTCTGATCTGGAAAAGCGGATGTTAAGGGATTCCTTTGAAACCATTGACCGACTGATCGGGGTTCTGAAAACCATGTTTCCTGTCAGCTGAATCATGTTTGATATTATTGGGTCCCTGTCCTGGCTGCAGAAGACACACCCGGCACTGATCAACAATAAAAAACTGTTTGCCGACTTTAACCAGGGCAGACCGCTGCACGAGTACACCTTTGTTGTTTTTGATACCGAACTCACCGGACTCAATAAACGAAGGGATGAAATTGTTTCCATTGGTGCGGTCAGAATTGTCAACCTGCAGATTGAGCTGAACCAGACTTTTCACCGCTATATCCGGCCCGCCAATCTTGATCCGAACCAGGCCACCCTGGTACACAGGATCACGCCGGAAGAGCTGAGGGCAGCCTCACTAATGGAGGAGGTGCTGCCCGAGTTTATTGAGTTTTGCGGAAATGGTCTGCTGGTTGGCCATTATATCGGTATTGACATGCATTTTTTAAACAAATCGGCCCGCCAGACCCTTGGCGGAATGTTGTCCAACCCGAGTATCGATACCATGCGACTTGCAAGAGGGTATGCCGAGGCAAGATGTACGGATTTTTATGGCGGTTATGATCAGACCCAGTCCTATAACCTTGATACCCTCTGTGAGCAGTTCAATCTTCCGAGGTTCAAGCCCCATGATGCCCTGGAAGACGCATTGCAGACGGCCTATCTGTTCCTGTATCTGATTAAAAAGTACAGACACGGTGGGATCCGCACGTTGAAGGAACTCTATCTTGCCGGACGGATCAGGGGGTTGATGTCCCGATAATTCCATCGGAAAAACGGAATTTCGGTATAAGTGAGGCTGCTTGTTGATCGTGATAATTATTCACTGATCAAGGCTGCTGCTTGCTTTGCGGCCATTTTTCTTGACAGAATTCTTGACAGAAATCCGTCGGGAAAGTATAAAAAAAGATAGTATAATGCTAAACTAATCAAATTATTCAGCTGATTTGCTCATAAGTGAGTGTTGTATCGGTTTGGGAGCGATCCCGTTAACCCTTTTTTTTCGCAATGATCGTCGCGAAAAACCGACAGGTACCATGGATGCCGGCAGACCGGGTATGTTGACAATTTTTTTGGACTGCAGGTAGGCTGGCGTGCGAGACTCCGACGCAGCAGACGTGGGGCTGGCCGGCTTTGCAACGGCTTGGTTGTGACAAATGGGGGGGGAGAAACGGAGTAGCCTGGCTGCTCTGAAACGAAAAGAAAGGAGGAGCGTGTATGAGTAGTCTATCACCTGAAGAGTATTGGAAGGCGAATATTCGTCTGGTAATAGGATGTCTTGTCGTCTGGTTTATTGTTTCCTACGGCTGTGGCATTTTACTGGCAAAATCATTGAACAGCATTCATATCCTGGGTGGCTATCCACTCGGGTTCTGGTTTGCGCAGCAGGGTTCGATCTATACCTTTGTTGTGCTCATCTTTTTCTACGCCTGGCGTATGAATCAGCTTGATATTAAATTTGGCGTTCAGGAAGACTAAGGGGGAAACAGATGAGTCTACAAGTAATGACGTTTATTGTGGTAGGGCTTACCTTTGCCCTTTATATTTTTATTGCTATAAAGTCCCGTGCTTCATCTACCGGTGAGTTCTACGTAGCCGGCAAGGGCGTACATCCCGTATTGAACGGAATGGCGACAGGGGCTGACTGGATGTCTGCTGCATCCTTTATCTCCATGGCCGGCCTCATCGCCTTCAAGGGGTATGATGCATCCGTGTTTCTGATGGGATGGACCGGCGGTTACTGCCTGCTGGCCATGCTGCTGGCACCCTACCTGCGTAAATATGGAAAATTTACAGTACCTGAATTCATCGGCGACCGCTATTATTCAAATGTAGCCCGTATGGTTGCCGTTCTCTGTCTGATTACCGCCTCTCTGACCTATGTTATCGGCCAGATGAAGGGTATCGGCGTAGCCTTTTCCCGGTTTCTTGAGCTCCCCTTTGAAACCGGTCTGTTCGTTGGTATGGCCATCGTGTTTGTGTATGCGGTTCTGGGCGGCATGAAGGGTGTTACCTATACCCAGATTGCTCAGTACTGTGTTCTTATCTTTGCCTATACCGTACCTGCAATCTTTATTTCTCTGCATCTGACCGGCATGCCGATTCCGCAGCTCGGTCTGGGATCCACCATGACTGGAAGTGACATGTTCCTGCTTGATAAGCTTGACAAGACACTGACGGATCTGGGATTTAGTGCCTACACTCTGCAGAAAGGGTCAACCTTGAACATTTTTCTCTACACCTTTTCTCTGATGATCGGTACCGCCGGGCTGCCCCATGTTATCACCCGTTTCTTTACCGTTCCCAAGGTAAAGGATGCCCGTTCCTCGGTTGGCTGGTCCCTGGTCTTCATTGCCATTCTCTACACCACGGCTCCTGCAGTTGGTGCCATGGCCCGTTTGAACCTGATGGAAACTATTCATCCGACACACGGCCCCAATGCCGGCGTCTGGCTGAAGTATGACGAACGTCCCACCTGGTTTAAGAATTGGGAGAAAACCGGTCTGCTGAAGTTTGAAGACAAGAATGGTGACGGCAGGATTCAGTACGTCGGTAAAGGAAACAAGGAGTTTGAGAACGAGATGGTCAAGGTCGACCGTGATATCATGGTTCTGGCCAACCCGGAAATCGCCAAGCTGCCCAACTGGATTATCGCCCTGGTTGCCGCTGGTGGTATCGCCGCTGCTCTGTCAACGGCTGCCGGTCTGCTGCTTGCAATCTCCTCATCCATTTCACATGATATCCTGAAAGGCATTGTTATGACGGATATGACGGATAAGGGCGAACTGCTGGCCGGTCGTATCGCCATGGCCGGTGCCATCTGTGTGGCCGGTTATTTCGGTCTGCATCCCCCGGGATTTGCTGCTCAGGTTGTCGCCCTGGCATTTGGTCTGGCTGCATCCTCTATTTTCCCGGCCCTGATGATGGGTATTTTTGTAAAACGGGTCAATAATATCGGTGCTGTCTGCGGTATGCTGGCCGGTCTGGGAGTTACCCTGGTTTATATCTTCTGGTTCAAAGGCTGGTTCTTTGTACCGGGTACCAACATGGCTCCCAATGATCCTGCCCACTGGTTCCTGGGTATTGCACCAGAGGCCTTTGGCTCGGTTGGCGCAATGGTGAACTTTGCCGTTGCCTACATTATCTCGGGTATTACCCCGGCACCGCCTGAACATATTCAGAATCTGGTTGAAGATATCCGGGTTCCCGGTGGTGAAATGCGCTAAACAATGGTGTTGAATTTCGGTTAAACAGTTACCGGAATTTTTAGTACAGGTAAAACCACGGCGTTCCTGCTTTCGGGCAGGGACGCCTTTTTTTGTTTCTGAACCATGG
>CAZKBZ010000031.1:6118-11915 GCA_964551175.1 uncultured Desulfobulbus sp.
AGCAGTGTTGTCTGTACATTGTTGATCCCCAGGAACGGCTCATGGCCCATATCCATGGCAAAGAGCAGGTGGTGAATACTGTCAGCCTGATGATTCAGCTGGCTGAAGTCCTCCACTTGCCTGTTATTGCCAATACCCAGTATAAAAAGGGGATCGGGCCGCTGGTACCAGAGCTTGACGCGCTGCTTGCCGATGTCCCCTGTCCGGACAAAACAACCTTTAACGGGCTGGCAAATTCCGAGGTCATGCGGCTGCTGGATGATCTGCCGTCATCCGTTGACACCCTGCTGCTCTGTGGCGTAGAGACGCATATCTGTATTTACCAGACAGCCATGGGAGCACTGCAGGCGGGCTATCGGGTCTGGGTGGTTGCGGATGGGGTTTCTTCGCGCACACCGGACAATGACCAGTATGCAAAACAACGGTTGCGAGAACTGGGTGCAGTTGTCGCCCCTGCAGAAATGATCATCTATGAACTGCTGCAAAAGGCAGGAACACCTGAATTTAAGGCCATGCTGCCGTATCTGAAATAGATTTTTTTCGGCCCACTGAAGCCCGCAACCTTTCTCTTTGTAATTCCTCGCAGGATTTGTAACTATGCGGACACGAGTGATCGTGCAAATATGCAGTGCCTGTGAGTGATTACTTCCCTTTAACCTCATATCTTTATCCATGAAAGGAAACGAAATACGATCCCGATTTTTACACTATTTTGAAGACAGGGGGCATACTGTTGTTGATTCCTCCTCCCTGGTTCCCCATGATGACCCTACCCTGCTCTTTGCCAATGCAGGCATGAACCAGTTCAAACGTGTTTTCATGGGCGAGGAACATCGCGACTATGTGCGCGCTGTAACCTCTCAGCGCTGTGTCAGGGCCGGCGGCAAACACAACGACCTGGAAAATGTCGGTTATACAGCCCGTCATCACACCTTTTTTGAGATGCTGGGCAATTTTTCTTTTGGCGATTACTTCAAAAAAGAGGCCATTGCATTTGCCTGGGAGTTTTTGACCAGGGAACTGGGCTTGAATCCGGATCAGCTCTGGGTGTCTGTCTACGAGGATGATGACGAGGCTTTCGCACTCTGGGAGGAAGTGGAAGAACTTCCAGCCGGACGAGTTGTCAGGCTGGGTGCAGCCGACAACTTCTGGTCCATGGGTGATACCGGCCCCTGCGGCCCCTGTTCCGAAATCTATATCGACCAGGGAGTGGAACAGGGCTGTGACCGGCCTGACTGCGCGGTCGGCTGTGACTGTGATCGCTTCCTTGAGTTATGGAATCTTGTTTTCATGCAGTTTTATCAGCACGAGGACGGTACCAGGGAACCGCTTCCCAAACCTTCCATTGATACCGGCCTGGGACTTGAGCGCGTTGCCGCAGTCCTGCAGGGCAAGTATAATAATTATGATACTGATCTTTTCAGTCCGATTATTGAGAAGATTGAGAGTCAATGCGGAAAGAAATATGGAAGCAGCAATAAAGTCGACGTGGCCATGCGGGTTATTGCTGACCACGTTCGGGCAACTACCTTTCTGGTTGCCGATGGAGTGCTGCCATCCAATGAAGGGCGCGGTTATGTCCTGCGTCGTATCATGCGTCGCGCTATCCGCTACGGCCGTACGCTGGGTTTGACCGATCCGTTCATGGCTGCAACCTGCAGCAGGGTGGTTGATATCATGCAGGATGCCTATCCCCATTTAAACGATGCCCGCAGCCTGCTTGACAAGATTGTCAATCATGAAGAGAAGCGGTTTGGTGAAACCCTGGATCATGGCCTTCGCATGCTGGAGGATGAAATAAACCGCCTGCAGAAAGATACAGGAAAGAAAACCGAAATATCCGGTGATTTCATCTTCAAACTCTATGATACCTATGGGTTTCCGGTTGATATTGTGCGGGATATCGGATTGGAAAAGGGTATTCTCTTTGATCTGGAAGGGTTTGAGCAGGCCATGGAAAATGCACGGGATCTTTCTCGACGGCAGTCCAAAACCGCTCAGTTTGAGGAATTGCCGCCGGGAATTGTCAAGCTGCTTGAGCAGGGCAAACAATCATCTTTTGTCGGTTATGAGCAGCAGACAGCTGAGTCCGTGGTTGAGGCCATTGTAGACGAACAGGGCAATCTGGTGAGCAAGGCCGCAGCCGGCAGCCGGGTACAGCTGTTTTGTCCGCAGACGCCCTTTTATGCGGAATCAGGCGGTCAGGTAGGCGATACGGGGCTGATCAGCTGGCAGGACGGTGTGTTTTCCGTACAGTCAACCAGGGCTGCTGCAGACGGGCTGGTTCTGCATGCCGGGGTGATTGAGAAGGGAGTGCTGGAGACCGGCCAGCAGGTCAGTTTGCAGGTGGATGACAGTCGGGCAGCTACAGCCCTCAATCATACGGCAACGCACCTGCTGCATGCGGCCATGAAACAGGTGCTGGGGGATCATGTTAAACAGGCGGGTTCACTTGTCAGTCAGGAGAGACTCCGTTTTGATTTTACCCATTTTTCTCCGGTTACTCCGGAGGAACGCAGGGCCATTGAACAGCTGGTCAATGATGAGATCCGGAAAAATATCAGTGTTCAGACGGCTGTACTGTCCAGGGATGAAGCCATTGCCGACGGTGCCACCGCCCTGTTTGGTGAGAAATACGGTGAAGAGGTACGTGTGGTTTCCATTGAAGGTTTCTCCAAAGAGCTCTGTGGAGGCACCCATGCCGCATCTACAGGAGATATCGGGCTGTTTGCAATAATTTCGGAAACAGGTATCGCTGCAGGTGTGCGACGTATCGAGGCGGTCACCGGTAAGGCTGCCATAGACTGGCTGCAGGATCTTGTTGCAAAAACGGATGATCTCTGCCGGGTATTATCGGGTTCCCTGGATGATGCTGTGGACAAGGTGAAAGTTCTTCTCAAACAGCACAAGGAGCTGGAAAAAGAGATTGCAAAGCTGAATGCGTCCATGGCCATGTCAAGTCTTGATTCCCTGCTGTCCGGAGCCGTAGAGGTCAATGGCGTCCGGGTGATTAGCGGTCAGATCACCCTTGATTCACCCAAAACATTGCGTGAGATCGGCGACAGGATCCGTGACAGGATGAAAAGCGGAGTTGCGGTTATCGGCGGTGAATTCGGTGGCAAGGCTGCTCTGCTTGCCTTGGTCAGCCCAGATCTGACGGGCCGGATCAAGGCGGGACAGCTGGTGAACGAGGTGGCTGCTCTTGTCGGCGGCAAAGGCGGCGGCAGGCCGGACATGGCCCAGGCCGGTGGCCCCATGGCTGATAAACTTCCCGAGGCCATCAAGGCTGTTCCCGATATTGTTGCCGGGCTCGTGGGGAATTGATAATGACCATATCTCCTGATTCCAGCCGGATAGTGATCACCGGTGTCGGCTTGACCGCGCCGGGCGGAGCAAATTCGCTTGCCGACTTCAGAAAGCAGGTACTTGCCGGTCAAAGTGGTATTACCACTCTGGACCTGCGTTATATGGATACAGCCCCGGCCGGACTTTGTGATTTTCCGGAAACACGCTATCGAAAGAAAAAAGAAAATAAACGGGGTACACGAGCTGGCTGCATAGGTGTTTACTGTGCCGGGGAGGCACTGGCTGATGCCGGGATTGATTTTTCCGAGTATGACCGGGACAGGACTGGGGTCTATATCGGTCTGACCGAGCACGGCACCGTGGAGACCGAAAACGAAGTCTACAACATCAGTCGGTTTGACTATAATGTCGATTACTGGACCCACCATCACAATCCCCGTACGGTGCTGAATAATCCGGCCGGTGAGATAACCATGACATTTGACATTACCGGACCCCATTATTCGGTGGGTGCAGCCTGTGCAGCCGGTAATGCCGCCCTGATCCAGGGCTGCCAGATGCTGCGGCTGGATGAGGTCGATGTTGCTCTTTGCGGGGGAATATCGGAGTGTACCGGTTCCTTTGGTATCTTTGCCAGCTTTCGGGCCCAGGGAGCACTTGCAGAACACGATGATCCAGCCAGGGCAAGCCGTCCTTTTGACCGGGACCGGAACGGTATTGTTATTTCCGAAGGAGGTTGTGTCTTTATCCTGGAGCGACTGGATCGGGCTCTTGCCAGGGGTGCGCGAATATATGGTGAGATTGCCGGCCATGCCATGAACTCCGATGCCCGTGATTTTGTCCTGCCCTATGGTCCCCGGCAGGCCGAGTGCATACGGTTGGCACTGGATCGTGCCGGACTTGTTCCTGCCGATATCAGCATCATTAACACCCATGCCACCGGAACCAAACAGGGGGATGTGGAAGAGTGCAAGGCCCTGCGCGAGGTTTTTACGGACTGCACTGACACCCGAATCAATAACACCAAGTCACTCATCGGCCATGCCATGGGTGCGGCCGGGGTTCTGGAGCTGGCTGCCAACCTGCCCGCCTTTACGGATAACCAGGTACATGCGACCATCAACCTGGATAACCTGGATCCTGACTGTGCCCTGCCGGGGCTCGTTGCCGGACAACCGGAACAACGTGCATCTGTGGAGACCATCCTTAACAACTCTTTTGGCATGGTCGGCATAAATTCCGTGGTAATTATCAAGAGATTTGTGGCAAAGTAGTGGATCATGTGATAATGTTGGCTGTTTCTGCAAAAATATAATCAATTATTTGTTGTTTTTTATATAGAGGAACAGGCATGACCCGCGACGAAATCAAGGACATGATCCTTGAAATTATTGAAGATATCGACGAGGATGCAGAATTTGACGGGCTGGATGCGGATAAACCGCTCCGCGATCAGCTGGATCTGGACTCCATGGACTTTCTTGATATTGTCATGGAACTGCGCAAGCGCTACCAACTGCAGATCCCGGAAGAAGAGTATCCGGAACTTGCTACCCTGACCAGTTGTGTCAACTATCTGGAGCCAAAACTGAAAGAGGCTTAAAAAACAGGGAAGAGAGAAGAGGGAAGAGGGAAGAGGAAAAACAGCCGGCACAGGTTCCTTTTCCCTCTTCCTTTTTTCTTTTACCCAACAGGTTTTTTCCCTTATGGCTGATTATCAGCTTATCATTATCGGTGGTGGCCTGTCAGGGCTGGCTGCCGGTATCCGTTCAGCCCGTTTCGGGCAGAAAACCCTGATAGTTGAGCAGCACAACCTGCCCGGCGGCTTGAACTCCTACTATTTCCGTCAGGGCTATCTCCTTGAAACCGGTCTGCATGCCATGACCAATTTTGCCCCCAGGGGCAAAAAGCATGCTCCCCTGAACCGGCTGTTTCGCCAGCTCAAACTCTCCCGAAAAGAATTCATTACCCATGAGCAGTTGGGTTCCGAGATTATTTTTCCACAGGCCTCGCTCAGGTTTTCCAACGACCTGGCTTTGCTTACAGAAGAAATTGCCCGGGTTTTTCCTGCAGCAGCAGACCGGTTCCTGGTCCTGGTCAAGGAGATCAACGCCTATGATCCGTTTGTCGATGTTGCCTGGCAGTCTGCCCGATCATTTCTCCATGACCGGCTGGCAGATCCTCTGCTTGAGGACATGCTCCTGCTGCCGCTCATGGTCTACGGCAATGCCGAAGAGCATGACATGGATCTGGGCCAGTTTGCTATTATGTTCAGGGCCCTGTTTCTGGAGGGCTTTTTCCGCCCCGAGGGTACGATCAGGGATCTGCTGAACATGCTGGTAGCTCAGTATGAACAATTCGGCGGTGAGCTCCGGTTCCGGGCTCCTGTGGAGAGTATTCTCAGTCGTGATGACCAGGTTCAAGGCATACGACTGCAGAGCGGTGAAGAGATAACAGCAGATGCGGTACTGTCCACCGTGGGCATCCCGGG
>CAZKBZ010000031.1:12015-28256 GCA_964551175.1 uncultured Desulfobulbus sp.
TCATCGTACTGGCTGTTGTTTTTTTCTGCGGCCCTGGCAATTAATATCTCACCGGGGCCGGATATCATTTACATCCTCTCCAAAACGATAGCGCAGGGCAAGAAGATAGGAATAGCTTCATCCCTTGGAGTCTGCAGTGGGGCGCTGGTCCATGTCTGTGCTGCTGCACTTGGCCTGTCCGCCATTCTGGCAACTTCTGCGGTTGCATTCAGTGTTGTTAAGTATATTGGAGCGGCATATCTGATTTATCTGGGGATTCAGGCCCTGAGATCCAAAGGGATTTCTTTTGATATTCCTGTAAAAAAAGGTGCTGAAATAACCGCCTGGAAAGCCTTCAGGCAGGGGGCACTGGTTGATATTCTCAATCCCAAGGTAGCTGTTTTTTTTATGGCATTTTTACCGCAGTTTGTCCGCCCTGAGCTGGGGCACGATTCTGCCCAGATCCTTGGCCTGGGTGTTCTTGTTATTCTGGTGGCTGTTGTAGTTGAATCCCTGATTGTGCTGACGGCAGCTCAGACGACCAATTTTTTCCGCAGGAACCGCCGTTTTTCCGTCTGGCTTGACCGTCTCCTGGGTTCTGTGCTTGTTGGTTTGGGTATCCGTCTTGCCTTAACAGAGAATCACACTGGTTGAAGAAGCAGGAATGTTCTGCCCGCGCAGGATGAAAGTATGAACAGCTGAGAACAATCCTCTCTTCAATCGTGGTTCGATAAATTTTTAGATAAATGGAAGTTAAGTAATATGTCCTTTACACCTCTTGAAAAGGTTCAGGATTCGTACGACGTGATTGTCATCGGCTCAGGCCTTGGCGGCCTTACCTGCTCAAACCGTCTGGCCAGGGCGGGTCACTCGGTACTGCTGCTCGAGCACCATATTCAGCTTGGTGGTCTGGCCACCTGGTTCAAACGTGGCGGCCATACCTTTGATGTCTCTTTGCACGGTTTTCCCTATGGTATGGTCAAGACCTGCAGAAAGTACTGGTCTAAAGAGATCCGTGATTCCATTGTTCAGCTGAAGAATATTGTCTTTGATAATCCCCAGTTTTCCCTGACCACCACCTTTGCCAAGGATGATTTTACCCGTATCCTCCATGAGCAGTTCAAACTGGAACGGACAACTGTGGATGATTTTTTCAATACCGTACGGGGGATGAACTTTTATGACGATCAGTCCATGACCACACGGGAGCTGTTTGAACAGTTCTTCCCGGGTCGTACCGATGTTCACCGTCTGCTCATGGAGCCCATAACCTATGCCAACGGTTCTACTCTGGACGAACCCGCCATTACCTACGGGATCGTCTTTTCCAACTTTATGAACCGGGGAGTGTTTACTTTTGAGGGCGGTACGGACAGGTTGATCGGTATGATGGCTGATGAGCTGCTGAAGAACGGAGTCACCATTTGCACAGGGGCAAGAGTTGATCGGATAGTGGTGGAGCAAGGACGGACCAAAGGAGTTGTTGTGGGTGATCGGATGATTGCTGCTCCGGCTGTGGTTTCTAATTCAGGGATTACCAACACCATAGATAATCTGGCCGGACGCGATGCATTCAGCGATGATTTTTTGTCCCGTTTCGACAAGGTCGAGGTGAATAACTCATCCTGTCAGGTCTATTTCGGTATCCGCAAGGGAGAATCCTTTGATGATGTGGGAGATCTGCTCTTTACCTCCACTGCCCGGGAATTTTCTTCCGAAGAGATGCGCAGGATGGACACCAGGAGTCGTACTTTTTCAGTGTACTACCCTAAAACCCGGCCTGATAAACCGGATTACACAGTGGTTGCATCAATGAACGCTGACTTTGATGACTGGGCAACCCTTGATGACCAGAGTTATAAGCAGGCCAAGGATGATATGGTAGAGCGCTGTTTTAATGATCTTGAACGCTACATTCCAGGCATCCGGGATAAGGTGGATACCATTGAATCCGCCACCCCCAGAACTTTTAACCGGTACACCCTGCATACCAGAGGCACCTCGTTCGGCACCAAGTTTGAGGGGCTGGACATTTCCCGTTCCATCTTCAAAGAGGTGGGCGGTCTCTTTCATGTGGGATCCGTGGGCATTATCATGAGCGGCTGGCTGGGGGCAATAAATTATGGAGTCATTGTTGCCAATGATGTGGATGCCTACGTGAGAAGCTGATAATGGATGATTTTACTGGACAAAAGGCAATTATCACCGGTGCAAGCCGTGGCATCGGGCGTGCTGTTGCCCAGGCACTGCTGGATGCCGGAGCCACGGTTATCGGCGTGTATGGAGGGAATAAGGCAGCGGCCGAAGATTTTGCCGCTTCCTCTGTTTCTGCTGCGGGTCAGTTGCAGCTGCACAGGCTTGATGTCAGTAACTACCAGGCTGTAGAATCTTTTTACAGACAGGTTGAAGAGGAGTTTGACACCGTTGATATCCTGGTAAACAATGCCGGTATCCGCCGTGACGGGGTTCTGGCCATGATGAAGGAAGAGGACTGGAGGCGGGTGATTGATGTCAATCTGACCGGCGGCTATATCATGGCCAAGTTTGCAGTCCAGCTGATGATGAAGCAGAAATACGGGCGTATAATTTTTATTACCTCGCCCATGGGATATCTCGGTTTTGCCGGTCAGGCCAACTATGCAGCCTCCAAGGCAGGCCAGGTGGGATTGATGAAATCGCTGTCCAAGGAAGTGGCCAGGAGAAAGATAACCGTGAACTGCGTTTCTCCTGGTTTTATCAGCACAGATTTTCTGCACGATCTGACGGATGTCCAGCTGAAAGAGTATAAAAAGATGGTGCCGTCCCGGCGGTTCGGCACGCCGGAAGAAGTTGCCGATGCAGTACTCTTTCTGGCTGGAAAAAAAGCGGCCTATATCAACGGTTCAGTGTTGGAGATCACCGGCGGCCTGTAATGGATAAACTTGCACAGGATTTTATAACCAGCAGGATTCCACACCGGCCTCCATTTCTCTGGCTGGACCAGGTGCTGGAGGTAAGTGATGGGGCTATCCTGGCCGAAAAAACAATCCCGGCAGATCTGGACATCTTCACAGGGCATTATCCCGATTATCCCCTGATGCCGGGTGTGCTGCTCTGTGAAGCGGTATTTCAGGCGGGAGCCCTTCTTGTTGGTGAACTGCTGAAGGGTGACGGGCAACATAGCGGTGTGCCGGTTCTGACCCGTATTTTTGGTGCCAGATTTAAACGTGAAGTCCGACCTGGTGATACCATTGAGATCAGGGCAGCACTGAAAGAGCAACTTGGGCCAGCCTGGATTCTCAAGGGAAGTGTGCGGGTAAGGGGCAAGGTTGCGCTGCAGGTGGAGTTTGCCTGTGCAGTCAAGGCTTGAGGCTTGAAACAGATGGATTTTTTACAGCTGGAAAATAAAAATATAGTCATTTTCGGTCTGGCCAACAAAAAATCAGTAGCTACGGCCATAGGCCGGGTACTGGTCGATGCGGGAGCAAAAGTGATCCATGTGGTGCGCAGTGAGGAGCGTGCCACCATGGCGTGCAAACTGTTTCCGAACAGTCCGGTGTTTATCTGCGATGTGGAGGATGAGGCCAATATCATCCGGGTGCGCGATGAAATCAAAACAGCGGTTGACGGTCCCATTGCAGGGATTGTTCATTCCATTGCCTTTGCCAACTATTCCGAAGGACTCAAACCCTTCCATGCAACCGTGAAAAAAGATTTTCTGCAGGCAATGGATATTTCGTGTTTTTCTCTTATTGCCATTGCCAACCATTTTAAAGAACTGCTCGACCCGGATGGTTCCGTGGTTACCATCTCCATCTCCACCACAACAATGGCTGCGGAAAATTACGGCTACATGGCCCCGGTCAAAGCCGCGCTGGAGTCTTCCCTCTGTTTTCTGGCCAAGTCTTTTTCCTCCTTTTCCAGGGTCCGATTCAATGCTGTCTGTCCCAGTCTGCTCAAGACATCCGCTTCGGCAGGTATACCCGGGTATATCGATTCATACCTGTTTGCAGAAAAAGCAATTCCACGCAAAAAAGCGCTCAAAACCAGTGAAGCGGCACATGTTGCAGCCTTTCTGCTCTCTGATCGATCTTCCGGCATCAATGGCCGGACACTGGTCGTTGATGCCGGTATGGCATTTAATTACTTTGATAAAGATATCGTCCGGAAGGTCGTCGGCTGATGGCAGTTAATCAGGTACATTTTTTTTCACGGATCACCGGCATGGTCAAACATGCCATCGCAGTGTTCATGGCCAGGGAAACTCCGTTCTATGTCAAGTTTCTGCTTGCATCGGGCCTGCTCTATGCAGTCTCTCCCTGGGATCTGATCCCGGAATGGATCCCGGTTATCGGAATTCTGGATGATTTTGCGCTGGCCGCCCTGCTCATTGCCTGGGCAAACACCTTCCGTGTTCCAGAGAACACAACACCAGGAACTCCGGACTCTGAATCATAAAGTGTATGAAGTTTTCCCGTGTCTGTCTGCATAGTTTTGGTTATGAACTGCCTCCCAATGTGGTGACCTCTGCTGATATTGAGCGACAGCTGGCCCCGGTGTATGAGCGGTTGAAACTGCCCGAAGGGCGATTGGAGCTGATGAGTGGAATTCGCAGTCGCCGTTTCTGGAATCCCGGCACCCGTCCGAGCCAGGGGGCGATTCTTGCCGGCAGGAAAGCGCTGCTTGCCTCTGGAGTTGATGCCGCTGCCATGGATTTTCTGGTTTTTACCTCGGTCAGCCGCGATATGATGGAGCCTGCCACCGCCTCTTTTGTACACCGCAGCCTTGGCCTGGGAGCCCATTGTCAGATTTTTGATGTATCCAATGCCTGCCTTGGCTTTTTAAACGGTATGATCATCCTGGCCAACATGATCGAACTGGGCCAGGTACGATACGGCTTGATCGTGGCCGGAGAGACCGCCGAGGAGCTGGTGCAGTCGACCATTGCACATCTGCTGGCAGATACGACCCTTACCCGTAAATCCATTAAACCCGCCTTTGCCTCCCTGACTATCGGTTCCGGGGCAGTAGCCCTGGTGATGGGTGACCGCAGGAGTAAAGACACGGGGCACCGTCTTGCTGCAGCGGCTTGCCGCGCCCATACCCGCCACAATGACCTTTGCCAGGGCGGTCTGAATGCGGAGCAGGGCACCTTGATGTCCACTGATTCCGAGCTGCTGTTGACCGAGGGGGTTGAAACCGCCCGGATGTGCTGGCAGGATTTTCTGCTGGAATCGTCCTGGGAGCTGGACAGCATCGACAAGTTTTTCTGTCACCAGGTTGGACGGTCCCATGCCCAGAAGCTTTTTGCCACCCTTGATCTTGATCCTGCGCGCAATTTTGAAACCCTGCCCGTGCTCGGTAATGTAGGTTCGGTTTCCGCTCCCATCACCATGGCCATGGGGATTGAGAAGAAGAAACTGAAATCTGGACAGCGGGGTGCTATTTTAGGTATCGGTTCCGGGATCAACTCCCTGATGCTGGGGATTGAATGGTAGAGTGGAAAGGAAAGAGTGAAAAGGGAAAAGGAAAAAGTACAGGCTGACGGGGCGTCGGTTCTTGCCCAGTATCCTTTTCAGTCGAAATCTGTCACAGTTGACGGATACCGGATGTCCTTTCTGGACGAGGGCGGCGGTGCTGCGGTTGTCATGGTGCATGGCAACCCCTCCTGGTCCTACCTGTACCGCAACCTTGTCACAGAGCTGAAAGCAACACATCGCTGCATTGTGCCGGATCATCTCGGCTGTGGTCTGTCCGACAAGCCGCAGGAGTATCCGTACCGGCTGCAGAATCATATTGACAACCTGGAAACCCTGCTTGATCATTTACAGATCAGAAGATGCGTGCTGGTCGTTCATGACTGGGGTGGAGCCATCGGCATGGGGTGGGCCGGGCGTCATCCGGACCGGGTTGCTGGTCTTGTGGTTCTCAACACGGCTGCTTTTCTTTCCCGCCGGATACCCTTTCGGATAGCTGTCTGTCGCTGGCCTGTTCTCGGCCCGTTGCTGGTACGAGGCCTGAACGGTTTTGCCTGGCCTGCTACCTTCATGGCCGTGCAGAAGAAAATGGAGCCTGATGTGGCGTCCGGGTTTCTCTTTCCTTACGACTGCTGGCGGAACAGGGTGGCAGTTCTCCGTTTTGTCCAGGACATACCGCTGCAGGAGAATCACCCATCATTTAGGACACTTGCTGCTGTTGAGGACTCCCTTGACCGGTTACGGGATAAACCCCTGCTGCTGTGCTGGGGCGGCAAGGATTTTTGTTTTGATGACCATTTTTATGATCAGTGGCGGCTTCGTTTTCCTGCAGCAGAATGCCATTATTTCCCGGATGGTGGTCATTATGTACTTGAAGATGCTTTTGCCGAAGTAATGGCAGTTTTGATTCCGTTTCTTGCCTCCTGTGAAGACTGATTACAACATTGCCGGTGTTCTGCACAGAGTTGCCGCAGAGCAGCCGGATCAGGTGGCCCTTGTCACCGGCAGGGACGGCAGTTACCTGCAGTGGAGTTTCAGGGAAGTGCTGACCAACAGCAACCGCTATGCAGCTGCCCTGGAAAAACAGGGGGTGGAGCGGGGTGATCGGGTCATGCTCATGGTCCGGCCTTCCATGGAGTTTATCTGTCTCACCTTTGCTCTGTTCCAGCTGGGGGCCGTGGTTATCCTGATTGATCCGGGCATGGGCTATACAAACCTGCTGCGCTGCATTGCATCTGTACAGCCCCTTGTCCTGATCGGTATTCCCCAGGTGCAGCTCTTCTCCCGTCTGTTCAGAAAACCGTTCAAGACAGTAAAAACCAGGATCTGTGTTGGGCCGTCCTTTGGTTTGCTCGGCATGACTCTTGACGCTGCAACACGTGACATGGGCACTGAATTTATGCCGGTGACAACAGAAGCAGATGAGCTGGCTGCCATTATTTTTACCACCGGCTCCACCGGGCCGCCTAAAGGAGTGCAGTACACACATTCCATTTTTTACAGCCAGCTGCAACTGATACGGGACTATTACAGGATAGGGCCCGGTGATGTGGATCAGCCCGGTTTTCCGCTTTTTGGACTGTTTGCGACCGCCCTGGGGGCCACGGCCGTTATTCCGGATATGGATCCGACCAGGCCGGCAGAAGTGGATCCGGCAAAGTTTATCCGTTCCCTGATCGACTGGCAGGTGACCTATTCCTTTGGTTCACCGGCCATCTGGAACGTGGTGAGCAGCTATTGCCTGGAGCATGAAATAACCCTGCCTGTACGGAAAATTCTCATGGCAGGTGCCCCGGTTTCAGGCGAGCTGATCAAACGTGTACAGCAGATTATGCCAGCCGACAGTGAGATCCACACGCCCTATGGCGCCACCGAATGTCTGCCGCTGGCCTCAATCACGGGCCGGGAAATTCTTGAGCAGACTTGGCCCCAGACCCGCCTGGGTAAGGGAACCTGTGTGGGCAGACCTTTGCCGGGCATGTCCATTGCCATTATAAAGCCGGTGGAGGAACCGGTTTTCGACTGGGCTGATGCAGTCCTGCTGCCGCCGGGTGAGATCGGTGAAATCGTGGCATGGGGTCCTGTGGTAACGCGGGCGTATGATCATAATGAGCAGGAAACCAGGCAGGCAAAGATTGTGGATGGTTCAGGTATCCGCCACCGGATGGGTGATATGGGCTACCTGGATGAGCAGGGACGTCTCTGGTTCTGCGGCCGCAAGGCGCACCGGGTGCTCACTGCAGATGGTGTGATGTATACGATCTGCTGTGAGGCGATTTTCAATGAACATGACAAGGTGTTTCGTTCAGCCCTGGTGGGCGTGGGTGAACCGGGCAGGCAGGAACCGGTACTCATTGTCGAGCTCCACAGGAATGCGGTTGATACACGCCAGCTCTTTGCAGACTTACGGGAGCTGGCAGCAGCCGGCGAGCTGACGAAAAAGATCAAAACCTTTCTGGTTCACCCTGCATTTCCTGTGGATATCCGGCACAATGCTAAAATTTTTCGAGAAAAACTTGCCAGTTGGGCTGAAAAACAACTGCAGGCCGGATCCTGCGGGGACAGACTCTGAAAATGATGCAGCTCATGGAGGTTCCATGAACAGGGTACTGGTGACAGGAGGGGGCGGGTTTATCGGCCTTGCCTTGGTCCGGGAACTGTGCAGACGGGGTGTGGAGGTTGTTGTTCTTGGTCGCCACCGTTACCCGGATGCAGTTGCAGCCGGGGCGACCTGTCTGCAGGGAGATATCCGTGATCCCGCAGTCGTCAGCCGGGCGGCAGCGGGTTGCGATACGGTTTTTCATGTTGCCGCCAAAGCCGGTATCTGGGGGCCGTTCCAGGAATATTTCGGGATTAACGTCACCGGTACTCTCAATGTCCTTGCTGCCTGTAGAAAACAGGGGGTGCAGGCCCTGGTGTATACCTCAACTCCCTCCGTGGTGTTTGACGGCCATGATCTGGAAGGAGTTGACGAGTCTGTACCCTATGCGACTAAGCCGCTCTGTCACTATGCGACCACCAAGATCCTGGCCGAACAGCAGGTACTGCAGGCAGACAGTGAGACGTTACGGACTACAGCCATTCGGCCGCACCTGGTCTGGGGACCGGGGGACACCAACCTGATACCACGGCTCATGGCCCGCGGCCGCGAGGGGAGCTTGAGGATTGTCGGGAAAGGCAGCAACATGGTGGATATTGCCTACATCGATAATGTGGTGCATGCTCATCTGCTGGCAGCAGAGAATCTGCACACAACAGCTACGGCGGCAGGTCTCGCTTTTTTTCTCGGTCAGCAGGAACCGGTATCCCTCTGGAGCTGGATCAACGAACTGTTTGTCCGCATGGATGTGCCGGAGGTGACTGCAAGGCTGAGTCTACCCAAGGCAAAGGCTGTCGGCTGGCTGCTGGAAAAGGTGTATGAAGTCCTGCAGCTTGAACGCGAACCGAAGATGACCCGGTTCCTGGCAGAACAACTGGCCCTTTCCCACTGGTTCAGCAAAGACAGGGCAACGAACCTCCTTGGCTACAGAGAACAGGTATCAACCCAACAGGGAGTTGAACGGCTGGTACACTGGCTGAATGCCGGAAAACAATGAGTTCAGTTATTTTGCGTGATTGTTGTTTTTCCTGATTGCAAAGGTGGTCAGAATAATACCGGAGAACACCAGGAGAATACCACGAACATGGTAACCGAGCAGGCTTTCATCTAAAAAAATGATGGCCAGGATGGTGCTGAATACCGGCATCAGGTGGATGAATGGACCGGCCCGGTTTGCGCCGATCTCCCTGACCGCCCGGTTCCAGCAGATAAATGCCAGCACGGAGGCAAACAGAGCCACATAGCCCACCGTGAGCATCGTAGGGATATTCAGCTGCAGCTGCCTGCCGGTCAGGAGTTCAAACAGGTAGCACGGCATAAGAAAAATCAGGCCAATAATCATGATACCGGTCAGGTAGGCGACAGGATGCAATCCCTGCGGGTATTGTTTCAGGTTGGCCGAGTAAAAGGCCCAGACAAAGGCAGCGGCCAGCACCAGCAGGTCACCCCGGTTAAATGTCATCTGCTGTAATGCCGTCACATCTCCCCTGGCGATAATCAGCAGTACACCGCTTAGTGAGACAAGCACACCGATGGATTGTCGCATGCTCAGCTGTTCCCGATACACAAGCCAGGAAATGATAACGATGATCACCGGGATGCATGAGTTCACAAGTACAGCATTGATGGCAGTGGTAGACTGCATGGCGAGATAGAGCAGGGTGTTGAAACCGGCTACACCCAGGAGTCCCTGGAACAGCATGAATCTGCGATGCTGTTTGATTAAATTCCTCTGCTGATAGACAAGCCGCAGGCCAAAGGGTGCCAGAATCAGCAGGGCCAGGGTCCAGCGCCAGAAGGCAAGAGCAACGGGCGGGATTTCCGCATGCATACCCCGGCTCAGTACAAAATTACCGGACCAGAAAAGAGCGCTCAGGGTTAACAGTAAATAGGGCATAACATTGAACCGGCTGCAGCGAAACGGCAGCGTATATCTGTATGGTCATCAGGACCGGGAAAATTTATCCAAGCCATTTTTCCAGGGGGATAATCGGGAAAACAGAGCTGGTCTGCGAATGCCACAGGCAGCGGCTGCTTATTTCAATGCCGTGACGAATTACTGAAACCGGTCTGTCTGATGAGACAACAACAATAATAATCTTGTCATGCATGGTGGAAAAGCGCAGAGCAGAGTTATAGCGGGCTCCTCTGCCGAGGTTTTCACTGGAAATAGCTGTGCCGTCAAGTATGCAGCCAAAGGCGAGGAGGCGACAACACCTGTCTATATGCAGGGTGCCGTCCACCCGGGACAGCGAACCGGCCAGCTCCAGAAGATGACTGTTGTTGAGATCGAGAGGCTGCTCAAGGATCTGGCCGGGCAAAGTGATTGGTTGTTTATTTAAATCAATAACAAGGGTGCATCCGTATCTTTTCTGCTGGGCACGGTGAACGATATCGGCAATATATGTAAAAAGGGCATTGCGCTGGCTGAAGTCCAACTCACTTTCCAGCAGAGCCTCTTCCACCTCAACCAGCTTGGCCTGCATGGTGCTGGCCTGAAAACGACCGCGGGAAAAACTGCAGACCGGTTGACGGCCCAGGCTGAGAAATCCGTGTCGTCCCCGAAAATCAGCGGTGATCGCAAAAGGCATGGCTCCCGGTCTGGCAATACCGACAATACTGAGACCATCAGAGATAAGGTGGTTGTCGCTGTCTTCCACGGTCTGGAGCAGTTTACGGACATGTTTAATATTTTCCAGCTGTGGACGCTTGTCTCTCCGGAAGCGGGCAAGAAACGAAATGTTACCGATAAAACGGGGTTCTATAAAGCTTAAACAGCCATGGGGCAGGTTGCCTTCTTCCCGCGTACTGGAAAGGTCAAGCACTGTGTTCAACAGCAGGTCAAGTGTGATCCTGTTGTCCAGGCCAAAGGCGATATTGAGCTGGTCGAGCAGGAAATCCTGTACAGCACTGGCAGCGTATTCCTTGAGGAATGTACCGGAAATACCTGTGTACAGGACGGGGCCGTTGGCCATATCGTGAGAAAAACGCCAGGCAGCATGTTCCAGCCAGCATTTGATTGGTTCTATGGAACAGATGTCGGGATGATGACCGGTGAACCACATCTGGTAATCAACGGGTCCTGACCGGCATCCATAACTGATCAGTCCGGAGAGGTAGAGGTCCGGTTCTGTGGTGAGCAGTCCGAAGTGAAGGTTTTCATCCGTTGGATCACGGACTGTTTTCAGGTTCTGCAGACTGCTGAAAACCGTGCGAAGCCGTACTTCATGACCTGACAGCAGATGCTCAGGATCGCATATGTAAAGAGGGTCCTCAGGTTTGATTCTGACGATGAGGGCAGTCCTGCTGGGGCCGGCAAAATGGCTCAATCCCTGGCGTAATCCATCCAGGGTATCGCTTATGCAGCGTTGGAAGAATGTGTGCTGATCAGTGGTCATCAGTATGGAGCAAAATGTAATCAATCACAGTGCATGCAACCATTGGTTGTACTTAAGTAAGGCGGACTTTGTCCGCAACCCAGTTAAGGCCACCTTGCAAAATTGCTATTTTGCCCGATTTCTATGTCACAGCGAAAAACAAAATGCTCACATATGCCTAATATGCTGCGCTTTTATTTTCCATTGTTCCTTGAACTCGAACAAAATATCTAATTTTTCAAGGTACCCTTAATGGAAAAAGGGAAGAGGGAACAGTGAACAGGAAAAGATCATTTTGGAAACTTTTTCCTGTTCACTGTTTGTTTTTTTGTAGTATTCAGCTCAGTGTCCTGAAAAAATCATTACCCTTATCATCCACCAGGATAAAGGCGGGAAAGTCCTGAACTTCGATCTTCCAGACAGCCTCCATGCCCAGTTCCGGGTAGTCTATACAGTCCACCTTTCTGATGTTTTCTTCAGCCAGCAGGGCTGCCGGGCCGCCGATGGAGCCCAGGTAGAAACCGCCGTTTTCCCGACAGGCATCAGTAACAGCCTGGGAACGGTTTCCCTTGGCGATCATGATCAGGGAGCCGCCCTTTTTCTGCAGCATGTCAACATAAGAATCCATGCGGCCGGCCGTAGTCGGACCGAATGAACCCGAGGGCTTGCCCTGTGGGGTTTTGGCTGGACCCGCATAATAGACCGGATGATTCAGCAGGTATTCGGGAAGCGGCTTACCGCTGTCAAGCAGTTCTTTCCATTTTGCATGGGCGATATCCCTGCCCACAATGATGGGGCCGCTGAGCAGTATCCGGGTGGCAACAGGATGACGGCTCAGCTGCCGGCAGATCTGCTCCATGGGCTGGTTCAAGTCAATGGCAACAGCCTGCGTGTCTTTGCGGTTACGCAGCTCTTCAGGGATTAACCGTCCGGGATTGAAATCCAGCTCTTCCAGCCAGAGTCCCTTCCGGTCGATCCTGGCCTTTATATTGCGATCAGCTGAACAGGAAACTCCCATGCCGATGGGGCAGGAGGCACCATGCCTGGGCAACCGGATTACCCGGATGTCGTGGGCAAAATATTTGCCGCCGAACTGGGCTCCGATCCCCAGTTTCCAGGATTCTTCCAACAACTCCTGTTCAAGTTCGATATCTCGGAAAGCCCGACCCTGTTTATTGCCTGTAATGGGGAGATCGTCAAGATATTTTGTGCTGGCCAGTTTGACCAGTTTCAGGTTGGCCTCCACGCTGGTACCGCCGATGATAAAGGCAATGTGATAGGGAGGACAGGCTGCCGTGCCGAGCATCTTCATTTTCTCCGTCAGAAAGGATTTCAGCGAATCAGGATTGAGAACAGCCTTGGTTTCCTGGTACAGATAGCTCTTGTTGGCACTGCCTCCACCCTTGGCTACAAAAAGAAATCTGTATTCATCTCCCGGGACTGCATAGATGTCGATCTGGGCAGGCAGGTTGTTTCCCGTGTTGACCTCCTCATACATGGTCAGGGGAGCATTTTGCGAGTAGCGCAGATTCTCCTTCGTATACGTGGTAAAGATGCCCGCAGACAGCTGCTCGGCATCATTACAGCCGGTCCAGATCTGCTGTCCTTTTTTTGCCATGATGATGGCGGTGCCGGTATCCTGGCAGATGGGCAGCACGCCGTGGGCGGCAATTTCAGCATTGCGGAGCATGGCCAGGGCCACTGCCCGGTCGTTATCCGAGGCTTCGGGATCATCAAGTATTCGTGCAACCTGGCGATTATGTTCAGGGCGCAGGAAAAACGATACATCATGCATGGCCATGCGGGCAAGTTCCCGAAGCGCTTCCGGTGCAACCTTCAGAATTTCCAGATCGCCAAACGGCTGCGGGGTTACATAGTGTTCCGATCCCTTGATATGGCGGTATGTTGTCTTGTCCTGTCCCAGTGGAAAGGGATCCTGGTACACAAAATCCATCATCGGGGCCACCTCGAAGTCGAAGTTAATTTGGTTGCAATCCAAAAGAAATAAAGCTGTATGACAGGTAGCGCGTTTCCTGAAATATGTCATCAATGATTTGCCGGTTCGTTGTAAAATATCAGGATGGTGAGTGCCCGGATACTTTTCATCCTGTTTTTTCAAAAAAATATTGCCTGCTTGCCGGTCTAAGAGTAATAATAAAAGATTAAGCGTGTCACCGGACAGCCTGCATGAAAGTGCTGCCGGTAATGTAGATGGGTACCTTGAAAAATCAGATATTTTGTTCGAGTTCAAGGAACAGCGGAAAATAAAAGCGCAGCATATTAGTCATATGTGAGCATTTTGTTTTCCGCTGTGACACAGAAATCGGGCAAAATAGCAATTTTGCAAGGTGGCCAGATATTATTAATTGATATTAAGGAGTAGACTGTGGCTTTTGACGGCAGTGACAACAAACTCTGGCTCTCCGGAAACGAGGCCATAGCACTCGGTGCCTGGGAGGCCGGCGTCCAGGTAGCCTCCGGCTATCCCGGCACCCCATCGACTGAGATCATGGGAAACCTGGCCCGCTATGAAGGCGTATATGCGGAATGGGCTCCCAACGAAAAGGTAGGGTTGGAGGTTGCCATCGGCGCATCCTTTGCCGGTGTCCGGGCTCTGGCCACCATGAAACATGTGGGCATGAATGTGGCAGCCGACCCACTGTTCACCGCCTCCTATACCGGCGGTCGCGGCGGCCTGGTGGTGCTGAATGCGGACGATCCCCAGATGCATTCCTCTCAGAACGAGCAGGATAACCGCAACTATGCCTTTGCCGCCAAGCTGCCCATGCTTGAACCCTCGGATCCCTCCGAGGCCAAGGAGATGCTGCAGCAGGCCTATCATTTAAGCGAGCAGCTTGATTGCCCGGTTCTGTTCCGGATCACCACCCGCATTGCCCATGTCAAGGGTGTGGTCAACAGGGGAGAACGGGTCCAGGTCAGTCCAGGCACCATTGAAAAGATGCCGGGTAAATTTGTCATGCTGCCCGGAAATGCCCGCATGCGCAGGGCCGAGGTTGAAAAACGGATGGCTGTCGCCCGTGAACTGGCCGAAACTCTGCCGGAGAACCGGATTGAAGACGGCGACCGCAGCCGCGGATTTATCACCTCCGGTACACCGTATAACTATGTAAAGGAGGCCTTTCCGGATGCAGCCGTGCTCAAGCTGGGTATGGTCTGGCCGCTGCCCGAGAAGATGATCCGTGAGTTTGCCGACTCTGTGGATGAGCTTTACATAGTTGAAGAACTTGATCCCTTTCTGGAAACCCATATCAAGGCCATGGGAATTGACTGCCATGGCAAAGACCTGATTCCCAGCCAGGGAGAGCTTAATTCTTTTATTGTCCGCAAGTCCATTGAGCCCGATTCAGTGGGAGAGCTGTTTGCACCCTTGGAACTGCCCATGCGGCCGCCGAATATGTGTGCCGGTTGTCCGCATCGGGGCATTTTCTACGGCCTCTCCAGGATGAAAGACGTGTTCGTGTCCGGCGATATCGGCTGCTATACCCTTGGTTTCCTGCCGCCGCTGTCTGCCATGGATTCCTGTGTATGCATGGGCGCATCCGTGACCATAGCCCATGGCATGGCCAAGGCCCTTGGCAAAGAGGGTGAGGGCAGACTGGTGGCAGTGCTTGGCGATTCCACCTTTATGCACTCGGGTATCACCGGGCTGCTCAACACGGTGTATAACGATTCCTATGCCACGGTGATCATCCTGGACAACCGGACTACAGCCATGACCGGGCATCAGAATAATCCTGCCTCGGGCAGGAATATCAAGGGTGAACCGGCCAATGCCATTGACCTGGAACAGCTCTGCAGGGCCGTGGGCATAAAACGGGTGATTGTGGTCAACCCGCATGATATTGATGCCAGCCGCAAGGTGCTCAAGGAGGAAATTGAGTCCACCGAGCCTTCGGTTATCATCAGTCGCGCACCGTGTGTTCTGTTGCCCGAGGAGAAAAAACGGAAAAAGCCGGTCTATTATACCAATGTTGACAACTGTACCGGCTGCACATCCTGTATCCGTCTGGGCTGCCCGGCAATCAGCTGGCATCCGCTCACACCTGAACAGGCCGTGGCAAGAGGATACAAGGAAAAACAGAAAGGATATGCCGAGATTGCGGAAGTTCAGTGTAACGGCTGTGGACAGTGCGCCTGTCTGTGTAAGTTTGATGCCATCACCATGCGGGAGGCGAACTGATGAAGCAGAGTGGAAATATTTTATTCTCCGGGGTTGGCGGCCAGGGTATCCTGCTGGCCAGCGAGTTGACCGCTTACGCGCAGCTTGAGGCCGGATTTGATGTGAAAAAGAGTGAAGTGCACGGCATGGCCCAGCGTGGTGGTTCTGTTGAGGCCCATCTTCGATATGGTGAGCGGGTTTATTCTCCTCTGATTGAACCGGGTACAGCTGATATCCTGGTGGCCTTTGAGATCATGGAGGCGGCCCGTTACCTGCCCTATCTGCATAAAGACAGTGCCGTGGTGGTCAACACCCAGAAAATTCTGCCGCCGGCAGTTGCCATGGGCAAGGCTGCTTATCCCGATGACATTCTCGATGAGTTGACTTCACGTGGTATCAACGTGGTGGCTCTTGACGCCTTTGCCGTAGCCAGGGATGTTGGTGAGCTGCGCACCGCCAACGTGGCTATGGTCGGTGCCATGTCTAATTTCCTGTCCGTTAACAAGCAGGTGTTTCTGGACGTGATTGATACCCGGGTCAAAGAATCTTTTCGTGAGGTCAACAAGAAGGCATTTGAGGCTGGACGGAAACTGGTCTATGCTTAGGTTGAAGGGAGAAGGTTCGAGGTAGAAGGGTACCGCTAGCCACTC
>CAZKBZ010000032.1:0-5379 GCA_964551175.1 uncultured Desulfobulbus sp.
AAAAAATTTTAGAACCTGTAATCTCTACTTGTTGAGCTATCATGTTGCACTCTCCTTCCGATAACGTAGATTTCCTGGAAGCCACCTTTCGCAAAATTTTTCCCCAGGATCTGGAATCCCGTGACCGGGCCGTTGACCACCTCAAGCAGTTGACCATGCCCCATTGGGCATTGGGTGACCTGATGGACCTTGCTGTGGATCTTGCTGGTATTACCCGTTCCCTCAAGCCCCCGGTCAAGAGAAAAAAAGTCGTGGTCATGGTCGGTGATCACGGGGTAACCGTGGAAGGGGTTTCAAAGTATCCTTCCGAGGTAACGGCCCAGATGGTTTACAATTTTGTAGCCGGTGGGGCCGGAATTAATGCCCTTGCCCGCCAGGCAGGGGCTGAGGTCGTGGTGGCGGACATGGGCTGCGCGACCGATCTTTCCGAACTGGCTGCAAACGGTGCTGTGATTTCCAAAAAAATCGGTCCTGGTACGCAGAACATAGCCCATGGCGCCGCCATGACCAGAACTCACGCCGTGATGGCTGTGGAGGCGGGCATCGAGATTGCCAACCAGCTGGCTCCGGATGTGGACGTTCTGGGTACAGGAGATATGGGAATCGGCAATACCACTCCATCCACTGCCATTGTTGCCGTTTTGACGGGAAAAAGTGTGGATGAATTGACCGGACGTGGCACAGGGCTTGATGATGAGCAGTTTGAGCACAAGAAAAAAGTGTTACAGCGCATTCTGCAGATTAACAAACCTGATCCCAAAGATGGACTGGATGTACTGGCAAAGGTCGGTGGTTTTGAGATTGGCGGTATTGCAGGTCTTATCATCGGTGCAGCAGCGCACAGGAAACCGGTGGTGGTTGACGGCTTTATTTCCACTGCCGGCGCCATGATTGCCTGCAGCCTGGAACCATTTGTCCGAGACTTTATTATCTGTGCCCATCGCAGCATGGAACCCGGGCACAGGGCCATGCAGGAAAAAATCGGCTGTCGGCCGCTGCTGGATCTGAACATGCGCCTGGGCGAGGGGACCGGTGCTGCACTGGCCATGAACCTGCTTGAAGCTGCAGCTGCCATCCTTACCGAGGTGGCCACCTTTGCCGATGCCGGTGTTACCGGTCCTCCGGATTCGTGATCAGTCTGCTCGGCCGGTTTGCGGCAGCAATACGTTTTCTCACCATTCTTCCTCTGCCGGGCAGCCTGGGCACGACAGAAGAGGAGCTGAAGGGCGCCACTGTTTTTTTTCCACTGGTGGGTCTGCTGCTGGGATGCATTGCTCTGCCGGTAATCCGGGCATTTCACCTGCTGCTGCCCTCCCAGGTCACTGCAGTGCTGGCAACCCTTGTTCTGCTGGCATTCTCAGGAGGTCTGCACCTGGATGGGCTGGCTGATACGGCGGATGGTTTTTTCAGCTCCCGGCCCCGAGAGAGAATTCTTGAGATCATGCGCGATTCCGCAACCGGAGTTATGGGAGTTATTGCCGTTGTTGTTCTTCTTCTGCTCAAGGTTTCCTGTCTGGCATCATTGGTGGACACCACGGACCTGTCAGCTGTTGTTTTTCTCATGCCTCTTGGTGGTCGCACGGCAATTTTACTGATGATGGGTTTTCTACCTTACGCCCGTTCCCAGGGGGGACTTGCAACTGTTTTCTACAGCCGCAGATCCAGGGTGGCTGCACTCTGCTCTCTCCTGTTTTTTTCTCTTGTGACCATATTCATAGCAGGTATAGGCGGCCTGGCCGCAGTGCTGGCAGTGGTTCTGCTGGTGGCCATGTTTGGCTGGTTCTGTCAGCGGAAAATCGGTGGGGCAACCGGTGATACCCTGGGAGCTGCCTGTGAACTGGCCGAGGCTGTCGTTGCCCTTGCCTTTGTCGTACAGCTGGGTGGGCAATCATGACCGGACACGGCGGAAATATCCAGCGGATGGCAGCACGTCTTGGTTGTAATCCTTCAGAAATCCTGGATTTCAGCGCCAACATCAATCCCCTGGGGCCGCCGGAATATATCTGGAATGTGCTGGCAAGAAATCTGCCTGCAATTATTCATTACCCCGATCCTGAAGCAGATGAACTGGTACGTGTTCTGGCAGAAAGTTACCGGTTGCAGCGGGATCAGGTCGTTCCCGGTAACGGCACCTCTGAACTGCTCTTTGCCACCCTGCGAGGAGTTGCAGTCAGACGGGCAGTCATTCCAGTGCCTGCCTATATTGATTATCAACAGGCCTGCGAGCAGGCAGGTGTACCGGTGCACTTTTTTCCCCTGCGGCCGGAAGATGATTTTCAACTCAACCTGGAGCAACTGTCCCTGGACCTGCAGGCCGGTGACCTTGTCATCATCGGCCAGCCTAATAATCCGACCGGCACACTGGCTGATCGTCAGCAGCTCCTTGATCTTGCAGGACAGTTTCCAGAGGTTGTGTTTCTTGTTGATGAGGCCTTTGCTGGCTTTGTTGCGGATTACACTTCACTTGCAGGCAGCAGAGATAATATCATTGTTCTCTGTTCCCTGACCAAACTGTTTGCAGTTCCCGGTCTGCGTCTGGGTTTTCTGGCCGCATCGCCGTTAATCTGTTGTAAGATCAGGCGGCAGCTCTCTCCCTGGTCTGTGAACGTTCTGGCCCAGGCAGCCGGTGTAGCCATGGTGAGAGACTGTCATTTTGTGCAAAAGAGTTGTGAACTGGTCAGCCGGAACCGGCAAATACTCTCCAGACAGCTTGGTAGGATACCATCAATCAAGGTTGTTCCGTCCACAGCTAATTTTCTTCTCCTGCACCTGAAGGCTGATCTCAGTGCAACCAGGCTTGCCGACACTCTTTTGCAGCAGGCCCGGATTGCAGTACGCGTCTGTGACAATTACGAGGGTCTGGATGATCACTATTTCAGGGTGGCGGTCCGCGATCAGCAGGAGAATGAACAGCTGGCAGCCGCTTTGCAGTCTGCTCTGCAGCCCGGGTCTGTTGCCGGAGCAGTGCGGAAAACAAAAAAATGTCCGTCTCTGATGCTGCTGGGTACCGGATCCGATGTGGGCAAGAGTGTTCTGGTTGCCGGCCTGTGCCGTGTTCTGCTGCAGGACGGGATCCGGGTGGCTCCGTTCAAGGCCCAGAACATGTCGCTTAACTCCTATGTGACCAGGAACGGTGGCGAGATGGGCAGGGCCCAGGTGGTCCAGGCCCAGGCCTGCAGGCTTGATCCGGACGTGCGCATGAATCCCGTTCTGCTTAAACCCTCTTCTGACGTGGGTAGCCAGGTCATTGTTCACGGTCAGCCGGTTGCCAACATGAAGGTGGCTGATTATGTGCGATATAAAACAAAAGTCTGGCAGGAGGTCTGTCGCAGTTATGATAAGCTGGCAGCAGAGTTTGACTGTATTATCCTTGAGGGTGCGGGCAGTCCCGGTGAGGTGAACCTGAAATCCCATGATATCGTCAATATGCGGATGGCGCAGTATGCGGATGCCCCGGCACTGCTTGTCGGTGATATTGACCGGGGCGGTGTATATGCCTCTTTTGTCGGCCATGTAGAGGTTATGGCACCCTGGGAGCGTGATCTGCTGGCAGGATATATTGTCAATCGATTTCGTGGTGATGGGTCGCTGCTTGCAGATGCCCATGATTTTCTTGAGCAGCGTACCGGCAGACCGGTATTTGGCGTAGTGCCGTATCTGCATGACCTCGGCCTGCCCCAGGAGGATTCGGTCAGCTTTAAGGCAGGCCTTTTTGATAGTGATCAGCCTGAAGGCGATCATGTGGAAGTTGTTCTTATCGACCTGCCCCATATTTCCAACTTTACCGATGTTGAACCTCTGCTGGCAGAACCGGATGTCCACCTGCGCATTGTCCGCAGAAGTGATGAGCTGGGAACTCCTGACTGCATTATCCTGCCCGGGTCAAAAAACGTGGTGGCGGATCTTGCCTATCTTGCTGAAACCGGCCTTGGCCGAAAAGTGGTGCAATGTGCTGAGCAGGGACGGGAGGTTGTCGGCATCTGCGGTGGTTTTCAGATGCTGGGTAGTGTTGTAACAGATCCGTTTGGTCTTGAGGGAGAACCCGGCAGCAGCGTCAACGGACTGAGCCTGCTGCAACTTGTCACTGAGCTGGCTTCTGACAAGACCCTGACCCGGAGACAGGGCATCCATGTTCCCACAGGGGAGCCTGTACACGGCTACGAGATTCACCATGGTCTCAGCAGTGGAAAAGGTGCAGAAAAAGGAAAAGGTGTACTTGAATTTTCCGATGGCGGAAGCTGCGGTTGTGCAGATCGGGATGGACGGGTATGGGGCAGCTATCTGCACGGCATTTTTGATTCAGATCCTTTCAGACGCAGTTTTATCAACAGGCTGCGCAAGAACAGGGGGCTGTCGCCCTACAGCGGCCGGCTGATCAGATACGATCTGGAGCCGGCCCTTGACAGACTGGCAGCTGTTCTTCGCCGGAACCTTGATATGGATCGTATCTATGCATTATTAGGTTTTTGATTTCATCTCGTTAAATTTCATTCTTTTTTATCATGTCCTTTCTCCCTGTGCTCTGGCTTGCCTGTCTGCTTGACCTGCTCTTTGGAGATCCCCGCTGGTTCCCCCACCCGGTGCGACTGATCGGCTGGTTTGCTGCGCAGATGGAAACGCTTGCCGGAAAACTGTCCTTATCCAAGCGAAATAGAGGCAGACTGACAGTTCTGCTGGTGCTGCTGGTCACCGGGGGCAGCAGTGTTGCCATACTCTTACTCCTTGCCGGACTTCCCCGACCGCTTTTTTTTATCAGCTCGGCTTTTCTCCTCTATACCTCCATTGCTGCCCGGGATCTGATTGTGCATGCAAAAAGGGTTTATGATGCACTGGCCTCTGATCTTGATCAGGCGCGATTCCGGGTTGCCATGATCGTGGGGCGTGATACGGATCAGCTTGACGGGCCGGGTATAATCCGGGCCTGTGTGGAGAGTGTAGCTGAAAATATGTCGGACGGTATTGTAGCTCCCCTTTTCTGGGCAACTGCCGGGGCTTCTGTTGCTATGCCGGCAGGTGGAACGTGGCCTGCTGTCTGCGGGGTTACGGCAGCCATGCTCTATAAGGCCATAAATACCATGGATTCCTTGTTTGGTTATAAAAATGAACAGTACCGGGAGTTCGGTTCCTGTCCGGCCCGGCTGGATGATGTGGTTAATATTGTTCCAGCTCGTATGTCAGGATTGGCGCTGGTCCTTGCATCCCCCTTTTGCGGCTGCAGCATGAAGAACAGCTGGACTATTTTGAAAAGAGACCGGGCAGAGCATACCAGCCCCAATGCTGGCTGGCCCGAGGCTGCCGCAGCAGGAGCCCTCGGTCTTGCGCTTGGCGGTGATTCCCACTATTTCGGCAACCTTGTCACAAAGCCGACACTTGGTGATC
>CAZKBZ010000032.1:5479-28205 GCA_964551175.1 uncultured Desulfobulbus sp.
TCTGCAGTTTTCTATAATGTTGATCCTGCCGTTGCCGGCAACAGCAGGTCAGTCCATGCAAGTGAATAATGAGGAACAGGCTGTCGTGACCAGTGTGGATCTCCTTTCCCCGCAGGAAAAGGAGTGGTTTGTAAAATTTCAGGAAGGAACCTTTTATGCCCAGGGCTGGAAGCAGATAACGGCTGATATTCTTGCAAAAACACCCAAGGAATTACAGGAAGAGCAACGGCAGGCCCTTGAAGAGTTAGGGATCAAGATCGGTTGCGAGTGGAGCAAGGATAACAATATTCGGAAGATTGATACTGATATGCTCAAGAAATGGGGAGAACAGTTGAAGCAGACCGTTAACAAAGATCCGCACCAGGTTCCAGAGGTGATTGCTGAAATCAACCAGAAAGTTGCCATGCTGCTTAATTAAGCGACCTCGCTTTTTCTGTCTGCAGCAAGCTCAGCCCCGTTTGAACGTCGATGTTCAAACGGGGCTTTTTTTTACCGGCATTACTCGGTCTGCTCAGTTGTTGACAAAACAGAGCAGTCCAGTCTTCCCCGGTGCAGGATAATCTCTATCTGTTCACCTCGGCATACCTGGTCAACAGCTGTAATGATCTTTTTTTTCTTTCCGGTTGTTTTTTTCCTGGCAATTGCATAACCCCGGGCAAGAGTGGACAGCGGGCTGACAGCGTCCAGCAGACCTGCAGCCCGGGCAAGTGCCAGTTCGTTTTCCCTTATGATTCTTGTGCCCGCCTGCCTGAGACGCCGTTCCATTTCCAGGATATTGTGCTGAAAGAGAAGCAGGATCTGCAAAGGATTATTCTGCTGCAGGCGATTGTCCAGTTCACGCAATCGGGCCTGCCGGACGGCAAGGTAACTCTGCATTGCATGTTCCATATTGTCGGTGAGATGGTCCAGGCGCAGTGTCAGGGTATCCAGGGGTTGAGTGGCTCCGGCTAGTTGCTGTTGGTAGAGGGTAAGCCGGTCTTGGTATCGGTCCAGCAGGGACAGCATGGCATGGTGCAGCCTGCGGGTCAGTTCAGTGATCCGGTCGGCAAGGATCGAGCTGTCCGGAAGTACCATTTCTGCAGCACTGCTGGGGGTCGGGGCCCGGAGGTCTGCCGCAAGGTCGGCAATGGTGAAGTCAATTTCATGGCCTACTGCGCTGACAACAGGTATCTTGGAATTACGGATAGTTCCGGCTAACTCTTCGTCGTTAAAGGCCCACAGGTCTTCAATGGAACCTCCGCCACGACAGAGCACGATGATATCTGTCTGCAGCCGGCTGTTGATGTCGGTAATTGCCTCCCGGATCTCACCTGCAGCTGAATCTCCCTGCACCGCAACCGGATAAATGCTGATCCGCACCTGCGGATTTCTGCTTCGGGCAATACGGATAAAGTCATGTACGGCAGCTCCGGTGGGCGAAGTTACCAGGGTGATGTGGCGGGGCAGGGAGGGGAGTTCTTTTTTTTGAGCCTGCTCAAAAAGCCCTTCTGCCGCCAGTTTTTTTTTCAGCTGTTCAAAGGCAAGCTGCAGGGCGCCTGCCCCGTGAAAATCCAGCGTATCAACAATGAGCTGGTAATTTCCCCGAGGTTCATACACGGATATCCTACCCTGGCAGACGACCATCTGACCATCCTGGGGACGCTTTTCCAGGTAACGCTGCTGCATTTTAAACAAAACCGCCTTGATCTGAGCCTGATCGTCTTTCAGGGTAAAATAGATATGCCCCGAACCGGGACGTCTGAGATTGGATATCTCACCGGCAACACTGATAAAGGGGAAACGTCCTTCCAGCATGGACTTGATGGCAGTGGTCAGTTCAGATACGCTGAAGATTTTTCGGCTGTTCATGGGATCAGGGATGATGGTCGCTTGCAGGATTTAAGGTGTAACATATCAAAGAGTTAATAACAGTGTGATCGGTTGCCCTGGTGCAAAGCAGTATCCAGCCAGTCTTAATGAATTGAGAACACTGGTTCAGGAGAAAAGGTTAATGCTTTTTTCAGGTTTCTGGGTATAATTAATGGTTCACAGCAACAAGTGCAAGGTCTAGTTAGTGTCTGTCCATAAATGGTCTTTTTGCCCGATCTCTGCGTCATGCTCAAAAAATAATGCTCGGAATATCACTTATATGCCTGTGCTTATTTTTTTTCGCAGTCCTTGATCTCGAACAAAAATCCTCATTTCTGGACAGACACTAATTATACCTCATTGACCTGTTCTCCGGGATCTGATATGAAACTGAGCAGATCAGTTAACTAACAATACAAGAGAAACAGATGGCTAAACAACAGAGTACCTTTGATTTGAAGCATATTGAAGAGACAGCGGCAGTTGAGACTTCAGGTGTTCTTGACCAGTTGAATCTGCCACAACCCCTGACAGATTTTCTTCGTAAGAACCAGCGGATGATCTGGATTGTAGTTGGCGTTGTTGCAGCAGTTGTCACTGTTGTCTCCCTGTACGGCTCGTATAGAAATTATACCTTGAACAATGCTGCCAAAGCCTATGATCAGGCCCTGATGCTGGATGGAGATCAGAAAAAGGCAGCTCTGGAGAAGGTGGCGGAAAAGTATGGTTCGACACCATCTGCGATCTGGAGCCGGGTGGAGCTTGCGCATATGGACCAGGATGCAGGTGAACTCAAAGGGGCCATTGACAAATTATCTGCCATCAACAGTGAGCTTAAACAGACAAGTCTGCTTAAACCCTTGATCCTGGTTAATCTTGGTGGTCTGTATGAACAGGACAGGCAGCCTGATAAGGCACTTTCCGTCTACCAGGAGTTGAAGGGACTGAAAGGGTTTGAATCCACGGCGGTGAACAGTCTTGGCCGGGTTTATGAAATGCAGGGTAACAATGAAAAAGCGGTTCAGATGTTCCAGCAGTACCTGACCATGACAACAGGCGAAGGAACTGCTCCCCGACAGAATGACCCTGTACGGGCCATGGTCCGTGCCGCCTTGAATCGTCTGCAGGCCAAATGAGAATTATAAGGGACCCTGCCGAAATGACGGCATGGTCCAGGGAACAGTTCAGGAACGACAAAACCATTGGCCTGGTTCCCACCATGGGCTATTTTCATGAGGGACATCTCAGCCTGATGCGTCTGGCCGGGCGTCGTGCGGATCTGGTTGTGGTCAGTCTGTTTGTCAATCCTACCCAGTTCGGACCCGGAGAAGACCTGTCCTCTTATCCGCGTGATTTTGATCGCGACCGCGAACTGGCAGCCGCGGCCGGTGTTGATGTTCTGTTTGTACCGGAGGTTGCAGCCATGTATCCTGCCGGGGAAAAAACAACGGTTATTGTCAGGGATTTGACGGATCATCTCTGCGGAGCTGACCGGCCCGGTCATTTTGCCGGGGTTGCCACCGTGGTCACTAAACTGTTTAACATTGTCAGGCCGGACCTGGCAGTCTTTGGTCGGAAAGATTTTCAGCAGCTCGCTGTGATCCGCAGGATGTGCACGGATCTGAATATGGGAGTGCAGATTGTCGGCCACCCCATTGTTCGTGAAGCAGACGGACTGGCCATGAGTTCCCGCAACACCTACCTGGATGATTCCCTGCGGGAATCCGCTCTCAGCCTGTCTAAGGGGATTGATCTTGCCCGCAGGCTGGCAGCAGCCGGTGAGCGGAATGTGAAGCAGCTTACCGTTGCCATCCGGGCGTTGGTGGATTCCTGTCCGGAAACAGTGGTTGACTATATCAGTTTCGTCAATGATGCCAGCCTGCAGGAGGTAAGCGAAGTTGACGGGGAAACAGTGCTGGCACTGGCTGTGAAAATAGGTGGCAGAGTACGGTTGATTGATAACGGGTATGTATTGAATTCACCCTGATACATTTTTTTACGCAGGAAAGATATCATGCAGCGAATTATGCTTAAATCCAAGATCCACCGGGTAACCATCACAGAGTCGGACCTGAATTATGATGGCAGTTTGACTATTGACAAGGATCTAATGGATGCTGCCGACCTTGTTCCCTTTGAACATGTCAGGGTGTACAACATCAATAACGGTGAACGGTTTGACACCTATGCCATCGAAGGTTCCGCCGGTTCAGGAGTCATTGGCTTAAATGGAGCGGCAGCCCGTAAAGGGCATGTGGGTGATTTGATCATCATTGCCAGTTATGCACAATTTGAAGACAGCGAACTTAAACATTTTGCACCGAAAATCCTGCTCTGTGATGAGAATAACAGAATAAGAGAAAAGCTCAATATATGAGGTAGATGATGCCTGGCTTTGAAGTATTTGGTGAAGAAGAAAAACAGCAGGTTCTGGAAGTATTTGATACCGGAGTCCTGTTCAGGTATGAATTTGGCGAACAGCGCAAAGGCGTGTATAAAGTGCGCGAGTTTGAACAGGCCTTTGCCGGATATACCGGATCAGCCCATGCACAGGCCGTGACATCAGGTACGGCTGCTCTCAAGGTTGCCCTTGCCGCTCTTGGAGTCGGGATTGGTGACGAGGTCATCACCCAGGGCTTTACCTTTGTTGCCACCTGGGAAGCAATTCTCGACATCGGGGCTCTGCCCGTCTTTACCGAGGCGGACCAGACCCTGAACATGGATCCTGCAGATCTGGAAAAAAAGATCACAGAAAAAACAAAAGCGATCATTCCGGTCCACATGCTTGGTGCACCTGCCAGGATTAAAGAGATCAAGGCCATTGCTGATAAACACGCAATACCGGTTCTTGAAGATACTGCCCAGGCAGCTGGTGCCAGGCTGAACGGCCGACATCTTGGCACCTTTGGTCAATGCGGTACCTTTTCCTTTGATTCGGTAAAAACCATGACCACCGGAGAAGGTGGCATGGTGATAACCGATGATGAGGAGTTGTGGCGAAACTGCTCGGAATATCATGATCATGGCCATGATCACGCTGTCAATCCCGGTGGACGGGGAGGGGAAGGACGACGTTTTGTCGGCTTTAATTACCGGATGATGGAACTGCAGGGTGGCATGGGACTTGCCCAGCTTGCCAAACTGGATGGTATGGTCGCCTCACAGCAGAAGAACAAGGCAGTATTGAAAGATGCGGCTTCAAAAATCGCCGGAGTAAGTTTCCGGGAGATTCTGGATGAAACCGGTGATTCAGCCACCTTTTTTGCCTTTATGCTGCCGGATAAAGAGCAGGCTGCCAAGGTAAACCAGGTGTTGCGGGACAATGGTGCCGGGGCCATCAACTTTGCTGAAAACAGCTGGCATTTTTATCCCCAGTGGGAACACCTGACCGGTGGCAAAACCCTGTGTCGAAACGGCTGGCCCTTTAATGCCCACGGCAAACGCAGGTTTATCTACGATCCTCAAGCACTGCCTGCATCCACTGAGCTGCTGAGCCGTACTCTGGTGTACCAGGTTCCGGTCAATTTAAGTGACAGCCAGCGGGACACCACACTTGCTGCTCTTCAAAAAGCTGCTCGCCTGTAGACTTATGGGCACCTTGCAAAATAGCAATTTTGCAAGGTGCCCTTATGGCTGTTCCTCAATAAATCCCCAGTACGGATAATCCAGCCTGTAGGAGCCAATCAGGCCGGGACCATGTTCCCGGCTGGCCACCAGCCAGAGGTCATTCTGCCTGTCCGCAGCAGGATCACTGCTGAATGGATCCCACTGGGGCAGCAGGACCATGGCATTGTCGGCTGAGTATTCTATGTCACCTGACCCCTTGAAAGCCCCAAGCTGGGGTTGGCTGTCGTACTGACCGTCGTCACCCCTGGTCAGCTCTGAGATGACCAGGAAAGAGACGTTGAGTTCATCGCGAATGGCTTCAAGCTGGCGCAGCCAGGCATCAATGCCGGTCCTTCGTTCGGAGAAATCCTTGAACGGCAGCTTGTGCAGGCTGTCAATGACCACAAGTGTATAGTCTGAGTTGGTTTCATGGCGCAGGAAATCGATATGGCTGCGCATCAGTTTAGGGTTCAGCTTTCGGTCCGTGACTACCCGGAACCAGGGCAGCATATTTTTTAACTCGCTACGGGCATCTTGGAGCCTGTCCTTCTCCTCATCTGTCAAACCACCGGTTTTAATCTGTTCGATCGTCAACCTGCTTAAACGACACAGGGTGCGCTGGTAGATTTTCTGGCGACCATTTTCAAAGTCATAATAAATTACCGGCACCTTGCGGCGGGCCATTTCAGTGGCTGTCTGGATAAAGAAGCATGATTTCCCGGCCTTGGGCAGCCCTCCCATGATGTTGATTCCGTGAATGCCGCCCAGTGCCTTATCCAGCCTTGGAAAGCCGGAAATCATGGTCTGGTAGCTCTCACCGGTTTCCAGTTTGAACTGTTCCTGGAAATGAAGAAATTCCCGTTCAGGGGAGCTGAACGGGGAAAACGATTTGGCGGCCCGGATCAGGGAGAAGACTTCTTTTTGAAACGCATTGCCCGTATCACGGGCTAACTGTGTCAGGCTGTAATGTCTTGGTGCGGAATCGGGCCAGCGGATGAGCCTGATTTTATAGCCAACCCTGCCGGCAAGTTCACGGGCTGCCGTCTCTGATTCCGGATTGTGGTTTACACAGATAAAAACGGTTTTAAGCCAGGCCAGCCGCCCACTGCTTAAGTTGATGAATTCGGCAGCCGAAGGCATGGCAATGGCAGGTAATCCTAACTGCTTGAGAGCAAGCAGGTTGTCCTCCCCTTCAACAATGAGTATGCTTCCGTTTTCACAGCGGTTTAACTCCTCGACATTAAAGATCCTGAACTGTTCACTGAAAAAATTTTCATCTCCATACCAGAACGTATCTTCACTTCTGTCCGGGTGAACGCAGTGAGCAGAGTAACAGTTACCATCTTCCTGGATGTAGGGATAGACGAGGTAACGCCCGTTATAACCCACCTGTATTTCCCTGAGGACTTCAGCTGCAATGCCCATCTCTGTAAAGCGACTGATCATTTCTCCGGTCAGCTTGCCCATGAAGTCCAGGATTTCATGGTTAAGATTTTTTACAGGATAGTCGACCTGTGAGACTGTATAGTCTCGATCAGGATCAAAACCCGGTACCAGTCGCAGGTCTAAATGGAGCTGTCTGGCAAAGTGAAGGGGGAACCCTCCGGCAGAACAGCGGTTCAGGCAGCGATAGTAGCCGTGGAAATAGCTTGTCTGGTTAAGGAAAACAACCAGAGTACCACCCTTTTCTGTTCTGCCATGTTGTCTGCAGAAAGGACATGATGCAGTAAGAATGTTGTTTTTCAGCTCTGCGTCTGGTAATTGTTCTTTATAGAAATCAGTAACCGGATCCTGATGGTCCATTGTTGCTCCTGATGTTGGGATTTCGCTGTTGTCTACAGTCTATTCAAGCAGAAAGCAGCCTCCAGTTCAATGAAATAGAGGTAACTTTCCAGCAGCAGGTAATTTGCAGGTTCTCAGCCTGTTTATGAAAATACAAATAGAGCTATGTTGGAGGTAGTCCATGGCCGGTGCAAGTGATTATGAAAAAATGGATCTGTTTTACCTGGGCCGGGAGTTAGATTCCCAGACCGGTGAAACCACCCCGCAGCCATTGTTGTATAAAAACAAACATCTTACTACTCATGCGGCAATTATCGGTATGACCGGCAGTGGTAAAACAGGGCTGGGCATAGATCTGATAGAAGAGGCGGCAATTGATAAGCTTCCCTCCATCGTTATTGATCCCAAGGGAGACATGACCAACCTGCTGCTCTCTTTCCCTGATCTTGCTGCAGAGAATTTTGAACCCTGGGTTGACGAGGGAAAGGCCGCCCAGAAGGGAATCAGCCGTAAAGAACTGGCTGTCGAAACCGCTGCTGCCTGGAAAAAGGGGCTTGCCTCCTGGGATCAGGATCAAGAACGGATAAGACGCATGCGCGAGAATGCAGATTTTGTCGTCTATACGCCGGGCAGCAGTTCCGGACGACCGGTTTCCGTGCTGGACAGTATGGAAGCTCCGGATCCGGAGGTACTGAAAGACAATGATACTGCTGCCGGTCTGGTGAACTCCACTGTCAGTTCCATACTGGCTCTGGTGGGGATGAAATCCGATCCTCTGAAAAGCAGGGAGCATATTCTTCTCTCCTCCATAGTCCTCTATTACTGGCGCAGGCAGCAGGATCTCTCCCTGGAAATGTTGATTGCTGCTGTGGTGAATCCTCCCTTTGCCAGGATCGGCAGCTTGACTACAGATGTTTTTTTCCCCCAGCCAAAACGGATGGATCTTGCCATGCAGCTTAACAATATCCTGGCCAGCCCGGCATTCAGCGGCTGGACCAGGGGGAAGCCGTTGCGCATTGAAAATTTTCTCTATTCGAACTCCGGTAAACCGCAGGTATCTGTTTTTTCCATTGCCCATTTAAGTGATGATGAACGGATGTTCTTTGTTGCCATGCTGCTGGGTCGTTTTATTTCCTGGATGCGACGCCAGCAGGGCAGCAGTGGTTTACGCTGCCTGCTGTACATGGATGAGATTTTTGGATATTTTCCGCCCAATGGAAATCCTCCTTCTAAAAAACCAATGTTGCTGTTGCTTAAACAGGCCCGGGCTTACGGGGTCGGGGTGGTGCTTTCCACTCAGAATCCGGTTGATCTCGACTACAAGGGGCTCTCCAATATCGGGACATGGTTTGTCGGTCGCCTGCAGACCAGACAGGACCAGGATCGAGTCATGGCCGGGATCGCCGGCAGTTCGGATAATTTTAGTGAGCAAGAGATCCGGACAATGCTCTCGGATATGCGGGGGCGTACCTTTCTCCTCTACTCAGCGCATCAGGATGAGCCGGTTCTGTTTGAAACCCGTTGGGCAATGTCCTACCTGAGAGGGCCGATTTCTTTAAGTGAAATCAGCAAACTGATCACAACGGATCCAGACAGGGATTCGGAAGATCAACCATCATCAGCTCAATCGTTTTCAGCAGGAACTGCGGAAAAGTACAGCGCTACCCCGCCCATGCTGTCGTCCGGTATTGATCAGTGTTTTCTGCCTGCCGCGATTCCTGTCGAAGAGCTTGATTATGTACCCTGGCTGGTGGGCATGTCAACGGTTCGTTTTTTCAAACAAAGCCAGGGGATTGATGAGACCCGTGATATATGCCTGCGCCTGCCGGTGACAGGTGATATTGACAATCTGGACTGGCAGCAGGCAGAAGAGTATACATTTGAACCAGGTGACTGTGCCGACAAACCGGTTGAAACCAGTCGTTTCGCATCACTTTCTCCGGTTTTCAGCAGCCTCAGAAATCTCCGGGGCCTGGAAAAGGAGTTTGATGATTTTCTCTACCATTCCATGCGACTGCCCTTGCTTAAAGTGGCCTCTCTTAAATTGTCTTCAAAACCCGGGGAGACAGAGGCTCAGTTTAAAAAACGGGTTGCCGACCTGCTTCGGGAGAAAAAAGAAGTGGAAGCTGACAAGATACAAGAGCGGTATGCGAAAAAACAGCGCCAGCTGGAAATCAGGCTTGAAAAGGCCTATGCAAGGCTTGACAAGGAAAAAGGGGATGTAACGGCCAAAGGGATCGACACTGCGCTGTCTGTCGGAGTGGCAATTTTTGGTGCCCTGTTTGGCCGCAAGAGTTTATCGGTTTCCACTGCATCCCGGACTGCCAGGAGTATGCGTGGTGCCGGTCGGGTACTCAAAGAAAAAGGAGATGTACAGAGAGCCGAGGATGCGGTGGTCCTGATTCAGGAAGATATCGATTCTCTGGCACGTGAGCTGCAGGAAAAGCTCAGTGCACTGACAGATCGTTTTGATCCGGCAAAGTATGATCTGCAGGTTGTTAATATTACCCCGCGGCACAGTGATATTTACAACCTGCGACTCTGCCTGGTATGGGAACCGGTACTGGAGTTACCTGCCTGACTCCTGATTCCTGTCTGAAATTCAACTCTTCAGGAACCGGGTATTGTTGGCAGGATGGAGGGAACAGTCTGACAGAAACGAATTCTATCCCAGAATCAACATCAGGGTATCCTGGTCAAGTTCCCTGTCAAAGATGAAATGGACCAGGAAGTCGTTGTGCTCAGAGGTAAACGGATGTACTGCCAGCACCTGTCCAGGGATATGCAGTTCATCTATTTTGCCGCCCACCGGGATGGAAATCTGCATTTTTTTATCCAGCAGCAGGCGACCGCTTTCTCCCTTGGCAACACGAACCCGCAAAGCAAGGCCTCCTTTGGAAAGATTATACAGGTTTCCCTTGAATTCACCGCCGATTGTTTTGCCGCTGTCATCGATCATGTGAATTGTTACCTTGCGGGACAGCTGATAGCGTTCAAACTTTCTGCGGCTTAACCCCTTTCTGTCCAGCAGGTTGTGAACATCGTTGAACCGGTCATAATATGCTTTGAGTTTTTCTTCCAGTCCGGGGAATTCCTCGTGCCAGCGGCTGAAACAGGATCGTTTCAGAACGGAGATCCGACAGGGAGTCAAGGTCTTCAGGCTGACGGTCCAGACCGAGGCATTAAAGAAGTTTTCCCCGGCAATCTCCCCGCTGGTAAGACTTTTTATGAAAATCTCGTGCTGGTCCTGTTTGTAGAAGACTTTTATGCTGCCGTGGTTGATAAAGAACAGTTCATCATTTTTCGTGCCCTGCCTGATCAGAAGTTCTCCCGGCTGGAGCGTCCTGTTTTCCAGCTCATGGTAAATAGCGCTGAACTCTGCGGGAGAGAGTTCTTCACGTAACTCCGACCAGATATCAAGATATCCCCGACCGATGAAGCCGTTTTTCGCCTGTTCAATGATCTCAGCAGAGCGGATAATCGCGTTGAGCGCCATGGGGGCAATCTCATATAACCGTTCCCTGAGTCGTTCAGCATTCTTGAAATCTTTTTTTGCAGCACACTCGCCAATCAGTTGAAAGAGTTTTTTCAGAGCCTTCTGTTTGTCTCCGGCCTTGGCAATTCTGATAATCGAAGCTTCTCTGGCAGAAACATGGTCAGCTGCCATGGACACACCCATGACCTTTTTCACTCTGGTCAGTTGAATATTTTGACTGCTGCCACTCCGAATGACTTGAACAGCTTTTTTTGCTGCCTGCAGGGTAGAATTGTTTTTCAGTTCTTCTTCAGTTCTGCCGGGAATGGCATGGTTGGCAATAATTCTTTTCAGAATCGGCAGTCCCTTGACAGAGCCTATCTTCCCCAGGGCCTGACAGGTCGCAACCTGCAGTTCATCTCCGAATGCACTCTGGTGCATGGATGCATTTTCCAGAATCTCAGCCAGGGGTACGACCAGGCTGTCATCGTGAATATCACCAAGCAGTGAAATCACGTGTGGCATGAGTTCCCGGGGAACAGAGTTTAATGCCTTGAGAAGAAAGTGTTTTCTGGCACTGCCACCGATTTTGCCGGCAGCTGTCAGCACCTCCTTTTTTACCCGCACATCGTCATGCTCAAGGAAGGGAGCCACTTCTTCAAAGCAGTCAAGATTTCCGGTTTCGCCGAGCAGGCTGATGATATTTCTGGTGACATACCAGGGGCTGTTCTGTTGCAGCATCCGGCGCAGAATTTCTTCCGCCGGTTCTCCAAGATCTTTAATCAGCCGGATCAGTTTGACGCGTTCATCCTTGCTCTCTCCCTGGATCAGGGAGTCTATCAGGTAACCGGCTGATTGAGGGCCAAAGGCAACCAGCAACCGCCCGGCTTCTTCCTGTTTTTCACTGCCATGAAGGTATTCTTCCAGCAATTTCTCCAGAACAGGCCGTAAGGCCAGTTCCTTCACAGCTGATTCTACAAGTTTACGAAACTTATCCGTTGCCGAGGCCAGTGTAACAGGACCATAGATCATTATCAGAACTATCCGGGGTGCACTGTACTGCCCCTGGCGAATGTGGTGAGCTGCGAGTTTTGTGACAGCAGCAATACATTCCCTGACAACCTGATCATCGTCACAGGCAATGTGGAGTGTCTGCTGAGTTGCAGCCAGCAACCTGTCCATACGCGACCATTCTTCATGCAGGACCAGAATATTCAATACTCCGGCCAGAGCAATGGCAGCGTTGTGGCACAGTTCGTCATGAACCTCCTGCAGTACGGTGACAATCTGGCCAAGAAGAATATCCACATCACCATAGTTCTTATCAGCAAGTAACTCATCAATCGTCTCAGGCAGTGTTCTGGCAACTTGAAGATGTATCAGTTGACCTGGATCTCCCGCAAGAAGGTGGTCAATAGCTGTGCTGATCTGTTCAGGAGTCATGAGACGGTTTATGGTGGTCATCGTTGTTTAAAGTTTTACAGTCAGGTCTTAGTGCATTTGTAACAAGTAGTTGGTTCAAAGCCACCGACGGTCAGCGTGAACCTTTCTAAAAGTGAACAGTGTTAATTGTCCTGAAACTATGCTTACTGGAAAATATTTTGAAGATATAAGGCATATATGTATGGTGTTTTCCGACTTGAAGAAGGTTGAATATCAGAAAAAGAGGAAGAATCTATATAAATAATTAGCATAATTAAGGAGTTGATGTCAAGGTGATGCAAATTGTATTTATGGTTCGGGGCTGATCACTCCGTGTCGCAGGAGTAGAGATGTGCAGGTGTTGACAGGCAGTCCAATGACGTTTGAACAGGATCCCTGGATTGTCTTGACCAGAAAACTTCCCTTTCCCTGGATACCGTAAGCCCCGGCTTTATCCATGGGTTCACCTGTTTGGATATAGGCCGTCAGGATAGAGTCGGAAAATGTGGAAAAGGTAACACGTGTCGTTCTGACCAGGTTTTCAAAACAGTTTTCCTGCAGACAGGTAATTGAGAGGCCTGTTATGACCTGGTGAGTTTTGCCCTGCAGGCGACGCAGGATTTCCAGGGCATGGCCGGTATCAGCAGGCTTGCCCAGGATTCGGTTGTCAAGGACTACCACGGTATCAGCGCCGATCACATAGGACTGCTGATAGTGTTCAGCTATGGTGACGGCCTTGGTCATGGCCATGCGCCGTACAAATGCAGTCGCTGTTTCTTCAGGTTCAGGAGTTTCATCAATTTCTGCGGGCAGGCAGGTAAAGTGGAGGCCAAGATCTGTCAGAAACTGTTGACGCCGTGGTGATGCCGATGCAAGAATGAGGGATTTGCCGGTCTTGAACATGGTCAGCGTGCCGAATCATTGACTGTTAATGGAGTATAATGAACCTGTTCAAGAAAAAGACCACAGGCCGGAGCCGTAGGGCCGGCCAGGCTACGGTCTTTCCCTGCCAGAATAACTGCAAACTCTTTTCTGTCAATCCTGCCGGAACCAGCCTGGAAGAGGGTGCCTGCCAGGTTGCGGACCATGTGACGCAGGAATCCGTCACCGGTAAAATAGAAAGAAAAGTGTTCCGGCAGGTTTTGATCGGCAACACATTCGGCTCTGAACAGGGTTCGTACTGCTTTTCTGCCGTCTTTTCTGGTCAGGTCCCGGGATCCGCTGGCTTCGAAGCTTGAGAAATCATGACTGCCGATCAACTCTTTCAAGCAACCAGCAACCCTGCTTAAATCAAATGAACAGGGAACGTGGGTTCTGTATAAGCGCTGGGTCGGAGACTGTATGGAACCGGTAAAAAAATCGTAGCGATAACTCTTGGCCGTGGAATCATAGCGGGCATGGAAATCAGTCGCAGCTTCACTGGCATCCAGAATTCGTATATCCAGGGGCAGCATGGAGTTGAGCGCCTTTTGAAAGGATGCAGCCTCCATGGTTGCAGTAGTTGTGAAATTTGCCACCATGCCCAGGGCATGCACACCGGCATCAGTGCGTCCCGAACCGTTGACTACGGTTTGCTCGCTGGTGATTATCTTGAGTTTGTCCTCGATTGTCCCCTGGATGGTGGGACTGTTTTTTTGACGTTGCCAGCCGCCGTAGTTGGTGCCGTCATAGGCAATAAGCAGGCGGATGTTTTTTTCGCTCACGGAAAAAACGGGGCACCCAGAAGTGCGCTGGTTTCATCAAAGCCGTTCATCAGGTTCATGTTCTGCACGGCCTGACCTGACGCACCTTTGGCAATATTGTCAATGGCTGCCAGTACAATGATCCGTCCTGTTCTGCGATCAACCTTTATGCCGATATCACAGCAGTTACTGCCCCGCACATGTTGAGTAGCCGGCAGGACTCCCGCTGGACAGACTCGGACGAAAGGTTCTTCAGCATAGGTCTTTTCATAGAGTTGCTGAATTTCTTCCTCGCTGACCGGTGAAATCATGGAACTGTAGATAGTGCTTAAAATGCCGCGTGATATGGGGAGGAGATGCGGCGTAAAGGAAACGGTTAACTCCTCCCCTGCAAGCAGGGACAGTTCCTGCTCAATTTCAGGGATGTGTCTGTGCGATCCGCCGACCTTGTAGGCCCGGAAACCATCCGCGACTTCACAGAACAGTGTTCCCACGCTGGCTGAACGGCCTGCTCCGGACGTACCTGATTTGGAATCAATGATCAGGGTGGCAGGATCAATAAGTTTTTCACGCAGCAGGGGTGCCATCCCCAGAATAACCGAGGTGGGATAGCAGCCCGGGTTGGCAACCAGCCGGGCATTTTTGACCTGGTTTCGGTACAGTTCGGGCAGCCCGTAGACGGCCTCGTCGATGAGTTCTGCACTGGAGTGGGGCTGGTACCACTGTTTATAGGTGTTGACGTCTCTGATCCGGAAGTCAGCGCTCAGGTCCACTACCATTTTTCCAGCTGACAGCAGAGACGGCACAATATCCATGGCAGTCTTGTGGGGAACTGCAGTAAAAAAGAAATCCGCTCGTTTGATGAGTTCATTCGGGCCAAGATTTTCACAGACAAGGTCGACCCGTTTACGCAGGCTGGGAAAGACCTCGGACAGGGATTTGCCGGCATACTGTCTTGAGGTGGCAACAGTGAGTTCGACTTCAGGATGTGTTGAGAGTATCCTGGCAAGTTCCACACCCGTGTAGCCGGATGCACCAATAATTCCAACTTTCAACATCGCAATACCATTTCAGAAGAGGAATAAAAAAGGGGAATAACGAAACCATTCGTTATTCCCCCCAGGTGTACAAAAATGAAAAAAACAGTTCTGCAGTGGTTCCGCCTGGTTAACGTTTGGAGAACTGAAAGCGGGCACGTGCACCGCGCAGACCGTATTTTTTACGCTCTTTGGCACGGGAATCACGGGTCAGCAAGCCCGCTTTTTTCAGGGAATCACGCATTTCAGGATTCATTTCCTGCAGAGCCTTGGAAATGCCGTGGACCAGTGCATCAACCTGTGCGGACTTGCCTCCACCTGTGACCGTGGCCTTGACATCATATTTGTCTGCTGTTTCCGTTACCGCAAACGGCTTGCTGATTTTTGGTTCAAAGAAGATATTACCGAAGTAGTCTTCCAATGACTGTTTGTTTATATTGATTTTGCCGCTGCCGGGGGTAATCCATACCCGGGCGATAGCTGTTTTCCGTTTCCCGGTCGCGTATGTCTGTTCCATGATTCGCTCCGTTATATATCAAGGGGTTCAGGCTGCTGGGCCTTATGGGGATGTTCACCACCGGCGTATACTTTCAGTTTTTTGAGCTGGGCCCGGCCAAGTTTGTTTTTGGGCAGCATGCCCTTTACTGCCATACGGATCAGTTCTTCCGGAGTCTTGGCCAGCACTTCTTTGGCAGTCTGGCTCTTGATGCCACCCATGTAGCCGCTATGGGTGTAATAGACCTTGTCATCCCACTTGTTACCGGTCAGATGAACACGTTCCGCATTGATGACAACGATGAAATCACCGTTGTCCTGAAAGTTACAGAATGTCGGTTTATGTTTGCCGCGAAGCCGGCGGGCGATTTCAGTAGCAATACGTCCGAGAACTTTACCGTCTGCATCAACCACATACCATTTGCGATCGATCTCATTTACCGGCGTATAATAGGTTTTCATGCATGCGCCTCAAATATTTAACAAAAAAAGGTTCGAACGGCGTCCGAACCTTGGGGAATCAATGGAGCGGGAAACGAGATTCGAACTCGCGACGTCAACCTTGGCAAGGTTGCACTCTACCACTGAGTTATTCCCGCTCAATCATTTTCCGTAAATGGCCAAAAAATATAACAGGATTGTAGCAATCATGTCAATAAAAAAATAATCTGTGCTTGCCGGCATATAAATATGTGAAAATAACGGCCAGGTCGACAAGAAATGTTGCCAATCTCCAGCAGTCGTAATACTATAGGGCACCTTGAAAAATTAGATATTTTGTTCGAGTTCAAGGAACAGTGAAAAATAAAAGCGCAGCATATTGGGCATATGTGAGCATTTTATTTTTCGCTGTGACACGGAAATCGGGCAAAAGAGCAATTTTGCAAGGTGGCCTATAAACACATTAATTTGCATGAACAAGTTATGCTGGAGAAAATACAGGTAAAGATTACCTTGAATCGATCAGGAGTCAACAGAGATGAATAAAACTCCCACCCGCAAAAGCGAGGTTAAACGAAAGACCAGGGAGACTGATATACGCATCATGCTGGATCTTGATGGTTCCGGACAGGCAGATGTTGTCACCTCTATTGGTTTCATGGATCATATGTTGACCCTGTTCACTGTGCATGGTTTTTTTGATTTGAGTATCAGGGCAACAGGAGACACATTTATTGATGATCATCATACTGTGGAAGATCTTGGTATCTGTCTGGGACAGGCTTTTGCACAGGCCCTGGGCGACAAGTCCGGTGTCAACCGTTACGGTTATGCGTATGTTCCCATGGACGAAACCCTGGCCCGGGTCTGTGTGGATTTTTCCAATCGTCCCTACCTGCACTATGGCGTTGAAATCATGGATCAGAAGGTAGGAGCCTTTGATACATCTCTTGTCTGTGAATTTCTGCGGGCATTGTCCCTGCATTCAGGTTTGACACTGCATGTTGATCTCCTGCATGGTCAAAATGCACATCATATTATCGAAGCAGTGTTCAAAGCCCTGGGGCGGGCGATGGGGGAGGCTTCTTCCCCGCGTCCCGGACTGGTCGGGACATTATCATCCAAAGGATCTTTATAAAATCGAGGTTGTCTGAGAATCTCTTGTAAAACGGCTAACCTGTTAAAAGAGGTTCATAACCATTTTATTTCAGGAGGAACAGCGTGTTTTTTATTCAGCGTACTCTCACTTTAATCCTGCTCTCCATGCTATTCCTGTCGGCCGGCTGCAGTAATAAAGCAGCCACTCCTAAACCAGAGGTTCCTGCTTATGCAGTAACCTGTATCGGAGTCCTGCCTGTTGCGATTGCAGGCAATTATGATGAGATTTATTCTGCTGCAGAAAAAGAGCAGTTGCAGAACGGTGTTCAGGTTATGAATGAGTTGCTGAAGCAGTATTTTATCAGCAGAACGGATGTCAGGCTGGTCAGTGACGGTCAGATTTCCGGTATGGATAAAAATCTGCCTGCTCAGCCTCTTGCACGGGCCAAGGTAATTGCCGACCGGCTCAGCTGCAATACTGTTCTTGAGACAACCCTTCGACGTTACAAGGACAGGGTAGGCGGAAAATACTCTGCCCAGGATCCTGCTTCGGTTGCCTTTGATTTCCGCCTGATTGCTATACCGGAAGGCACCGTTCTCTGCAGCGGCACCTTTGACGAAGTACAGAAATCGGTAATGGAAAATCTCTATAATTTCCGGTTGGCCACCGAACGCGGCTTCACCTGGGTGACGGCGGAACAGCTGATGCGGGAAGGGTTGCGCACCAGGTTCAGTGAGTGTCCTTACCTGACTGATGATGAATGAGTTATCTGCCCGCTAGGAATTGTGGTTTTTATTGTAAACAGTCCCTCAGTTGAGGTGCTGATCAGTTCGTGACGTCTGCTTTATCTGCCGGTGAGAACCGACGCGTCGGCCGTGCCATGTCGGATTATTCCATGCTGGCCGATGGAGATAATGTTCTTGTTGCTGTTTCCGGCGGTATTGATTCCCTGGTTCTGGCCTGGCTGCTGTTCAACTGGCGCAAGAAGGCCCCGATTCACTACAGACTTCTGGCTGTGCATATTGACATGATGCCTGCTGTCGACGGACCAGGGAGTTTTGGGCGCCGGGTGGCGGACAGGCTTGAAGCCATTGATATTTCCTGTGCCATCTTACCTGCAGATCTGCCTGTCCCGTCCTCTGCTGAAACATCTGAGAGCGCATCTGGAGATGTATGTTTTCACTGTGCCCGCAGCCGCAGAAAACAGCTCTTTGAGTATGCACGTAAACATCGCTTCAGTACCATTGCCCTGGGGCATCATCGTGATGATATAGTAGAAACTTTTTTTTTGAATCTTACCTGCAGTGGTAATATCAGCACCATGCTCCCCAGGCAGGATCTTTTTTCAGGCCGTCTGCGTCTGATTCGACCGCTTGCATATCTCCGTAAAAATGAAATTAAAGCAATTGGAGCACGCCTCGGGCTCAGGCCTGAAAACGGGAGCTGTCCACTCTTCGGACAGACCAGACGTGTGGAGGTCAGGGAACTGCTGGATCATATTTATGATCGTATTCCCGGCAGTCGAGAGAATATCATAGCAGCTCTTGGCAATGTGCGGCCTGAATACCTTTTAAAATCATCTGGGAAATTGCATGCGGACAACTCTTGACTGTCTGGTCTGTTTCATGCGCCAGGCACGGGCTACCGGCAAACTGGCAACTGATGACCCGGTTACACAGCGCCGGCTGCTTAATGAGGCGGGCAGGTTTCTGGCTGCGGTTGATCCCGATCGCTCTCCTCCTGAAAATGCTGTTGGCCTGTATGCACTGTTTTCCAGGATCCTTCAGGTTGATGATCCATTTTTCCAGGTCAAAAAGGAGAGTAATGATTTTGCTCTATCCCTGAAAGATGAGATGGAAGACAGAATTACCGCAGCAACAGATCCTCTGCTGGCGGCCATCCGGGTTGCAATCGGCGGAAATATTATCGATTACGCGGCTCAGCATGTCTTTGATGCGGAAAAGACCATGGATAACTGTCTTGATCGTGAGTTTGCAATTGATGATTACCCGGCCCTTCAGCAGCTTGTAACTGGAGCAGAAAAAGGATGTGAGTTGCTGTACTTATGTGACAACTGCGGTGAAATTGTCTTTGATAGTCTGCTGATACGCCAGTTACTGCAACATGGTTGTCGGGTTACGGTTGCTGTCCGTGAAGGTCCCATCATTAATGATGCAACCCTGGAAGATGCAAAATACTGCGGTCTTGACAGAATCTGTCCGGTAATTACCAACGGGACCAGATGTCCCGGGACGCCGCTTGCCGATTGCAGCGAGGAGTTCAGGTATCATTTTAAGACTGCAGATATTATCATCAGCAAGGGAATGGGTAATTATGAAACGCTGTCTGACCAGCAGGGACCGCTCTTTTTTTTGTTTACTGTCAAGTGTTCCGAGGTGGCCCGTTACGTGAGTGAACGCAAACAGCTGGTTCCCGGGAAGCTGATCGGAAACGGTGAGATGATTTTGATGCAGCAGGATTGAAATGTGCAGGCCTTGCAGTGAGACATTTAAAACTGGAGAATTATGAAACCATTAATCAGGGAACTTCTGCAGACAGCACCCACGGGACAGCAGGTGGAAGTACAGGGTTGGGTAAAAACACGTCGGGATTCAGGCGGGTTAAGCTTTATTGAGATCACTGATGGTTCCTGTCTGGCCGGCATCCAGGTGATAGCCGAAACAGATCTTGAAAATTACGAAACAGAAGTACGTCATCTTGGTACTGGCAGCAGTGTCCATGTTGTCGGAACACTGGTGGAGTCGCCTGCCAGGGGCCAGGATGTGGAGGTACGGGCAGAGCAGCTTGAGGTGCTCGGAGCGGCTGATCCTGAAAGCTATCCTTTGCAGAAAAAGCGGCACAGTTTTGAGTTCCTGCGCTCAATCAGTCATCTGCGTTCACGAACCAATGCCCTTGGTGCAGTCACCAGGGTGCGTTCTGAGCTGAATTTTGCAGTGCATCGTTTTTTCAGGCAACAGGGCTTCTTGCAGATTCAGACCCCTGTTATTACGACTTCAGACTGTGAAGGGGCAGGGGAGATGTTCACCGTTTCTGCACTGGAACAGGATGATTATTGTAAGACAGATCCTTTTGCACAGGATTTTTTCGGGCGCAGGGCAGGGTTGACAGTCAGCGGTCAACTACAGGCGGAGATTTTTGCCCTTTCCCATGGACGGGTTTACACCTTCGGGCCTACCTTTCGTGCTGAAAACTCCAATACAAGCCGGCATCTGGCCGAGTTCTGGATGCTGGAGCCGGAAATGGCTTTTTGTGACCTTGGCTGCAACATGGAGGTTGTTGAAGAGTTGATACGGGAACTGGTGGCGTCTGTTCTGGATAACTGTGCAGAGGACCTGGACCTGTTTAACCGTTTTGTCAGCAAGGGCCTGGTAAAAAGGCTGGAAACAGTCCGTGATCGATCTTTTGTGAAAATGACGTATACGCAAGCAGTGGAAGAGTTACAGTCGGCTGATAAAAAATTTGATTTTCCAGTAAAATGGGGCATGGATCTGCAGGCTGAACATGAACGGTTTCTCTGCGAAGAGCTTGCAGACCGTCCAGTGATCGTGACCAATTACCCCAAGGAAATAAAACCGTTTTACATGCGCATGGATGAAGACGGCCAAACGGTGGCTGCCATGGATGTGCTGGTACCGGGCATTGGGGAGCTTGTGGGCGGCAGCCAGCGTGAAGAACGACTGGATCAGCTTGTTGTCCGCATGCAGGAGGCAGGACTGGATATGGAGGAATACAGTTGGTATCTGGATCTGCGCCGTTTCGGCACAGTCCCGCATTCAGGTTTCGGCCTGGGATTTGAACGGCTGGTACAGTTTGTCACCGGGATGGCAAACATTCGTGATGTGATTCCTTTTCCCCGAACTCCTGGAAATGCTCCCTGTTAAGGCCACCTTGTAAAATTGCTATTTTGCCCGATTTCTGTGTCACAGCGAAAAACAAAATGCTCACATATGCCTAATATGCTGCGCTTTTATTTTCCGCTGTTCCTTGAACTCGAACAAAATATCTAATTATCCAAGGTGCCCTTAAGTGACGGGAACCGAGATATATGATAAAGAAGTCGGGGGTTACCCTCAAATTAATCAAATAAGGAGACAGATCTATCAGTGTTGTCGGCAACACCTCAGGATTAAAGAGTAAACAACTGCGCCGTCTCGAGCGACTGGGACAGAAAAAGATAGATCCGGACAAGGTGGTCAGTCGTGATCTTGCCCGCAGTATGGCCACTCTCAGTACTGAGTTGAACAGGCAGGTCGGCCTGCTGATTCATCGCTCCGGTAAGGTGGAAACGGTCATAGTCGGCGATCATGACCGGATTGTCATTCCGGCACTCAGCCAGGTGCGGACCGCCGGAGGTCGGTTGCGCGGCCTTCGCTGTGTTCATACGACCCTGGGAATGCGCGGTCCAAGTGAAGAGGATATCATGGATATGGCCTGCCTGCGGCTGGACATGATGTCGGTGCTCACTCTGAAAGACGGCTTTCCTGACCTGCTGTACAGTGTACATCTTATTCCAGGCCGTATTGATGATCGGGACTGGCAGGTATTGGAACCTGTTCATCCGGCGGCCCAGCAGCAGTCCTGTATAGAACTGATTGAGACGCTTGAGGCAGAGTTTGCCCGGACTCGTCCCATCCGGGAGGTGGATAAGGGGCAGGATCGGGCGATTTTGATTTCGGTGTTTACCGGTTCAAAAACAGGGGCGGAGGATTCCATGCTGGAGCTTGCAGAGCTTGCCGGGGCCGCCGGTGTTCAGGTTGTTGATCGAGTTATTCAGCGCCGCCGCAAGATTCATCCCCGTCTGATCCTTGGTCGCGGAAAGTTGATGGAGATCATGCTCATGAGTCTTCGTACCGGTGCCAACCTGCTGCTTTTTGACCGGGAGTTGACACCATCTCAGGTTCGTTCGGTTACCAGTCATACCGATCTGCGGGTTATTGACCGTACTCAGTTGATTTTGGATATTTTTGCCTCCCGAGCCCTGTCAAGGGAAGGAAAGCTGCAGATTGAAATGGCCCAGCTGAAATACCTGCTGCCCATGCTCTCCACACGCGACGATGCCCTTTCCCGCCTTACCGGCGGTATAGGTGCACGCGGGCCCGGTGAAACAAAGCTTGAGATCGACAGGCGCCGGATCAATGACCGCATTGCCCGGCTGGCAAAGGAACTGAAATGTGTGGGACGGCAGCGCTATCACCGTCGCAGTCGCCGCCGCAAACATGATGTCCCGGTGATTTCACTGGTGGGCTATACCAATGCCGGAAAATCCACCCTGCTCAACACCCTGACAGGATCTGACATTCAGGCGGAAGATATGCTGTTTGCCACCCTGGACCCTACCTCCCGCCGTCTCCGCTTTCCCAGAGACATGGAGGTGATCATAACCGATACCGTGGGGTTTATCCGCAACCTGCCTGCTGAACTGCTCAAGGCCTTTGAATCAACCCTGGAGGAATTGTTTGAAGCAGATCTGCTGCTGCATGTGATAGATATATCAAATCCTGGCTGGCAGGAGCAGCTGGAAGTGGTGGATAAGATATTGTGCGAGCTGGAACTGGACAGGATTCCCTGCCTGCGGGTCTATAATAAAATTGACCGGGTGACGGAAAATGTCCGTTTGCATTGCACAGACGGTGTCTGCATAAGTGCTTTGAACGGTTCAACGTGTGAGGAGTTGCTGGTCAGGATGCAGGCTTATCTTGGGCGGATATTGACCGTAGATGATCAGAACTGAATATTTTCAGGCCACCTTGAGCATTCAGGTAAGAGATGGGTTACCGGTTCCGGCACTGAGCCCGTCAAAACCGGTAACCCTTTCCTG
>CAZKBZ010000033.1:0-28022 GCA_964551175.1 uncultured Desulfobulbus sp.
TCAGGTGTCAGGTGTCAGGTGTCAGGTGTCAGGTGTCAGGTGTCAGGTGTCAGGTGTTCAGTTGGCGAATAATACAGAATTGTTGATTTAACAATCCTTTCTTCCTTTGCATGAGACCTCTGACCATGAGAACTGGTTTGTAATGAGTCCTGAATAGAGCAGGATCCACAAGAGACGGGGGGAAACAATGGAGAAATTTTTTCAAATACCTCTACTGGTTTTGGCCACATTTTTTCTTGTTGCCGGCTGCGGAGGTAAGGATTCTACCGGGTATAGAGGAGCCGGCTATTCACCCACAACTTCTGTAATCCCAACCTTTCAACCCAACAAGGTGCCGGTGAGCTGTCGTGTGTTTGCTCATCTGCTGGTCCGGCTCCCCGAAAATTCAAACGGAAAAACCATTGCGCAGGCCGTTGAAAAGGAAGCCAGGGAGCACGGGGCCGACATGCTGCTGATTGGCGGCAGCCGACAGGCCGAGGATGATGAGGGACTGCAGTTTATCTATTATGGACCGAAAGAACAGTACTTATGCCGTGAAAAATGGTGTGGCTGGAAATTCGGCTATGAGGTATGGGCTGATCAGGGGGAGTGGGTTAACCTGGGTTTTAAGGAATGGGGCAACGGAGGGGTCAGCTTTGATTATCCCATTGTCCTGCAGGCGGCCTTTCTCCGCTGTCAGGAATAGAAGTCAGGCTTGCAGACATTGAGACTGAAGGCATATAGTTTTTTGCCGACAGTCTTCAGCCTACAGCCTGTAAACTCGGGTTACAGGCGGAGCCCGCTTTATATACATAACCTCCTATTCATAACCTGCGTTCTCTCACCTGAACAGCTTCACACTTTCTCACTACCAGACTGCCCTGAGTCCCTTGGTTTTACGGACATGATCTATCCGCCGTTCCAGCTCCACCCTCCACTGGGCGTGGATGCGGGCGGCGGATGGAGCAATCAGCTCTGGCAGCCCATAGACCAGCCGGTCAGCCGCCCGGCTGGCCTCAATCACCGCCTCAATTGAACGGGCACCGAATTTATAGTCAGCCAGCAGCAGCCTGAGCAGCAGGCCCGAAGTTTTCCGGGCCGCTGTCTTCCAGTGGGTCTGCATCTGGTGGGCAATGATGAAGGCACGCTTGAGCAGCACCCTGCGCAGTTCCTCCAGCTCTTCCTCAGAGGCTGAATCTCTGAGCAGCTGTTCCGGAACTTCTATACCGTCAATATCAAGCACAACCCTGAGCCGACTCATGAAATCGGGAATCTTTAATGTTTTCGCCTGCTGCAGCTCCACAGGATCGCTGGGAGTGAGCAGCTCTTCCATACCCTGCCAGCTGGCCTTGACACCACCGGCAAAGACAAAAATTGCCCGTCCGATGTGATACGGTATGCCATGTACATAGGTGACACCATCCTGCATGGATGGGAGGAAATAACGCAGATAGCCAAATTCAAAATTATCGTAACGACAGTCGAATTCATCCCAGAAGGCAATGGGGACTTTTCCCTGGGCCACTGAGGCACGGATGGGATTAATAGCTGAATTGATCTCGTCCGGACTGGCAAACTGAGTCAGGTTGAACTCAAAAAAATCAAAGGGACTAGACTCAAAATGTTTTGATATTTCACTGGCGACCTGCTTGACGGCAAAGGATTTCCCCGAACCTGGAGGGCCGAACACGCCGATGCAGAGCGGGCGCAGGACCGTGTCTTTGGAAACATAGGAATCCATGACATTGTGCAGGGTGATAACGGGATCAATTTCAGCAGGATCCGTGGTGCGCAGATGGCCGATTTGAAAGGTGGGCAGCTCATCAAATCCGGTCCCGCGGTTGACTTCTTCCTTGAGGTAATGGAGCACGGAGATGATTACGTCCAGATAGTCATAGGACGGTGTCGAATAGGTTGCCGGATTGTAGGGCTGAACAAACTTACGGAGAAAAAAGGAGCGCAGGGCCTTTTTCTTTTCTTCTCCCCACGCCTGACTGGCCACCAGCTCCAGGGTCAAGTCGAAATCAGCGGAAAATGACGGCAGTTCCACAAAGGATGGATCAGGCGTTGTATCAAGAAAGGAACAGGGACTGCCGCCTGGATAGGTTGAGGAGAAATCAAGGTTGGGAAATTCCAGGCTGCCGTTAAAGTAATAGCCGTGGTCGTTTAAGATCTTCCAGTTGAGCAGTACACGTTTGGAAAAATCGAAGAAGTAGTTGCGGCAGAAATCAAAACCATTGAACCGCAGGGCATCCAGGGCCAGCATGGAAGTGACCATGGTGTCGTAGCAGGGTACGGATCCGCGCTGGCGGGGAGCACTTTTTTCAGGCAGGTGTCCCTTGCGATACCTGAAACAGGTGGTTTGCGGTCCTAAATAAAGAATACCGTGAGGAAACATCTCAACAATGATGTGGCAGAAAAAGCGGTTGCTGCGGCTGTCCCAGAGGCCGACCTCAGGCGTGCGCAAGGCACGCAGGCACATGGCGACAATAGTTTCCCAGTTTACCGAGGCATCCATCTCCATACGGGTGGTTTCCAGGTCGGACAGCCGACAGAAGAGGGTGAAGCGCTCTCCCAGTTTAGTTGCCCATTTCTGCCAGTGGGCAACTGATATTCCCATGGCGATGCACCAGAAACCAGGATTCAGTTCCACCATGTCGTCACAGACCTGGGGCGGCATCCCGGAATCGTCAACCAGGACAATGCCGCTGTTGTTGCTGATAATTTCCCCTTCATTGTCACTGATCACAAAGGGCTGGCTGTTTGCTCCCCGTCCTTCTGCAGGCAGCAGCTGATTGACCATGAACCAGCCGTGGCCTGGCCTGTCTGCAGCCCTTGACAAACGTTTACGAAAAATCTGAAAGACCTGTTTTTCAGGTCCATAGGACAGTGTGTTGAGCCGGGGCGTCAGCTCCGAACCTGCAAGGTAGGAGGCAAGCCAGGTCAAACACTGCTCCAGGCGGCCCTTTTCAATGGATGGAGGGCCGGCCAGCAGATTAATGTCGTCTCCCGGATTATAGCCGTAGGCGGGCAGGCTGCCCTCTTCAAGCAGGCTGACCTCCTTGGTGGGCAGGTTGGTTATTTTGACATTGGAGCCAAGAAGCAGGATTTTGGGTGAACTGTCAGTCATGGCAAGTGTCCGGCCGGTGATTATAAGTGAGCAATGAATACAAACAGAATACTTATCAGAGGTAAGTGGTCAGGGCAGTCCAAAGGCAGATGCAGGAACAGAAAACTTGGACGACCGGCAAGAAGGAGAGGAAACCGGCCGTCCAAGGAGGAGGTTACCTTACAACAGATCAGTCTTTTTCAAGACAATAACAGCAGCCACATAGGAAACAGCGATCAGGGCTACCCAGGAAAGCAGTAAAAATGCGTTCATCATGATATTTCTCCGGAAATATTGAGTTAATAAGCTTCAGCACCGACCTCAACCGCTGTCAGTTTTTTCCTGTCCATGGACCACCAGACAAAGGCGATATACGCCAGCACAAATGGAATGGCCAGGGCAACATAGGTCATGGTTGTCAGAGTAAACAGACTGCTTGAAGCGTTATAAATAGTGAGGCTTGACTGCAGATCCGCCTTGGAGGGATAAAAGGCCGTATTATTATAAGCAGGCAGCAGCAGCACTGTCAGGCCGACCAGAACCGTTCCAGGACCGCCAAACCAGATGCCGGCCGTGGATGAAGATTTTGCGGTACGCAGGACTGCAAGGATGACCAGTATCAGGCCGACAGCCAGCAGTCCGATCAGCCAGGGATTTGCCAGCAGGTTGCCCAGGTACTTGCGGCCGACCAGTTCGACAGTTCCTTGTGCATCAACAATACCATAACCCTTCATCAGCAGCAGACTGACCAGCACATACCCCAGAAAAGGCAGTGAGCAGATAAAGTTTGTCCAGCACTGCCTGCGCAGTCGGCTCTCCATTGCAGGTACAGGGGTAAAATCAATATTGTTCACCAGGTACATGGAGCCCAGTGTGCGGGCATTGAAGACCAGGAACAGACCAAGTGACAGGTTGAAAATGGAAAAGGCCGCTTCCAGTCCGCGCAGGGAATGGGTCCAGGTTACAAAATTATACTCACTGAGCTGGAAATTTGAGCCGGTATAAAAGGTTCCCACAGCGGCACCGATCAACAGTATGCCCACCGAACCGTTTATAAAGAGAAACAGCTCAAAAACAGTACTGCCCAGCACGTTGCGCGGTTTTTTACGGTATTCATAGCTGACCGCCTGGATAATGAAGGTAAACAGGATCAAAATCCACACCCAGTAGGCACCTCCGAAGGAAGTGGCGTAAAACTTGGGAAAGGCGGCAAACAGAGCACCCCCGAACAGGACCAGGGTGGTAAAGGTCAGCTCCCATTTTCTTCCCAGGGAGTTGATTACCAGGTTTTTTTCCTCCTCAGTCCCGGCAACCTGCCAGAGGAGGGTCTGGCCGCCCTGGACAAAGGTGAGGAACAGGAAAAGCGCTCCGACCACGGAACAGATCAGCCACCAGAGATGCTGCAATGTTGCATAGTCGAGGTTTGCAATCATATTACACCTCCTTCGGTCCTATGCTGATCTGCTTGAGCATGATGCTGATCTCTGCAATAAGCAGTGCAGTAAACAGGATCAGGAACATGAAAAAGGTGGTCTGAACGGTTCCTGCCGTCAGGTTGGACCTGGCAACGGTTACCGGCAGCAGATCCTGGATAGCCCAGGGCTGACGACCGACCTCAGCAACGATCCAGCCGGCCCAGTGGGCAATAAGACCGAGAAAAAACATGATCGTCCCGCCGGTGAGGAGAAGGCGCTGCTCCTGCAGGGAACCTTTCCAGGAAAAGTAGAGATAGGCCAGAAAAACCAGGGGGAAAAGGGTACCCAGGATGACCATGATATGAAAGGAGTTAAAGGACATGGCAACCGGCGGCACGGCGTCTTCGGGTTTTTCCAGAAAACCGTATCCCAGGTATTCCTTGTTTGCATCAAAGATCGAAAGCGCTGCAGCGGCCGCAACCTGGTCACCTGCTTTCCTGGCTTTTTTGTAGGCATCCAGCTGAGCCAGGGCTATTTTACCCTTTTCCATCTTTTCAGCCGCACCAATGATACCATGTTCCTTGTTTCCGTAGACCAGATCCTCAATGCCCGGTACAAAAGAACCAAAAGAACGGTTGGCCAGCAGGGATAACAGACCGGGCAGACGGATTTCAATGTTGAATCCATCCTGGTCATCACCCACCTGTTTATCTGAATTGATCACGCCTAAGGCAACAAGGCCGGCACCTGTCTCACCCTTGTACAATCCTTCAAAGGCGGCAAGTTTCATGGGCTGCTGCTGGGCAACCTCATAGGCCGCTTCATCGCCTGTAAAGCCGACAAAGGCCGAGGCCAGCAGGCCGAAGATTGAAGCAACCAGAATGGAGCGTTTGGCCATCAGTACATGCCGCCCTTTCAGCAGATACCAGGACGAAATCGAAAGAATGAACAGGGCTGCAAAGAGCATTGATGCACTGGTGGTGTGGGTAAATTTTGACACGGCCACAGGATTAAAGACCACATCTGAAAAATTCTGCATCTCAAAACGGGCAGTATCGGGATTGAATGCCTGGCCGACAGGGTTCTGCATCCAGGCATTTGCCACCAGGATCCAGACAGCCGACAGGTTGGAACCGACCGCGACCATCCAGGTGGAAAAGAGATGGAACCTTTTGGAAACCCGATCCCAGCCGAAAAACATGACAACAAAGAAAGTCGCCTCTAAAAAGAAGGCAAAGATTCCTTCAATAGCAAGCGGAGCGCCGAAGATATCGCCGACCATCCAGGAGTAGTTGGACCAGTTGGTGCCGAACTCAAATTCCAGGATGATGCCGGTGGCCACACCAATGGCGAAGTTGATGCCAAACAGTTTCATCCAGAACTTTGTCAGGTTTTTCCATTCCTCACTGCCGGTTTTCACGTAAATGGTGTGATAAAAGGCAATGATCCATGTTATGCCCAGGGTAAGCGGCACAAAAATCCAGTGATACAGGGCGGTCAGGGCAAACTGGGCCCTGGCCCAGTTCACCATGGTCAGGTCAAAATTTTCAATCATTACCGTTTTCCTCCTTAGTTGACGGGTTGAGCCTGGACCGGTGTTGTGATCTGTTCCAGCACATAATCGGCCCGTTGTTCATCAGTAGTAAATTTGGTTCCCAGGAAATCCGGGAAAAAAAACAGTTTCAGGACACCAAACATAATGATCAGTTTGATGATGACAATCTTCCACAGGGTCTTGCCTACGGTCATGCTGCGAAAACCATCAATGTACAGCCGGTAGATTCTCTGGAAGATACTGGAGCGCTGCATTACCATCTGTTCCATTGTTTCAGCCTATTGAAGTTTTTCATGGGTATCAGGGAGATTGTCATCCAGGGGTTCAGGTGCCATCCCGCCGGTTTGAATGGCAGGTACACAGGATTTCTCCTTGATTAACTGGTCAAAGGTTACCTTGTTCAAGGTCTCGCGCAGTTGTTCACGGGCAGTCATCCAGACCCTGTGCACTGCACAGTCATAGGTGATTTTACAGGAACCGGGTCGGGCTACACAGTCATTGAGGTAAATTTCACCGATCATGGTCTCCACCACCTCAAGCAGAGTGATCCGGGCCGGATCCCTTGTCAGCACAAAACCCCCTTTGGCACCTTGCCGTATTTCCATAAAATTTGCCCGGGCCAGATCCTGGGCGATTTTGGCAAGGAAATGCGTCGGGATGTCGGCATTGGCGGCAATCTCCTGACGGCTGGTCAAAACACCACGTCCCCGGGTTGACAGGTAGACCATGCACCGGATGGCGTATTCAGCTGCCCGTGTCAGTCGCATGGGATAAAAAAACGGTTCATGGTGACAGAGGAAATGTTGTTTATGTCAAGCATATAAACACTGTTATGCATTTTGCCTGTTGTCCCCGCATCACACTGAACCGGAGCGAAGAAAAGGCAAAAGAGTAATTGGATTATAATGATAAATAAGATTTTTTATATCCTGCATTGGTCAGCCATTCCACTGGAAATCCTTGCAACAGAAAGGCTGAAGGTGAGAGCGTAAACACTCTCACCTTTGCAATTTTCAACTGTTGCCTAATATAATCCCTTTGCTTCAGTACCGGTAACTTCTGCAACCGTTATTTTTTTGTTATCCATGGACCACCAGACATAGGCTACATAGGCCAGCACAAATGGAATGGCCAGAGCCACCCAGGTCATGGTCTGGAGCGTATAAACGCTTGATGATGCATTATGGATAGTCAGGCTGGACTGCAGATCCACCTTGGAAGGGTAAAAGGCGGTGTTGTTGAAACCCGCGAGGCCGAATATGGTCAGGCCCACCAGAACCGTACCCAGGCCGGAGGACCAGATACCGCATTTTGCTTTAGTTTTTGCAGTCAACAGGACACCGGTAACAACAAGAATAAGACCAAGCACCAGGGAAATTGCCAGTCCAGGGACCTGTACCAGGTTGAGGAGGTATTTCCAGCTCTGGCGAAAAACCTCACCATGTTCATTGACAGCATAACCACTCATGGGAAGAATCTGCAGCAGGAACCAGCCCAGGAAGGGAAGGCTGTAGAGAAAATTTTTATAGGCAGCCTGACGCAGTCGTTCTTCAAGCTCTTCGGCATCCTTGAAATCTATATTGTTGAGCAGATACATGGCGCCCAGCGCACGGGCATTGAAGACAAGAAAAAGACCGACAGAGAGATTGAACAGGGAAAATGCTGCTTCCAGGCCACGCAGAGAGCTGGTCCAGGTCACAAAGTTATAGCTGCTCAGTACAAAATTTGAACCGGTGAAAAAGGTGCCGACAGCTGCTCCGATGAGCAGAACCCCTACGGAGCCGTTAATAAAGAGAAAGGCTTCAAAGGTCTTGGCTCCCAGGATATTGTTAGGTTTTTTACGGTATTCGTAACTGACCGCCTGGATGATAAAGGTGAACAGAATAAGAACCCAAACCCAGTATGCGCCGCCGAATGAAGTGGCATAGAATTTGGGAAAGGCGGCAAAAAGAGCACCGCCGAATGTGACCAGAGTGGTGAAGGTCAGCTCCCATTTTCTTCCCAGGGAGTTGATTATCAGAGATTTTTCAACTTCTGTTTTGGCAACCTGCCAGAGCAGGGTCTGACCGCCCTGAACAAAGAAGAGAAAGATCAATAGTGATCCGAGAACAGAACAGAGGAACCACCAGAGTCCCTGCAGTTGAGCATGTGTTGCGGTTTCGATCCAGTAGGCAATCATTGGGAGTGTCCTCAGGGGTTAAATGGTAGCGAAAAATTGTTTCGTAAAACAACATCCATGCGACGCAAATAAAGATATATAAGATGATTATAATCCTATATTAGATAAGCAGAGTTTTGTCAATAAAAAATCTCAGTAGTGTTACCTTCAAAAAAAGGCTGCTGTCTGTCCTGGTTCCTGTGGGTGTAGGGATTTTTTTGTTTGGCAAAAAAAGGTATCTGACATAAGTTGACATATATCTCAAAGATTCAGTTCCCCGTTAAGGCTACCTTGCAAAATTGCTATTTTGCCCGATTTCTGTGTCACAGCGAAAAATAAAATGCTCACATATGCCTAATATGCTGCGCTTTTATTTTCCACTGTTCCTTGAACTCGAACAAAATATCTAATTTTTCAAGGTACCCTTAAATTAGAATGTTGCAGTGCCCGGGTGGAGATTTGGTTTGGAACTGAAAATAATAAACAGGTGTTGGTGCCGGGGGGAGCTCAATGGCCGATGAAATGTCCCAAGCCATAAATAATGATTTTCGGGCCGCTGTGGCGGGTCTTGAGATGGAAATATCTGATTCCGTGCTCAAGGATTTGCTGACAGCCATTTCCGCCCGTATCCAGGAAGAGAGTAATGACAGTGCGGTAGGTATGATCCTGCTGGCCATGGAGTCTGTTGTTGGGTATGTGGACAGCCTGCGGGTACGCTCAGATCCTGGTGCATTCAACCTGATTGATGATCTCTGGCAGGCGTATGTCAGGCTGCGTACCACCACACAGGAGGAGAAGGAACGTCAGCAGTTCAGCCTTGCCAAAATGAAAAAAGTCCTTGACTGGCAGCAACAGTGTCTGATTGACGGGGCCGGGGAAAAACCGGTGAAAGTTATACCGGGCAGGAATCTGTCCTCAGCAATGGCTGAACTGGTGCAGAAGGAAATTGCGGCAACCGGCGACCTTGTTCAACAGGAGCTGGCAGCCTTGAAGCAGGCAGCAGGTTCGTTGTCCACAGCACACCTTCATCGAACTGACCTGGAGCAGCATGTTTCTTCTGCTATTGTAAAACAGTTTGACAGCCTGCAGGAAGTCATGGATAAGGAGATCAGCAAACTGCGGCAGGAACTGCAGGAACAGGAGTAGCCTGACAGGATTAACCTCCCTTTTAGAAGATCATGGCGGCAAAAGAACAACTGCTTTATATCTGCAGCAACTGCGGCTATGAAAGCCGGAAATGGCTGGGGCGCTGTCTGGACTGTGGTGAGTGGGACAGCCTGAGAGAGCAGAAAAAGCAACAGGTTCGCCCGGCAGGGATTGTGTCTGAGGTTCATCCCCTGGAAGGCGAGGGCGGAGACGAACCTAAGCGGTTGGTTACCGGCATCGGTGAACTGGACAGGGTGCTGGGTGGCGGTATTGTGCCGGGTTCCATGGTGCTGATCGGCGGTGATCCCGGTATCGGCAAATCAACACTCATCCTGCAGCTGCTCGCAGCCCTGGCCGGGCAGGAGCACAAGGTGCTCTATGTAACCGGGGAGGAATCGGTTGCACAGATACGCATGCGTGCTGAACGGCTGGCAGTGAAGAGTGAGCATATCTACCTTGCAACTGAAAATTCCGTGCAGGCCATTACCGGGCTGGCTGAACAGGTTAAGCCTGCATTTCTGGCTGTCGATTCCATCCAGACCATGTACAGTGAAGAATCGGGCTCAGCTCCGGGTTCCGTCACCCAGGTGCGGGAATCGACGTCTCAGCTGGTGACCCTCGCCAAACGCAGTGGTCTGCCCATTATCCTGATCGGTCATGTAACCAAGGACGGTTCCATAGCCGGTCCCCGGGTTCTGGAACACATGGTGGACACGGTACTCTACTTTGAGGGGGATCGCGGTCAGCTGTTCCGGGTGCTGCGAACGGTCAAGAACAGGTTTGGATCCACCAACGAGATCGGCGTTTTTGAGATGAAGGAGAGCGGCCTGGCCGAGGTGGATAATCCCTCCGCCCTGTTCCTGGCCGAGCGGCCGGTAAACGTACCCGGTTCCGTGGTCATGCCCAGCGTGGAAGGAACAAGGCCGATCCTGGTGGAAGTGCAGGCTCTTGTCAGTCCGTCCAGCCTGGGAACGGCGCGGCGAACGGCTATAGGTGCTGATCCCCAGCGTCTGGCCCTGCTCACGGCAGTGCTGGAAAAAAAGATCGGGGTCACGCTCTTTGATCATGATATATTTTTAAATATTGCCGGCGGGATCCGCATTGATGAGCCGGCCCTGGACCTTGGAGTCATCGTGGCCCTGCTCTCCAGCCTGTATGAAAAGGTAGTTGATCCCACTACTGTCGTCTGCGGAGAAGTGGGATTGGCCGGAGAGATCAGGGGTGTCGGCCAGCTGGAGATGCGGTTGCGCGAAGCCCAGCGGCTGGGTTTTAAAACTTTTCTCATGCCTGAGTCCAGCAACCGCCGGCTGGAGAAGGGTTTTTCTGCAGGTATGCAGGTTCATCCCGTCAGCACCGTTCATGATGTGGTGGAACGACTCTTTGTGTAACTGCTCAAGGAAGCAACGATGTAAGTTGTGAACGTTATCTGCAGCCTCCGGATTGTGTGACAGCTGCTCCCAAATATTTTAAGGATTATCCATGCAATGGCTTCACAGGCTGCACCGGCTTGAACAGAATGGTGTTGCCATATATGTCGATCCCCTGGCCCCGGACTGGTTTGTTCCCTCATCCCGGACCGATGCCCTTTTGCGTATTGCCCGCAAATGTGAAACGTTCAGCGCAGCAGTTGCAAAATATTGTCACTGTTTTCATGAAGATCCCTGTAAAGTCACCCGTGACTTGGAACGGCTGCAGCACCTGCTCGACCATCAGGGTTATGATCCCTACCTGGGCCGGAGTCGTCATCTGCGCTTGAGCGGGCTCAAAGAGATCTGGTTTCACCTGACTGATACCTGCAATCTGTCCTGTCGTCATTGTCTGTTCGGCTCCTCGCCGGCAAAAACCGACAGGCTGGAGCAGGAACAGCTGCACAGCGCCATTGATCAGGCAGCAGCGCTCGGCAGCCACCTTTTTTATTTTACGGGGGGTGAACCTTTTGTTTATCCTGATTTTTGTGAAACAATAGGCTACGTGCTGGATCATCACCCTGCCCATCACGTGGTGTTGCTGACCAATGGTCTCCTGCTGGGGGACCATCTGACAGCCCTGACCGGGCTGGATATCAGCCGTCTGCATCTGCAGATCAGCTTGGACGGACTGGAAGCAGAACATGATTATCTCCGGGGTCAAGGCAGTTATGCCAGGCTGCAGGAAAATCTGCAGCGTGTAATAGAGGCTGGACTGGCCGTAACCATTTCCATTGCCATCAACTCCACCAACGTGGATCAGCTGGAGGATATTGCACGTCAGGCGCACAGGATGGGAGCTGCCGGTCTTCATTTCATGTATCATTTTATCCGGGGCAAGGGCACAAGGACACAGTTTGCCGATCCGGACCGGATTTTTTCCCAAATCGTTAAAACCGTTGTCCTGTGCAGGGAACTCGGCCTGCAGGTCGATAACCTGGAGGCGCTGAAGGCACAGGTATTTACCGTCCCCGGCACCCGTTTTGATCTGACCAATATGGGCTGGGAATCCCTGGCAGTGGGTCCGGACGGCAGAATCTATCCTTCTCCGGCCCTGATCGGGGTCGAGGAGCTTGCCTGCGGAGCTCTGAACCAGGGACTTGCGCAGGTCTGGCAGCAGAGTTTGACCCTGGAGCGGATTCGTACCGTTTCTCTGGTGAACGTGAAAGATTGGCAGCAGCGGCCGCTGTCCCTGATCACCGGTGGTGGTGATCCTGATCATTCCTGGGTGACAGGGCAGACCCTGGTGGGAAATGATCCCTATTTAAACCTTTACGAACAGCTTGTTCTGTGGCTGATTGCGGAGCAGGCAGCCCGGTATCCGGACCAGGGATTGTTTCGTCTGCGGATGGGGGATGTCCGTCACGACTGTCCGGATACGGAAAACGGTTCAGATGGAACTGTGAACCTGACCCACTGCAACTGCGTGGTGTCACTGGCAGATAATGACGGTCATTCTTCTGTGCGGGAATTCTACGGAGCTGCCGCCCTGCAGGCCAATAAAGAGATTGTCAACCCTTTTGGCCCCGACGTGGGAGCTACCGGTTTTATTCCGCAGGAATCAACTGACAAGTCGTACGGTTGCGGCAGCCCGGTGAAAGATGCGGTCCCCCATTCAGGTGAGACCGTGGTTGATCTCGGCTCAGGCAGTGGTGTGGAGTGTTTTCTGGCTGCAGCCGAAGTCGGGGCCGAAGGGAGAGTCATCGGTATTGACATGACCGATGATATGCTTAAGCTTGCCCGTAACTCCAGGCAGCAGGTCATTGCAAGGTTGGGGTATGATAACGTTGAATTCCGCAAGGGATTTCTTGAGGCTGTTCCCCTTGAGGATGAATGCGCCGATGTGGTGATCTCCAACTGTGTCATCAATCTCAGCCCGGATAAGCGTGGAACCTACCTCGAAATTTTTCGGATACTCAAACCCGGCGGCCGACTGGTGGTATCCGATGTGGTCACCGATGTTCCGGTTGCAGCAGCCATTAAAAACAGTGCGAAATTTCGAGGGGAGTGCCTGGGAGGAGCCATGCAGCAGGCTGACCTGGTGGCCATGCTTGAAGATTGCGGATTTAACTCTGTCTATCTGCATAAACGCTATCCCTACCGGGAGGTTGACGGAAACCGGTTTTATTCCCTGACCTACGAAGCGCTGAAGCAGGACCGGCCGGACAGTGAGCAGGTAAGGGGAGTATACCGTGGTCCGTTGCCGGCACTTGTCACAGAGTCCGGCCTGCAGCTGGAACGGGGACGGATAACCATGCTGCCGGCTTCCATGGCCCACTCCCTTGGTGAGCAACTGTTTATTATTGATGATGCGGGAACCGTGGTCAATGTGGAGCAGGATGACTGCTGTTGCGGTATTGCCCCGGAGGCTGCAGGGAAAGAAGAGAAGATCGAAGCTCCGCAGATTGTGCCGATCCAGCGTCACCGGAGCGGTTGCATGGTTTGCGCAGCAGAGCTGGTTTACGCCAATGAAGCAGTGGAAAAGAGCTGTTATTTTTGCGGCAGCCGGCAAAATACCAACAGCGAATGCTGTAATGGGCACTTTATCTGCGACAGTTGTCACCAGCAGGAAGGAATCAGGGTCATCCGCCATATCTGTCTGAATACGAAGGAGAAAGACATGATAGCCCTGCTCTCCACCATTCGCAGTCATCCATCCGTACCCATGCACGGACCGGAACATCACGGGATGGTGCCGGGAGTAATTCTGGCAGCATTTCGCAACAGCGGTGGAGATATCAGCCGTCAAACCATTGGTGCCGGTATTGATCGGGGAAGCAATGTGCCCGGAGGTGCATGCGGGTTCTGGGGTTCCTGCGGAGCAGCAATTGGGGCCGGTATTGCAGCCGCCCTGATCCTGGATGCCACCCCGTTAACCCCCAATCCGCGCCAGCAGGCCCAGGAGTTTACCGCCAGAATTTTGAGCTCTATTTCCGAAATCACGGGCGGCCGCTGCTGTCAGCGGGAGACCTGGCTGGCGTTGAGCCAAACGGCCCGGCTCTCTGCAGAGTTTTTCAGTATCCGCATGCATGCTGATTCCACGCTTCACTGCGACCAGTACCAGCAAAACCGGGAATGCATCCGTAAGCAGTGCCCGCTCTGGGATTTACGGGCAAAAAAGCTGCCGGAAATGCGGCTGACAATGGCCGGTTAACGGGAAACAATCAAGGCATCCTCAAGATGTGTCCGGGCACGATTTCAGGCCGTGATCAGCTCTTTTTCAAGCATATTGTCGACAAAGTCCATGACAAACCGGCGCTGGGCAGGTGTTGCCCAGGCAATGCAGGAGCAGTGCATGTTATGGGAGCTGCGGACCAGGAATTCAAAACGGATGTCCGTATCTTCCAGAATAACTGAAAAATAAAACGGTCCGCAGTCCTTGTGCTCCAGCTGGACCGGAGCAAGCAGATCCTGCGGCACCTCAAGCCAGTACACCCCGCTGATGGGGCCGGCTTTCAGGGTCCGCTTGAGATAACTGTCAAGGTTATCACGTTCAAGAAAGGTGAGTTCGTCGATATAGTATTGGCGCATTTTATCAGGTATCAGGTATCAGGTTTCAGGCGTCAGGGCGACAGCCGTTTTTTACTTAGCAAAGATCGATGGTATGGACAACTCCATTTCCTCACACCCTGGTTACAGGTTGCCGATCGAGGTGCTCTCTGTTTCCTGTATAGAGTGAGAAAAGGATACATTTCGGAGGGTATTAAAGATCAAGTCCGGTGACATCTTTATTGAGGACTTCGCAGCCGTCTTCCCGGACAACAGCCATGTTTTCCAGCCGGATGCCACCCCAGTCGGGAAGGTAGATCCCCGGCTCAATGGTCACTATCATGCCTGCCCGCAGCTTTTTTTTGCTGCGCGGTCCCAGGCGCGGCTCTTCATGTACGGCCAGCCCTACTCCATGCCCCAGGCCATGGCCGAAAAAGTCTCCATAGCCCGCATCCGCTATCACTTTCCGTGCAGCCCGATCCACATCCCGACAGACAGCACCGGCACGGATGGCGTTGATACCGGCCAGCTGGGCCCTGCGGACCACGCGCAGTCGTTCCAGGAAGGTCGCATCCGGCCTGCCGGCAACAAAGGTCCTGGTCATGTCCGAGCAGTAACCCTGCAGAACCAGCCCCATGTCAATGAGGACGATATCGCCGCTGTTTAACACACGATCCGTGGGTACGGCATGGGGTTTGGCCGCATTGGTGCCGAATGCGACAATGGTATCAAAGCTGGCTCCCTCACCACCGAGCTCACGCATGGTCAGTTCCAGGGCCAGTCCTATTTCAATTTCGGTCATACCGGGTTCTATGGTATTGTACACCAGCTGGAAGACCCGTTCATTGAGGAGTACCGATTTTTTGAGAATCCGGATTTCATCTTCACTTTTTATCACCCGCATTCGTTCAACAATGCCGGTGAGTGGGATGAGCTCAACTGATATCGTTTGGGCCATCTTTTCCATTTTGGCCGCAACCGAGTGCAGGAAGTAATGGCTTTCAAAGCCCAGGCGCCGGATATTCAGGTCGGGCAGCAGACGCTTCAGTCGTGCCCGCAGTCCCTTGGGATACAGTTCAACAATAAAGTTCTTTGCCTCTTCTTCCGCCTGCAGCACAAAGCGGGAATCCGTGAGCAGCCGGGGATTGCCTCTGGCAGGAATAAGCAGGACACCGGAGCTCTCCTGGATACCATGGTCAGCAGCAGTATAACCGCTCAGGTACTGCCGGTTCTGTGGTTCCGTAATGAGGATGGCATCAAGTTTTCGTCGCCGCAGTGTTGCCTGCAGTCTGCTGATTCGTCTGGTTGTCATGGCTTACATGCCGACCATGAACATCGCCTCAAGATCGTGGGGGGAATACGCCTTGAATGCAAGCATTGTTTCTGAATGGGTAATCGAGTCAATGGCCAGCAGTTTGTTGGTGACAAGGTCGGCAAGGTCATCATTGGTTTTCACCCGGGCAATGGCCACGAGATCGTAATTGCCGCTGACTGAATACACTTCTGAGATACCTTCGAGCTCCGCAAGTTTAATGGCTGCGTTGTTAATTTCCGTTCTCTCGGTCCTGATCAGTATGATTGCTGTTACCATTTTATTACTCCTTATCCTGGCGTAACGTGTAGAGGGCCACCTTGCAAAACTGCTATTTTGCAGGGCACACAGAAGTTGTACTGTCTCCAGGTGTTAATCAGCGCAGTCGTTCCTGCAGCGTTGTTTTATGTTGTTGCAGGGCCTGGTTGTATTGGTCGGAAAGCTCGGTTTCCAGCCGGGTCCATTCCTCTTTGATCTTGGCCTGCAGAGCAAGTTCCGGGTTCATCGATTCGCCGGGAACTCCGGCTCTCTGCTGGGCCAGCAACTGTTCATACTGCATTTTGACCTGTTCTTCGAGCTGTTCCTTTAGCTGCTGCCGGTGCTGATGATACTGACCCAGGATATGTTGCATTTCACTGCAGATACTGCTCACGTCACCTGCGCCGCCACCGAGTTCCACCAGTCCCCTGGCGGCCCTGTCCGTTCGTTGCGAGGCAGATTCGTCGCGGGGAAGAAAGATATTGCGCAGCAGAACCTCGACCATGCCCTGACGAGCCGGTATCTGCCTGTCTGCGGGCAGCTCGGTAAGGGAAGGCATCAGGCTGTCAATCTTTCCGTCCAGGAATTTTGCTCCAAGCTTCATGCCCTGTTTTCGTACTTCTTCCTGTTCCAGTTTATCTGCGGAAGTTTTGCCCATCCGGGCGGCCCGTTCCAGGACCAGGTCCATTGTAGATCGTATTTTGGCCATTTTATTATGGTATTTTCAGTTGTTAGTCTGAAGACAGCAGTTTTGGAAAACCGCCGTCTGTCTTCCTGATGATGTACTGCCAGCTGACTATACGAATTTTCTGCGTAAACTACAAGGTTGGGTATTGCTCAAATCGCAGCATTATGTAGCAGGCGGGCTGCAAAAAAACCTTCGATCTCTTCTGTGGGAACGGGCTTGAAAAAACCGTTGTTATCAACAAGCGTTGCTGCACTTTCCGGCAGGTAATCCCGGCAGTTTGTCAAGATGAATTCCGGCGCAGAGTCCATGAACTGTTCAATGACCTGCTCGTTTTCTTCCGGTTCCAGAGAACAGGTGGCGTAGACCAGGATACCACCAGGAGTGAGCAATGAGGCTGCAGTCTGCAGCAGGTTGAGTTGTAATGTCTGGAAGGCAGTCAGTTCTTCCGGTAGACGGTTCCAGCGGATATCAGGGTGTCTTCGGATAACACCGGTGCCTGAGCAGGGGGCATCAATCAGAATGGTGTCAAAGAGGTGGGGAGAAGAAGCACCATAGGTCTGCAGGTCCTGATGGACAATGGTTACCCGCCGGGAAAGCTGCAGCCTGGCAAGGTTCTCGGCCAGCAACCGTGCCCGTCGCTGATCCGGCTCAACACAATGCAGTACGGTGGAGGCAGGTAATGATCCGGCAAGGCCACAGGATTTGCCTCCCAGGCCGGCACAGCCGTCAAGATAGCGTCTGTCCGCTTCGAATGGGCTGCACAGGAAGCAGGACAGCCGGGCAGCCTGCTCCTGCACGTAAAATAACCCTTCCGTGAAGCCGGGTATTTTAGTGACAGCACCTCTGTGGCCGGGCAGCACAATGCTGTCCGGCGCATACCTGCCAGGCCTGCTGGCAATGTCTGCCTGGTCAAGCAACCCGGTGAGGGTTTCTCTGTCTGTCAGTGATCTGTTCACCTGCAGGCAGAGATCGGGTTCCCGGTTATTTATACAGCAGATTTCCGTCATTATCTGTTGACCGAAATGTTGTCTCCAACGCCGGGTCAACCAGTCAGGATGTTCAAGGACCGGCCCGTTGTCCGGTCCGGCGGTTTCCGGGGCGGGCAGGTTGGGTTTCTCCCTGGCAATACTCCGCAGGGTGCCGTTGACAAATTTCAGGAGCCATCCGGGCTGGCGGAATTGTTTCAATGCCTTGACAGTCTCGTTGACTGCGGCTGAATCAGGTATGCGGTCAAGAAAGCAGAGCTGGTATATACCAACCCGCAGGCCAGCCAGTGTCAGCGGCTTCATTTTGCGCAGGGGGGTATTGGAAAAACGGGCAAGAATGATGTCCAGGTATTGCTGTCTGCGCAGTACACCCATCACCAGCATGACTGCAAGCTGACGATTCTCTGCAGTCAGGTTGGAGTTGTGGATAATGGAGTCTGTAAATGGCTGGATCGGTTTTCCGCTGCCTGCCCACTGTGCCAGACAACGGATGGCCTGGCCTCGGGATGTGGTTGATGGCGGCTTCTTCATTCTGCGGGTGTGTAGGCGGTCACCGTATTCTTACCTTTTGCCTTGCTTTGGAACAGAGCATGATCCGCACAGCCCAGCAGCTCTGTCAGGGTCCGGGCATCATCGGGGTAGGCGGCAACTCCGCAGCTGACCGTTATGTGGATGGCGAGATCTTTGGTAACAAGAAATTCAGTGTCTTCGATAGCCTTGCGGATAGTTTCCGCCACCTGCACCCCCTGGCTACGGTCATGGCCGGCCAGAACAATAACAAATTCATCACCGCCGTAACTGACACCGTAACAGCCGTCCGGCAGCACGGAGCGGACAACATCGGCCAGCTCGGCAATGGTACGGCTTCCGTTGAGATGGCCACAGGTGTCCACCACGTTTTTAAAATTATCAATGTCCATGAAGATGACTGACAGCGGTCTGTCCCGGAGCATGTCCAGCTGGCCCTGCAGGGTCTGGTACAGGTAGCGGGTGTTATAAAAATTGGTCAGATCGTCCCGGATGGAGAGTTCACGGTAGCGGGCCTCGCTTGCCTTGAGTTTTTTCTGGGCCTGACGCAGGGCAAGGTGAGTCTGGACCCGGGCCAGCAGCTCAGCAGACGTGTAGGGTTTATTGACATAATCCTGACCTCCGGCCTGGAAGCCGGTGATGATGTCACGCTGGTTCCGGCGAGAAGTGACAAACAGGACAGGAATGTCCGAAGTATGCGGATCCTGCTTCATGGTCCGGCAGGTGTCAAAGGCGGACCCGTCAGGCATGTCCGCATCAAGCAGGACCAGGTCCGGCTGAATAGTCGGCAGCAGTGCAAGGGCTTCTTCACCGCTGCTCACAGCAGTTACGTGGTAGCCTGCATTGGTCAGGACGTCCCCCAGCAGTCGCACGATACCCTGGTTGTCGTCAGCGATCAGAATTGCAGGGCTGATCGTATGGTCTTGTTTTTCCATAGTGATTACAATGGGACATGATTGTGCAAAAGTCAAGGTAATCAGTTTGCATCCCTGGAATGAAAAAATAAAGATTTTATTTGAAAGAAGTATGGACAAATTATTTGAGCGTGATAAAGTTTTCCGTTATCGTGGTTGCCATTGGCAAAATTGATAAAACTGATTCACAGGAGAGCAAAATGAAAAAAATGTCGTTTATCATGGTTGCAGTCTTCCTCATGATTTCAGCGTCACTGGCTGTTGCCGGAACGCTGGATGAGGTAAAAAAACGCGGTGAATTGAACTGCGGTGTCTCCACCGGATTGCCGGGGTTTTCCAACCCGGATGAAAAGGGAAACTGGACCGGGCTCGATGTGGATGGCTGCCGGGCAATTGCTGCGGCAGTACTTGGCGATGCAACCAAAGTTAAATATGTACCCTTGAATGCCAAAGAGCGTTTCACTGCTCTTGCCTCAGGTGAGATTGATGTGCTGGTTCGCGGAACAACCTGGACCTTGCACCGTGACACCTCACTGGGCCTTAATTTCGCTGGTGTCAACTACTATGATGGACAGGGATTCATGGTTACCAAAAAACTTGGCGTGAAAAGCGCCAAAGAGCTTGACGGGGCAGCCATCTGTATTCAGTCCGGTACCACTACTGAGCTGAACCTGGCTGACTACTTCAAGGAAAATGGAATGAAGTATGAGCCTGTAGTGTTTGACAGCCATGATGCCACCATCAAGGGTTTTGAGGCTGGTCGTTGTGACGTTCTGACCAGTGACCAGTCGCAGCTGTACGGTCTGCGTACCCATCTGCCGAATCCGGATGATGCGGTGCTGCTGCCTGAGATTATCTCCAAGGAACCTTTGGGTCCGGTGGTTCGCCAGGGTGATGATGCCTGGTTTAATGTTGTTCGCTGGACATTTTTTGCCATGCTCAATGCTGAAGAGATGGGTATTACCTCCAAAAATGTGGATGAGATGAAAAAATCCAAGAATCCCGGGGTACGCCGTCTGTTAGGCCTTGAAGGTGACAAGGGTGGAACCTTGAATATCCCGGATGACTGGGGTTACCAGATCGTCAAGCAGGTGGGCAACTACAGTGAAAGCTTTGAGAGAAACGTCGGTCAGGGTTCTCCGCTCAAGATCGCCCGTGGTCTCAATGCACTCTGGAAAGACGGTGGTATCCAGTATGCTCCTCCTATACGTTAATGGAAGTATAATATCGTAAATAACCTGCCGGGAGGATTCAGCGAGTGCTCCCGGCTGCCTGTCCCTACTGAAGAAATCCCTCCCAAATGGCGCAGTCCCGGAAGTCATCGTCCATTTCCTGGTGGAATAATGCCCAGTACCGAGCAATCTTTTTTCAGATTCTCCTCGTACTCGGGGTTGCTCTTTTTTTCCTGTTCATAATCAGGAATACGCTGCATAACCTCGAACAGCGTGGGATTGCCACCGGTTTCGGCTTCCTCAGTCAGCGGGCCGGATTCGGCATCAACCTGCATCTTGTTCCCTATACCGATGATTCCACCTACGGCCGTACCTTTATTGTCGGTCTGCTCAACACAATGCTGGTCTCCGGCCTCGGTATCGTCTTTGCTACCATTCTTGGGGTGATTGCAGGTGTGGCCAGGCTTTCCACCAACTGGATTGTCAGAAAAATTGCTACTGTCTATGTGGAAATATTCCGGAATGTTCCTCTGCTGATCCAGATTTTCTTTTGGTATTTCGCTGTGTTACGCACTCTGCCTTCGCCCAGGCAGAGCCTGCACCTGGGGGAGAGTATATTTCTCAATGTCCGTGGCGTGTACCTGCCCTGGCCGGTTTTTGAACAAGGTTTCGGCTGGGTGGCACTGTCTTTTCTGGCTGCTGTTGTTTTTGTTATTTTTTTGAGAATATGGGCAAAAAGGAGGCAGGACCGGACCGGAGAACAGTTTCCTGTGTTGCTGACTTCCCTTGCAGTTCTGTTCGGCCTGCCCGCCCTGGTTTTTTATGCGGGAGGCACACCTTTGAGCTGGGATCTGCCGGAACTCAAGGGGTTTAATTTTGTCGGAGGCATGGTGGTGCTGCCTGAGTTGGCAGCACTTTTGATGGCTCTGACTATCTATACCGGCACCTTTATTGCCGAGATTGTCCGATCCGGGATACTCGCCGTCAGCCATGGCCAGACCGAGGCGGCTTTAGCCTTGGGATTGCGTCCGGGCAAGGTGTTGCGGCTGGTCGTTTTCCCCCAGGCCATGCGGGTGATCATCCCGCAGATGACTAGCCAGTATCTGAATCTGACCAAGAACTCCTCTCTGGCCACAGCGATCGGTTACCCGGATCTTGTCGCGGTTTTTGCCGGCACAACCCTTAACCAGGCTGGACAGGCCATTGAGATTATTGCCATGACCATGGCTGTATACCTTACTTTGAGTCTGGCGATATCCATGTTTATGAACTGGTACAACCAGCGAACGATGTTGAGGGAGCGTTGAGATGAGCGGTCACGTTCCACATCCCGACCTGCCACCACCCGCTACCAGTGTGGGTGTGATCGGCTGGGCCAGGAACAATCTGTTTTCCTCCTGGTTCAACAGCCTGCTCACTCTGGTTGCGCTCTATCTGTTGTACATTACTCTTCCTCCTCTGATCAAGTGGGCAGTGATAGACGCCGATTTTGCCGGTTCTACCCGTGATGCCTGTACTGGAGAAGGAGCCTGCTGGGTCTTTATCAAGGTCCGGTTTTTCCAGTTTATGTTTGGTTTTTATCCACCCGGGGAATATTGGCGGGTGGTGAGTGCGTTTCTGTTGATCGGCGCTCTGGTGGCTTATCTGCTGGTGGACAGGACTCCAAAAAAAGGCTGGGTGGTTCTATTTACGGTTTTTGTCTATCCGGTTATTGCCTTTATTCTTTTTTACGGGGGGCTGGGTCTTGAAGTGGTAGACACCCACAAGTGGGGCGGTCTGATGCTGACTCTGATCATCTCCACCATAGGGATGTTTTTTGCTCTGCCTTTCGGCATAATTCTGGCCCTGGGCCGTCAATCCTCCATGCCGGTGGCCAAGTCGGTCTGTGTTGTTTTTATTGAGCTCTGGCGGGGCGTGCCGCTGATCACCATCTTGTTCATGTCCTCGGTGATGCTGCCCATCTTTATGCCCGAGCAGCTGGAGATCGACAAACTTGTACGAGCCCTGATCGGGATTGTTTTTTTTCAATCCGCCTACATGGCAGAGGTCATCCGGGGTGGCCTGCAGGCCATGCCCAAAGGACAATATGAGGCTGCCGATGCTCTGGGGCTCGGCTACTGGCAGGCCATGTATCTTATTATCCTGCCCCAGGCCCTGAAAACTGTTATCCCGGGCATTGTCAACACCTTCATCGCCCTGTTCAAAGATACTACATTGGTGTTGATCATCGGTCTCTTCGATATCCTGGCTATTATCCAGTCCGCATTTACCGATCCCAAGTGGCTGGGCTTTTCCAAGGAAGGCTATCTGTTTGCCGCCGCTGTATTTTGGATTTTCTGTTTTTCCATGTCCCGCTACAGCCAGCACCTGGAACGTAAACTTCATACCGGTCATGCCCGGTAGGGCGGAAGGATAGCGGCTGGTTCCTGAAACCTTAACACAGTGATGATACCTGAATGATGGCGAGCAAAGCAGCAGAAATTCGAACACAAGGCAATGATAGTGCCATTGATATTAAATCAATGCACAAGTGGTACGGTGATTTCCATGTGCTCAAGGATATCAACCTGACCATCAGGCGTGGTGAACGAATCATTATCTGTGGACCGTCAGGTTGCGGCAAATCCACTCTTATCCGCTGCCTGAATCGTCTGGAAGTGCATCAGCAGGGCGAGATCTGGATAGACGGCATTGAGCTTAACGATGACCTGAAACATATTGAGAAGGTCCGTAAGGATATAGGCATGGTCTTTCAGCAGTTCAATCTTTTTCCTCACCTGACCGCACTTGAGAATTGCTCCCTGGCTCCAATCTGGGTGTTGAAACAACCGCGGAAAGAAGCCGAGGCGACAGCCATGCGTTACCTGGAACGGGTTAAGATCCCGGAACAGGCGGATAAGTATCCGGGTCAGCTTTCCGGCGGGCAGCAGCAGCGGGTGGCCATTGCCAGGTCGCTGTGCATGAAACCCAAGATCATGCTCTTTGATGAACCGACCTCGGCCCTTGATCCCGAGATGATCAAGGAGGTGCTGGACGTTATGATAGACTTGGCCAGAGAGGGCATGACCATGCTCTGTGTCACCCATGAAATGGGTTTTGCCAAGACTGTTGCCGATCGGGTTATCTTCATGGATTCTGGTGAGATTATTGAAGAAAATGATCCGGAGAGCTTTTTCTCCAATCCGCAGTCGGATCGCACCAAGCTGTTTCTGAGCCAGATTCTGTAAGCAATACCATTTATCTTGCAAAGAAAAAGCCGGTTCTTTCCTGAACCGGCTTTTTGCTGTGGTGACAGGGGGATTTCTCTACTTGCCCTTTTCAATTTCTCTGAAAAAATCAAGATCCGGCAGCTCTTTCATCCAGTCATTGCTGTTAAACCATTTTTCCTGCAGCTGTTTCAGTGCTCCGGAACCCGTCATAGTGCTCAGGTAATTCTCCATCAGGTTGATAAAGAGATGGTCTTTTGCTGACACGGCAATCCCTACAGGTTCAAAGGTCAGCGGCGAATCAAACATGGTAAACCCCCTGTCCCTGTAGCGGAATTCCGCAACCCGGCAGAAGGGGTAGTCGGCCACAATGGCATCAACTTTGCCATCCAGCAGCAGTATCAGAGATTCATCCAGGGTGGAGGTGCTGATGATGTTTGCGTCGGGCAGCATCTTTTCTGCCATTTTTTCCCCGGTGGTGCCCTTGAGGACCGCGACGCAGCAGGTGAGTTTTCGAAGATCTTCAGGGGTGGAGACCTGCTCCAGAATAGTTTTTTTACCGAGAATGGACTGGCCGGAAAGGGCATATGGACCTACAAAAGCAGCCTGCATATTACGGAGCGGCGTAATGGTCATGCCGGACAGGGCCAAGTCGATTTTATCCGCTTGCAGGGCAGGCAGAAGCTCGGAAAATTCCATCTGTTGGAATTCAATTCCAACCTGCAGCCACCCTGCCAGATTTCGTGCCAGATCAATATCAAGACCGATAAGCTGACCTGTTGATGTAGAGGCGGTAAACGGCGGGAAATCTCCAGGTGTTCCAACCACCAGGGTTTTACCGGCGATTATGCGTTCAGTGACCTGTCCGGCTGTAAGCTGGACAGGTATAAACAGGCAGGAGAGACTGATAAGAGCAATGATGCGTTTCATATGTTCTCCTTGTGGTGGACCTGACGGCCTTAGGAAAATAGTATAGAAAAAAGGTAGAGTCAGTGGGTATAATGACAGGATCTTGTTTTCCTTTCCAGGATTTTATCTTGCAGGGAACAATTAATGATTAATGTATCGCTCTGAATGGTCAATTCAGCAGGCATGCATGACTGCTCAGTTTTGTCCGATTGACCGCCCGCAGATGAAATGATATTCTTTGTCAAAATAAAGGTGCCGGGATTTTTTATGGCTACCTTGTGGAGTTAGGTGAGCATCAACGAGTTTTAAATAGTGCCTGTCCAGAAATGAGAATTTTCGTTCGAGGTCAAGGAATGCGAGAAAATAAGCGCAGGCATATGGGTGATATTCCGAGCATTATTTTTTGAGCATGACGCCGAGATCAGGCGAAAATGCCATTTCTGGACAGGTACTAAATAACATATCTACCCCCATGTCGAGATTATCAGCAAGAGCATATTGTAGGGTTGTTGTAACGATCGTTGCCTGCATTTTCCTGTCAGATGACGGTATGACGGCTGAGGACAGGAGTGTGGACTCGCTGCGAGATCGGGTCAAGGTTCTTGCTCAGGCCCGGGACAAGGCAGCTGCGGAACTTGGCCTAAAAGAACAACAGGGTATAGCGACCAGCAGGGACCGGGAACACTTCATAACAGTAGCTGAATTTCTTGAACAGCAGATAGCAGATTCCTGCATCCAGCTGGTTGAGAAAGGAGGCGCAGCTGTGTCAGCTGACCTTCCCTGTCCTTCTCAGGCAATGAAGGGGGAAACCGGGCAGCAAAATAATGATCGAAACAGTCCAGCTGAGGAAACCAGTGCTCACATTGCAGCAAACCAGCAGCAGAAAGCCAGCGAGCCGGAAGAGGAAAAGGAAGATTTTCCAGTGAATGTACAGCCTGCCCGGCCTTCACCTGCAGAAACAGCACCTGCTCAAAAAAAGGTGGAAGGAGTAAAGCCGCATCCGCAGCAGCCACCCGAAACCGGTTTTTTCGCAGCCCTCCGTCGCTGGTGGGAATCTTTGTTTGCTCCCAAGCCTCCGCCGGCGTCTTCCAGTGGTGAATCCAGTCCGACTGCTGAACAGAAAGAAAAGACTACAGCCGGCAACAGGGATGCACAGTCTCGGGATGATTCTGCAAGCCAGCAGACAGGAGAGCATTCTGCAGCAGTTCAAGAGGGTGCAACAGCAACCAATGGCAACCGGCAACAGTCGGGAAAACGGACTGTTACAGATAAGGCCGTCCCGGGTAAGAGTGGAGCTGACCCGGAACAGGGACAATTGCAGCAGCAGAACGGAATGAAACAGGTTGCAACAGGTGCTGAGCAATCAGGACAGGAACCGGATGTTGAAAACAGTGCCAGGGGAATGGAGGCAGCCGGAGTTGAGGAAAAGAGACCTGGGGAAACAGCTGAAGCTGCAGGGACCGGTTCGATCAGCGGGAAAAAATCGGTGGACGCTGGTCATACAACTGCAATAAATAAAACCGGGACAGGTTTGCAGGATGTCGCTCAGGGAGCAGCAGCCGGCAGCGGTCATGAAGCCGGCAGGGGAATCTCTGCACCAGAAACAGGTGAAAGAAAATCAGCAACTGCCGTTTCAGGAACAAAGGAACAGGTGACAGGACACAGGCCTGGCACCGGACAGCAGACGTCTGTACAACCGGCAGGAAGGGCAACGGCTGAAACAGGGAAACAGCAGTCCGGTTCAGTTGCATCCAGAACGTCTGAAAAAAAAGAAACGGATCAGGTACGGCAACAGGGCTCCACCTCAGCCAAGGTCACGGATAAAGAGGTTGCCAGACTGGAACAGACATTACAGGACGCCCTTGGTGAGTTTGACGGTACACTGCTCAGCGAACAGGAACGTCTTGCCACGCGAATCCCGAAACAGCGGGAGGGATCAGTCGGCAGCAGCAGTGGCTATGGAGCTGAAGGAGTTCCCGGGTCCGGTGGCAGTGGTGGAATATCAGCCGGGGGATATGGAAGCCCTGACGGGGAGAGAGGGGATGGTCGGGCAGGCAGCGGAGGAACCAGGCAGCCCGGAAGCGTTGCGTCCGGTGACGGCAAAGCAGCCCCGGCAGAAGGACAGGCCACGCTTGATACTGATGATGATATTGTTGCCCGTCAGCTTCGGGAAGCAGCAGAAAATGAAACTGATCCTGAGCTCAGGGAAAAACTCTGGCAGGAGTATCGGAAATATAAACAGGGGGCGGGTAAACGTTGATGGACAGGAGAGTTGACAACGTTCCAGCTGCTCACAGCGACTGAATGATGATCCGATGAATCACAGAGAAAAATTATATTTCTTTGTTGTACTTCTTCTAATCCTTGGCGGCTGTGCCAGGGTGCCGGGCCCACAGGTGCCTGATCAGGTAGCACCCTTGATGGTGGAGCAGGAGCTGCCGGAAAATGAACTGCTCAATGTATCCATCAGGGTTTTTGACCCTGGGGAGCTGCCCGCAGATAATGATGAGGCAAGCGGACTGTCACCGGAGATCCGGGCAGCCGAGTCTCGCTTTGTGCCGATTCATCTGAAATACACCCTTCAGCGGACAGGCTACTGGGGGACAGTCAGGGTGGTTCCTGATGATGATATCGGCACTGATCTGCTGGTGCACGGCAAAATAGTCTATTCCGACGGTGAAAGCCTGGTGCTGGGCGTGGAGGCTGTCGACAGTACCAACAGGGTCTGGCTGAATAAGACCTATGCGGAAACTGCTAAACCGACTGAGCATGACAAGGGCACACCGGGCAGATCCGACACCTTCCAGGATCTGTTCAATACCATTGCCAATGATCTTATCCTGCTTCGCAACAGGTTGACTCCGGAGGAAATAGCTGCAATCCGCAATGTAGCCGAGTTGCGATATGCAGCTTCCATGGCGCCGGAAGCTTTTGGAGCGTATCTGCAGCAGAATTCCGATGGACGGTTTGTCGTCACCCGGCTGCCTGGAGCGGGAGACCCGATGCTGACACGGGTTCAAAATGTACGAAGCCGTGACGATATGCTCGTTGACACCATTAACAGCTATTATGACGCTTATTACCAGGATCTCTGGGAGCCATATACCAACTGGAGGAAATTCCGCAGCGAAGAGCTTTCCACCATGCGCAAACTTGAGCAGCAGGCCCTGACCAGGCAACTGCTTGGTATCGCCTCCATTGTCGGTGCCATTGCCCTAGGTGCTTCGGCAGATTATGATACCCGGGAACGAATTTCAACGTTACGGGATGTCATGATAATCGGCGGAGCGGCAGCTGTCTATTCCGGTGTCCAGAAAAAGGAGGAGAGCAGGATCAACAAGGAGGTCATTGAAGAACTGGGTACTTCGTTCAGTTCCGAGGCAGAGCCTCTGCTGATAGAGGTAGAAGGTGAAACCCTTCGTCTGGCGGGTTCTGCAGAGCAGCAATATAGCCGCTGGCGGGAAATCCTGCGAAAAATTTATGCCAGGGAAATCGGGCTGCTCCCTGAAGCTGTAACTGACCCTGACAGCCGGCTGCAAGGCCCGGTGGACTCAGAAACGACGCAGGAAGACCGGCAACAGGCCTCTGAAACCGGGCATGATACGGTGTCGCCATCATCTTCCCGGTAACAGGGAAAGAGGTCGGGAGCCCGCAGCTTCAGATTTGCTGCAGCCAGGATATGTTGTTGCTATATTTAGGCCACCTTGCAAAATTGCTATTCTGCCCGATTTC
>CAZKBZ010000034.1:0-27950 GCA_964551175.1 uncultured Desulfobulbus sp.
GCCAGATCCCGTTTTTCCTGGTGAAGGCGGACAATTTTTTCTTCAATGGTGTTTGCAGTTACCAGCCTGTACACGGTTACCGGTCGTTTCTGGCCGATGCGGTGAGCCCGGTCTGCAGCCTGATCCTCAACGGCCGGATTCCACCAGGGATCCATGTGAATGACATAATCAGCTGCCGTCAGGTTTAAACCAAGGCCCCCCGCCTTGAGACTGATGAGAAACAGGTCGCCCTCACCGGCCTGAAAGGCTTCCACCTGACGCTGGCGTTCCCTGGTCGGTGTGGTGCCGTCCAGGTACTTGTAAACAATGGACTCATTGTCAAGATATTCACGTATCAGGGCCAGATGGCCGGTAAACTGGCTGAAGACCAGTGCCTTGTGGCGGGAGCCCAGCAACTCCTCAACCACCTCGGCAAAAACCTCCAGCTTGGTTGAGGGGATTTTGGTATGTTCATCAATAAGCCTGGGGTTGCAGCAGGCCCGGCGCAAGCGCATGATTTCAGCCAGGATTTGCAGGTGGCGGCCCGGTTTCTGTGCACTGCCCTCGATATTTTCAATGGCCTGCTGGCGGATGGCCTCGTAAAACTGCATTTCATTGGTTTTCATCTCCACCCGCAGGGTGATCTCGGTGCGCGGCGGTAATTCATCAAGAACCTGAGATTTGATTCGGCGCAGCATAAAGGGCCGGATCAATTTTTTCAGCTGCAGACGGGCTGCCCGGTCATGATGTTTTTCTATGGGTATTCCGTAGCGCGCATTGAACTGTTTGTAGGTACCGAGCAGACCCGGGTTGATAAAGGAAAACAGGTTCCACAGTTCGCCAAGGTGATTTTCAATGGGTGTGCCGGTAGTGATAAGCCTGAACTTCCCATGCAGACGCATTGCTGCCTTGGAGCGTTTGGTGGCTGCATTCTTAATGGCCTGGGCTTCGTCCAGAACAATCGTCTGCCATTGGACAGATTCAAGCAGATCCACTTCCTGCTGCAGCAGGGTGTAGCTGGTAACAAGCAGGTCACGCCTGCCCATCGCGTTAACTGTGGCCTCACGGTCGGTACCGGTCAAGCTGTGAACCTTGAGAGTCGGAGCAAAGCGGGCCGCCTCCAGCTCCCAGTTCATACATACCGAGGTCGGGGCAATAACCAGGGTGGGGCCATCCTGAGCCCGCAGGAGGATGACGGCAAGTGCCTGCAGAGTCTTGCCCAACCCCATGTCGTCGGCCAGGCAGCCGCCGATACCAAGATGGGCCAGTCGAGCCATCCAGACAAACCCTTCGGTCTGGTAATCACGCAACTCTGCCTGCAGAGTGGAGGGAACTTCAGGTACCAGCTCCCGGGCATTCTGGATGTTCTCCAACTGTTTTTTCCAGCCCGCATCCGTGGAGGTGTTGGCCTGGCGGGTAAGGTCATCCAGGGCAAGGGCTGCCAGGGGATGAACAAGAATTTCATCGTCATTGCCCGTTTCACCGAACTGGATAAGCTCTTCAATCCGTTTGCGAAATTCCTGGGTCAGGGCCAGGAATTGTCCCTCGCCCAAAGGAATAAAGCGGCTGTGGGATTCGCGCACCTTTTCCAGCAGGGTTTTTAAATCTATGACCTCATCCTGGTCAATCTGCAGCCGGCCGGACAGGGCAAACCAGTCCTGCTGACTGGTACGGATATTCAGATTCAACTGGTTGACACCAGCCTGCCTGCGGACAGCAATCTTTTCACCTTCCGGCCATTCCAGGACCACCCGTTCACGGATTTCTTCGAGCTCGAGCAGGGCCTGCAGACATTCTTCCGGGTCAAGCAGGTGCCATTCCCGCTCGTTTTCCTGCTCCAGGTCTATTGCCAGGTCAAGGATAGGGCAGCTTTCCTCGATTTCACGAGCCTTTTCTTCTTCAAGCAGGAGATTTCGCCTGGTCTGCAGTCGCCGACCATCCACTTCGGCCATAAGGTTAGCCACACCTGCGCCGGGCTTCAGGTAGGGACCACGACGGGAAAAAGGCTGGACAAACATCTCAAGGCGAAAACCACTGCCATAGGGGATGACATGAATATGAATGGTCGGATCCGCCTCGACAACGGTTACGTCCTGATCCGCCTTGCCCACGTCAATGGAAGAATGGACTGTCATGAATGAGGCGATATTTCCGATGGCATCCAGGACCTGGCGGCTGGCGGCAACGGGAATCCGCAATCCTTCGCGACCGGTGATCTCAGCCACCCGGCGGTGCTCGTCGTTGATTTCCATGACCCGGAAACGGGTGGGGGTTTCCGGCCAGAGCGCAACTTTTCCTTCACCTATATCCTGGGCAAAATGGATAAAAAGAAATCCCTCCTGTTCTTCGACCATCAGTTCAGGTTCTCCGGCAACGATCTCCACCGGTACCTGTCCTGCCTTTTCCAGAAAGACCAGGGGATGACCAACCAGGGCCGGCAGGGCCTTGTCCATATCAAATGCACAGCCGCCATTGCGGGAGCCTGCATCCCCCACCTGGTGCAGAGCTGTACAGATTTTGATGTCCTGAGCAGTGAGATAATCAAAATTTTTTCGTGCCATGAGCCTGTTTAAGGCAATGGCTCTGCCTTTGCTCCACTGAGACGATGATGTCCGTTTCTGTTCCTTGGGCGTCAGGATCAGCATCTTGCCGTCGTAATCGACCATCCAGGCCAGGCGGGTGGTACGTTCGGGTGCCCGCGACCGGTTGGTGACCGTGATCAGCTCCTGCAAACTTTTTTTCCAGGAGTCATCGGGGGAGATTATATTGACAATCGTTCTGCTGCCCATTTTTTTCTGCAATGCGCGTGCAGCTGATGCCATGTCCCCCCGGACCGGCTCAAGAGTTGCTGACAGCTCAGCAGATTCCATGGCCAGCCATGAAAAATCGTTGTCCCTGGCCTGCTCATAAAGTGATATCAACGCATCCTGAAATTCCTTTGGTATTTCGATACCCATCCAATAAAGAGAGAGCACAGCTATCAGGGTCGACATGCTGCGTTCTTCCGCGCCGAAACGTTCAGTCAGGGCAAGCATGTCCGGCATGGTTCCGTCCACGGAACGGGTATAGGCGTCCAGGAAGCGAAAAGGGATTTCTTCCGGGCAACCTTTGCAGCGGGCAAGTACCAGGGCAACCGAATGTCGGATCAATTCGCGGTCAGCTTCGGAATTACGGACCAGCAGGGCCAGGATGCAGAACAATCCGGTGATCCCTAAGAAAAAAGTATCTGTCGTGCCTGCATAACCATAAAGTAGTTCAAGGTCACGTTCAAAGAGTTCCAGGGCATCGTCAGTCCTGCCATAGAGGAAAGCAACACTTCCCCTGAAACCGGAACCCTGGAAAGAATCGACCCGGGCTGCAAGTAATTTCTCCAGTTTCTCTAAGTTACCCTGCAGCAGGTAGTAGCCGGCCAGCATTCGCTGAAAGGGAATCCGTTCATCCTCAGACAGGTTCATTCCGTTTTCATCTTCAAGATAGGCGAGCACACCCGGAAAATGAAGTGCGTGCTCCATTGAATAACGAATGATTCGATCCAGGAGGAAAAACTGCAGGGATCCAGGCAGAGTTGCGAACCAGCCTGCATCAAAAGACCGGGCCACAATCCGGACGGCAGGAGGTTCCAGACCTGTCTGATCACGGCACTGTTCTTCCAGGAAAACGGCTGCCTCATCAATTTTGTCAAAATCGTGCGAGTAGATGCCGATACGGAACTGGCGCAATGCCCGCCAGCAGCGTGTGGACCATTTGCCGTACAGGTAGGAGACCGGGGCCTCTTTTTCTATCATGGCTGCAAAACCGGCAAATCGATTTTCCTGTACGGCCTGACGGGTAAGCTGTTCTGCCAGCAACGGGCTGCACTGGTTGAGGGGGTTCAGCAACCCAAGCTCACGAAGCCGACGGATAACAGCCTGCAGTTCATCGCTGCCGGGCCGGTGATTATCCGGAAGGGGGAGATCTAACCGGCCAAGACAATTATTCAGAAAAGTAATTGATACCGGTTCATAGATGATGGAGAGAAACTGGAGCAGGAATTGCTCAAAGGGCGGTAGTTTTTGGACAAGGGCCAGCTGGGAGTCTTCTTTGTCAGGCACGGATATTTGTTTAGAAAAGGAACATAATGGAAGTTCTTCAGTGTAATCATTTCATTATACCATACCATTGACTTTTCGTTAAATAGAAAACGGAAGTAATGAAAAAGGCGGTATGATCGAAAACTGAAAAGAGACAGACAGGAAGCTTCGAAGTGCATGATCTTGTTTAATTTATAAAGGAAAAATGAAGTAGGAAGAACACAGCCTGAAAAAGGTGTTGAAAAAGGAATTGCTGACAAAGCAGACTATTGCTCAATGATAACCTGAACGGATTCGGGCTGCGACTCAGAACAACAAGAAAAGTCCGAGTGCTTGAGAGAAGAAGTAAATGAATAACGATTCAGTTCTTCTGCAGACTGCTATCAGATTTATTGATTTGCTTCTCTTTATGTGCTGAATCGTTGAATCAGGGTAGTTGAGGCGATGTTTGTTCTAATACAGGGCTCAACAATTGAGGAAAAAAGATTTGACAGGAAGACGTTTTTTCGGTAGGTATCGTGACGTGAGCTGAACCACCATTCACTTTATTTCGTGGATATTCACTATTTATTGAATTATCAGGAGCGGTTATATGATTACAATTGACATCACATTGGTAATTCATATCATCAATATGATCGTATTGATGTTTGTTCTCAACGCAATTCTGTATAAGCCGGTTCTGGGGATTCTCGAAAAAAGGCAGGAAAAGCTGGATGCGCTGAGCAAGGATGTGGAGCAGTTCGAACAGAACGCCCGACATCGTCAGGCTGAGGTGGATAAGAAAATGCGAGAGGCAAGTGCCAGAGCCAAGAAAGCGCTGGACAGTGCCAGAGGTGAGGCCCAGGCTGCAGGGGCTGAAAAGGTGGCCGTTATTCGCCAGGAAGTGGATGAAGAGAAGGAAAAACAGCTGTCAGAAGTTCGATCTCAGGTTGATGCTGCCCGAAAAGAGCTGATGGATAATATAACCGGCTTTGCTCAGGAGATGGCTGGAAAGATACTTGGAAGGAGTCTGGAAGCATGAAAGCTCATTTGCTGAAAATTGTACTGCCGTTGCTGCTGGCCATTGCGATCTGTGCAGCCCCTTCTGTTTTTGCCTCGGGCCATGGTGATGTCGGCGATGATGTGCTGGGCAAAACCATTGAGGCTGCAGTCGAGGAACATAAGGCTGCCGTGGACAGGGCGCATGGCGACGTAGCCGCAGCCAAGCATGAAGAGGCCTTGGCTGCCGAGCATACTGCGCAGGCAGAGCATGCCATGGATGAGGCCAGTGGAGAGCATGGTGGTGGACATGCCGCTCCGATGATTACGCCGGATAAGCTGAAAGATCTGTTCTGGCGCACGGTTAACTTTATTGCTCTGGTTATCATCCTGGTCAAGTTTCTTGCCAAACCGATAGCCAATGGTTTGAGTGGACGCCGTCGCGGAATTCAGGAAGAACTTGAGGCTCTGGAAGCAAAACGCGATGAAGCGGAACGATCTTATAAAGAGTTTGAAGCACGCCTGGCCGGCATGGAAAAAGAAATGGAGTCTGTCGTTGAAAAGGCTGTTGCAATGGCCCAGGACGAGAAGGCCCGTATTCTGAATGAGGCTGAGCAGGCGGCACAGGAAATCAAAAATCAGGCTGAAGCAGCAGTACAGGCTGCTATTGTTGACGCCAAGAGGAAACTGCAGGACGAGGTGGCAGATCAGGCCGCCGCCATGGCTGAGGAGTTGATCGTGAAGAATCTGACACCCGAGGATCAGGTTGCGATCACTGAACAGTATCTTGACAGGGTAGGTGCGGTACAGTGAAACAGATAATTTTAGCTAAGCGCTATGCCAAGGCAATATTCTCCCTTGGCAAGGAGCAGGACAAGGTTGATACCTATGCGGAGTCACTTGCTGCAATTGCCGAGCTCTATGAAAATGCGGAACTTGAGGTTGCTGATGCGTTGACTAATCCTCTTTATCCGCTTGAGGCCAGGCAGAAAGTAATGGCCAAGATTGCTGAAGCAGTGGATGCTGATACTGTTCTGACCTCCTTTCTCAACCTGTTGATTGAGAAAAACCGGGTTGATGTACTGCCTGAAATCGCTCGTGAGGTACAGGTCATGCTGGATCGTGAGGAGAATATCAGTCACGGTTCCGTTACCTCGGCAATTAAACTTGATAAAGGACTGCTTGAAAAAATTCAGGCAACACTTGAGAAGATTACAGGAAACAAAGTAATTCTTGAAACACAGGTTGATCCCTCCATTATCGGCGGCATTGTTGCCAAGGTCGGAGATCTGGTGTTGGACGGAAGCATAAAAACGCAACTTAATGGATTAAAAGAATCTATCAAGGGGAGAGAATAGTCAAATGCAGATCAAAGCCTCAGAAATCAGTCAGATTATAAAGGATCAAATCGCCGGTTACGAGAGTGATGTAGACCTGAAAGAAACCGGAACCGTACTGTCGGTTGGTGATGGTATTGCCCGTGTCTATGGTGTTGAAAACTGTCAGGCAATGGAGCTTCTTGAGTTTCCCGGCGGTATTATGGGACTCGCTCTTAACCTTGAAGAGGATAACGTTGGTGTCGCTGTTATGGGCTCTGTCCAACATATCAAGGAAGGCGATATCGTAAAACGGACAGGCAAAATTGCAGAGGTTCCTGTCGGGCCGGCCCTTGAGGGACGCGTTGTTGATGGAATCGGTCAGCCCATTGATGGCAAGGGACCCATTGAATCGGACGAAACCCGTAAGATGGAAGTTCTGGCTCCCGGTGTTATCGCCCGCAAGAGTGTCCATGAACCCTGTTACACTGGATACAAGGCTGTGGACGCCATGACACCGGTTGGACGTGGTCAGCGGGAACTGATCATCGGCGACCGCCAGGTTGGCAAGACCGCTCTCTGTGTTGATGCAATTATTGCACAGAAAAATACGGATATGCACTGTATCTATGTTGCAACCGGCCAGAAAAAATCGACCGTTGCCCTGGTAGTTGAGGCTCTGCGGAAACATGGCGCCATGGAGTACACGACCGTTGTTGCAGCCTGTGCATCAGATCCGGCACCAATGCAGTATGTATCAGCCATGGTTGGTTGTGCAATGGGTGAGTACTTTCGGGACAATGGACAGCATGCCCTGATTATCTACGATGATCTTTCCAAGCAGGCTGTTTCCTATCGTGAGCTCTCCCTGCTGCTCAGGCGTCCTCCGGGACGTGAGGCATATCCAGGTGATATTTTCTTTAACCATTCCCGTCTGCTTGAACGCGCCTCCAAAGTTAATGATGAGCTTGGCGCCGGTTCCCTGACAGCCCTGCCGATCATTGAGACCCAGGCCGGAGACGTTTCCGCCTTTATTCCGACCAACGTTATTTCCATTACAGACGGCCAGGTTTTTCTGGAGCCGAGCCTGTTCTTTGCCGGCGTCCGCCCGGCCATCAACGTTGGTATCTCAGTATCACGAGTTGGTGGTGCTGCCCAGGTAAAGGCCATGAAACAGGTTGCCGGTTCGCTTCGCCTGGACCTTGCCCAGTACCGTGAGTTGGCAGCCTTTGCAGGTTTCGGCTCTGATCTTGATGCTGCCACTCAGGCCCAGCTGACTCGTGGTGAACGCCTCGTTGAGATTCTCAAACAGCCACAGTATCAGCCGCTGCCCATGGAAAAACAGGTCGCTATCATCTTTGCCGGCACCAAGGGATTCCTTGATGAGTTTCCTGTCAATGTCCTTGCTGATTATGAACAGGAGCTGTTCACGTATATTGAAGCCAATGAGCCTTCGATATTTGAAGAACTGAAAGAAAAAGAAGAGATTTCCGATGCTCTTGATGAGAAGATCAGAAAGACTCTGACCTCCTTCGGTGAGACGTTTAAAGCTACCAAGGGCCTGAACTAAGCATAAGGAAGCAATAACATGCCTGGATTAAAGGATGTCAAAGATAAAATAGAAGGCGTCTCCAAGACCGCGCAGATCACAAAGGCAATGAACATGGTTGCCTCTGCAAAACTGCGGGGTGCCCAGGAGAGAATGGAAGCCTTTCGGCCCTATGCTGAAAAGTTTGCTGAAGCCATGCAGGACCTGTCCGGCGGAATGAATGACAATCTGCCGTTGATGGAAATCCGAGAGGTAAAGACTGTTGAGATTGTAGTCATTACTTCTGATCGGGGCCTGTGCGGCAGCTTTAATTCCAATATCATCACAACTGCCCAGAAACTCATGCAGAAGTATGAGGGTGAGGGCAAGAAAGTCACAATTATAACTGTCGGCAACAAGGCTGCCCAGGGCTTTAAACGATCCGGTAAGATCCGCAAGTCATTTAAGAGTATAATGGGCACCTTTCAGATGTTCAATGCCCGTGAAATTTCGCAGGATATAACCCATAACTTTCTCAGTGGCGGTTCCGATCAGGTTGACCTTGTGTATTCCAGGTTTTACTCCGTGGCCAGGCAGAATCCGGTAACAGAGGAGTTGCTGCCCATCAAGCCGATTGAGGCTGATGAAACCGAAGCCAAGGCAGAGAAGAAGGAAGCAACGGGTGCATACATTTATGAACCTGATCCTGCTGAGATTATGGAAGTTCTGTTGCCTCTGTATCTGAATGTTCAGGTCTTTCATGGCATGATTGAAGTAGGTGCAGGTGAACATGCGGCGCGGATGACGGCAATGGATAATGCGACAACCGCCTGTGGAGATATAATTGCTGAACTGACACAGCTCTACAACAAAGCTCGCCAGGCAGCCATTACCGGTGAACTGATGGATATTGTCGGTGGTGCCGAGGCGCTGAAGGGCTAAAACGAGACATTGTGTATATAATCTGATTAGGAGGCCATTTCAAATGGGTGAATCGCGAGTTGGTAAAGTTATACAGGTTATTGGACCTGTTGTAGACGTTGAGTTCGAGTCAGGTGATCTTCCTGAAATCCTGAACGCTTTGTTTATTACAAACCCTGGTATCGATGATACAGAGGAAAATCTTGTCATTGAAGTTGCACAGCATCTTGGTGATAATGTCGTACGGTGTATTGCCATGGATCAGACAGATGGTCTGGTTCGCGGTATGGATGCTCGTGACTCCGGTCTGCCTATTTCGATTCCTGTTGGTGAGCCGGCTCTGGGCCGGATCATGAATGTAGTCGGCCGCCCGGTTGACGGACTGGGTGAAATTGATGATTCCAAGACCATGCCTATTCATCGGCCTGCACCAGCATTTACCGAGCAGGATACTGAGGTAAACGTGCTTGAGACCGGTATTAAGGTTATTGACCTGCTGGTCCCCTTTCCGCGTGGTGGCAAGATGGGGCTGTTTGGTGGTGCCGGTGTCGGCAAGACCGTTATCATGATGGAGATGGTTAACAATATCGCCATGCAGCATGGTGGTATATCCGTTTTCTGCGGTGTTGGTGAGCGTACTCGTGAAGGAAACGATCTTTACATGGAGATGAAGGAATCCGGCGTACTGCCCAAAGCTGCTCTGGTGTACGGACAGATGACTGAGCCTCCCGGTGCCCGTGCCCGTGTAGCCCTGACCGGCCTGACCGCTGCTGAGTACTTTCGTGATGAGGAAGGTCAGGATGTTCTGCTCTTTGTAGATAACATCTTCCGCTTCACCCAGGCAGGTGCCGAGGTTTCCGCCCTGCTCGGTCGTATTCCTTCTGCTGTTGGTTATCAGCCGACCCTGGCAACCGACCTTGGTGCATTGCAGGAACGCATTACTTCAACAACCAAGGGTTCCATTACAGCTGTACAGTGCGTCTACGTACCCGCTGATGACTTGACTGACCCGGCCCCTGCAACCACTTTTGCCCATCTTGACGGAACGGTTGTTCTCTCCCGTCAGATTGCAGAGCTTGGTATCTATCCCGCAGTTGACCCTCTTGATTCAACGTCCCGTATTCTTGATCCCATGGTAGTTGGTGAAGAGCATTACCTGACAGCCCGTGGTGTGCAGGTTTCCCTGCAGAAGTATAAAGAGTTGCAGGACATTATTGCAATTCTCGGAATGGATGAGCTTTCTGAAGAGGACCAGATCACGGTTGCCCGTGCGCGCCGGATACAGCGTTTCCTCTCACAGCCTTTCCATGTTGCCGAAGTTTTTACCGGTATGGACGGGAAGTACTGCAAGATCGAAGATACAGTTCGCGGCTTCAAGGAAATTCTGGATGGCAAGCATGACGATCTTTCTGAAAATGCTTTCTACATGGTGGGAACCATTGAAGAAGCCGTTGAAAAGGCTGCTGCTGAGAAGGCTGACGCTTGATTCGGCTTAAAGCTTAAGCAGAGGTAAATAACAATGGCACAGATTCATCTTGAAGTAGTAACTCCTGCCGGTCCGGTTGTCAGTGATGATGTGGATATTGTCACTGCTCCCGGTGTAGGTGGCGAGTTTGGTGTTCTTGCTAATCATGCTCCTTTTCTGAGTACGATTAAAATAGGTACCCTGAGTTATACCAAAGATAAGCAGACAAAATACCTGATGGTAAGCGGTGGCTTTTCCGAGGTATCCAATAACAAAATTACCTTTCTGGTCGAAAGTGCTGAGTATGGCCAGGATATTGATGTAGACCGTGCCATGCAGGCCAAGGAACGGGCTGAAAAAAGGTTGGCTCAGGCTCAGGCACATGATGAAACCTTTAATCGGGTTCGTGCAGAGGCTGCTCTGCATAGAGCACTAGCCCGGGTTCGAGCTGCAGAGCTTGCCCGCCAGTAGAGAGCAGCAGGTTTCAAATTTTCAGGCCGCCCAACCGGGCGGCCTTTTTTTTTGTAAATCACATCAGGAAAATCATACAGATCTGGCCGTACTCCTGTCGACTGTTCTTCCAGCAACTCTTGCTCTTTAGCTTCTGTTCTGATAAGTTGAAAATGTGTTTAATCAATAATTTTTGCTTGAAGGAGGCTTGATGAAACCTAAAGAGAGAATGGCCATCCCGCGTCAGTATCCTAAAGAGCTTGACCCCGCCGAGAGGATAAAAAACTTTAAGGAAGTAACTGCCGGATTTGACGAGGAAACCGCAATCCTTGAGGCGAACCGTTGCCTGCAGTGTAAAAAGCCGACCTGTATTAAGGGCTGTCCCATACGCAATGATATTCCGGCCTTTATCAAATTGCTCCGTGAAAAGAAATTTGAAGAAGCTTACTGGAAAGTTCGCGAAACCAGTACCATGCCATCGGTCTGTTCGCGGGTCTGTCCTCACGAATTTCAGTGTGAAGGGAGTTGTGTTCGTGGGAAAAAGGGGGAGCCGGTTGCTATTGGCATGCTGGAACGATATCTGACCGACTGGATGGTTGCCAATGGAAAAACCATGACTCGTGAATGTGCATTGCCAAACGGGCGGAAGGCGGCCATTGTCGGAGCCGGTCCATCAGGGATGACAGTTGCTCATATCCTTGCACACGAAGGATATCAATGTACAATTTTTGAGGCTTTACCGGTCTTTGGCGGGATGCTTGCCGTTGGTATTCCCCATTACAGACTGCCGCGTGATATTATTGGTGCCGAGCTTGCCTCATTGAAGAATTGCGGGGTTGAAATTAAGTTGGGTGTAACCATTGGACGTGACAAAACCCTGCTGCAACTTAAAGATGAGGGGTACGAGTCGGTCTTTATCGGGATTGGAGCTCATGAGAGTCGTAAACTCGGTATAGAAGGTGAAGAAGGGACGGAAGGTGTCCTGCATGGTGTGGATTACCTGCGTAGGGTGCTCACCGGCGATGAGGTGGACATTGGAAAAAAAGTCGTAGTAGTCGGTGGCGGTAATGTTGCCATAGATGTAGCACGGACAGCGCTCCGTACCGGTTCTGATGAGGTGTTTATCCTTTACCGGAGGACCAAAGAGGAGATGCCGGCATCAGGTGCGGAGATTCATCATCTGGAAGAAGAGGGAGTCCGGATTGAATTTCTGGCTGCTCCTGTGAAAATTCATTCTGAAAACGGTAAGCTCACCGGGGTTGAATGCATCCGAATGGAGCTGGGCGAGCCTGATGATTCCGGACGACGCCGTCCTGTCGCCAAGGAAGGTTCAAATTTTATTATCGAAGCGGATTCCATTATTCCGGCCATAAGCCAGAAGGTCAACCATGACGTTGACAGGGATATTGATCTGAAACTTGAATCGTGGGGAACCTACAGCGTTAATCCGAAGACCCTGCAGACCTCTGTAGAATGGATTTTTGCAGGAGGTGATGATGTTCTGGGCCCGCAGACTGCAGCCAAGGCTGTTTATCAGGGAAAGGTGGCTGCCGAATCCATGCAGCTGTACATGGAAGGCAAGGATCTGGAAGAAGGTCGTACCTTGACCTGCTACATGGTTGACTGGTAATAATTGTTGGTTATAGGCTGACTGATCTTCTTGCCTCTGCCCGTAACGGCAGGGGCATTTTTATTGTATGGTTATGTGAAAACTAAAACGTTTAGCTACAGCTGTAAAGCGGCAGTTCTACGATGCTCAATAAAGGTGGCAACTCCGGCTGCAATCTGTTCAGCAATGGCCTGGAGGTAGTTGTCATCCTTAAGGAGTTTTGCCTCTGCAGGGTTGGTGATAAAGGCTATCTCAGCCAGCACGGCGGGCATCTCCGCACCGATCAGGACATAGAAAGGTGCCTGCTTTACACCCAGATTCCTGGGATCGTATCGGAGCTGTGCAAGACCGGCAACAAGGTTGGCCTGGACAAATTCCGCAAGCTGCGACGATTCCCTGATTTTTGCATTCTGCATCAGCTCGGATAAAATATCCTGCAGTTCGCTGATATTGTGTGTTGATGTGGCATTTTCACGGGCGGCAACCCGCATGGCCTCTGCATTGGTGGCAAGGTTCAGGTAAAAGGTTTCAACTCCTTTGACTGATTTCTGCGGATGGGCATTGACGTGGATGGAGACAAAGAGGTCGGCATTTTTAGTGTTGGCTATGGCGGTACGCTCTTCCAGTGGCAGGTAACGGTCACTGTTTCTTGTCAGAAGTACCTCATAATCATGTTTGTTTTTCAGAATTTCTGCTGTTCTGCGGGCAACATTGAGGACGATGTTTTTTTCTTTCAGACCAAATGCCATTGCCCCGGGATCTTTTCCACCATGACCGGGATCAATAACAATGCGACGGACCCCGAGGCCAAGCTGCTGGGCAAGAGACAGGCCGGTCACCTCATCTGTCGGTTTGTCCGGCACGGTCGTAGCTGTGGGTTTGACCTTTTTCCTGTCTTCCAGGGTAATAAATGTGTCCTGCAGGACAGGTGGAGTAATTTCAGGAGCTATGATCGGAAGTTTTGTTTTTTTAACAGGTTCTGCAACCCCTTTTTCTTTTGCAACAGTTGATGGCACCCGTTCTTTCTTGACCCCCCGTACGTCAACGACAACCCGAAAGGGATCCTTGAGGCTGAAAATTTTATAGTCGGAAATAGATTCAATATCAAGTACCACCCGTACAGTTGAGTCGTTGAACTGTCCGGGGCGAACCTGTTTCAACAGACCGTCCTGAATGGGGAGTGGAGAACGAAATTCAGGAGGCAGGTAGCTCTGCTTGAAGTCGATATAGAGGCGTCTGGGCTGGTTGTCATTTTTTTCAAGCAGGCTTGCGCTGTAATTGACCGGTGCAGAGGCACTGATAACCACACGGGTGTAACTGCTGGAAGACCAGTGCTGGATGGGAGATATGTTGACAAGGTCAGGGACTGCCCGGGTGTCTCCCATTACATAAGGGAGGCTGATATCCTGGTCTGCGGCAAGTTCCTGCAGTTGCCTGAGGGCCTGTTTTTTTTTGTCACTCCCGGGGAATTGTTTGATGACCTTCTGATAGAACTGAGCAGCCTGAACCGGATTTCCCTTATCGGTCAGTTCAATATCACCAATGGTGTAGAGGGCATCATCAGCCAGCTTGCTTTGGGGAAAGGTTGAAGCAATTTCATTGAAATAATTGATTGCTTCGTCAATATCAATGGGCAGCTTGAACTGCTGATACATGCGGCGGTACATCCTTGCCATCATGAACAGGCAGGACGGTGCAAGGTTGCTGTTCCGGTCGGCATGGTAGATCAACCTGAATTGACGGATTCCGTTCAACCAGTTGTTCCGGTCCCGTCCGATGGCGGGATTCCGTTCCAGCTTGTAATAGTAGTCCTTGGCCGATTTATACTTGTGCTCTGCCAGGCTGGTGGGATCGTTTACGGCTTTGTCGCCGGGCAAGATGGCCAGGGAAGATGAACCGACCGGAAGCAGTAGCAGCATCAGCGCAAAGAGAAGGATACAGGCAGCAGAAATTCGCTTGTAATGGAATAAGCAGGCAAAAGACATAATTGTTTGATGAACGTTTTCTCCGGAAGTTTTAAGGCCACCTTGCAAAATATTTATTTATTCACGGTACCCTTTAGAATGAAAAATGTGCTGGAGATTTTTTTCGTTCATTCAGGAATTCATCATTTGTTGTGGCTGACTGATCAAACTATACTCTATTGGCCGGAATTGGTAAAATAATTTGTCCTGCTGTTCCCTCGTCTATCAGGGTTTCCTTTCAAGGATTTCAAACAGTTCATAGAGGAGTTCATGGGCCTGTCTCGGAGAAATATCATCAGGGTTGACCGAGCGTATCAACTTCCGGAGGGGATCGTCCTGGGGCTGGAAAAGGGACAGCTGGCAAGGGTGCTTTTTTTTCCGGTTTTCAGTTGATGGGATTATTGTCGGATCCCCGTCAGCCGTGAACTCTCCCTTTTCTATATTTGTCAGGATTTCATGGGCTCTTTTGACCACGTGGTCCGGAACTCCTGCAAGACTTGCCACCTCAATACCATAACTCCGATCGGTTGCTCCCTTGATCAGTTTGTGCAGAAAAATAATGGTATTGTTCCACTCGCGGACTGCGATGGAGTAATTTTGGATCTGTTTATGGATTGCTGCCAGGTCGGTGAGCTCATGGTAATGGGTCGCAAACAGGGTCTTGACGCCACGACCGTTTTTGTCGGCAAGTTCTTCAGCCACGGCCCAGGCAATGGCCAGCCCGTCATAGGTTGATGTTCCGCGGCCGATTTCATCCAGGATAACCAGGCTTCTGTCGGTTGCGTTGTTGAGGATGTTGGCGGTTTCATTCATCTCAACCATGAAGGTTGACTGACCTCGTCGTAGATCGTCCATGGCACCGACACGGGTAAAAATACGGTCAACAATGCAGATTTCAGCGTGCTCTGCAGGCACAAAGCTGCCGAGATGGGCCATGAGTACGATGAGAGCGGTCTGGCGCAGCACGGTTGACTTGCCGGCCATGTTCGGGCCTGTGATGATCAGCAGACCATTTGTTTCCTGGTCCAGGGAAATATCATTGGGTACGAAACGGCCCGGTTCAAGAGAACGCTCAATGACCGGATGACGGCCCTCGGAAATTGTTATGGTCTGGTCATCCGTAATTGCTGGTTTTGTATAGTGGTAGCGGTTTGCCGCCTCGGCAAGGCTGACCAGGAAATCAACCTGTGCAACCAGCGAGGCGGCTGCCAGTAACCGATCACTCTGCGACGCTATTTTCTGCCGGATTTCAATAAACAGGTTGTATTCCAGTTCCAGCCGTTTTTCCTGGGCAGTGGAGATCTTGTTTTCCAACTCCTTGAGTTCGGGAGTTATGAACCGTTCCGCATTGACCAGGGTCTGTTTGCGGATAAAATCATCGGGCATGGAGGTTGCCTGGGCCCGGCTGACTTCGAAAAAGTAGCCGAAAACCCTGTTGAAACCGACTTTCAGTTTGGCAATACCCGTGCGCTCACGCTCCTTGGCCTCAAGTCCCAGGATTAACTGTTTGGAGTCACGGAGGAGACTGATCAGTTCGTCCAGTTCGTCGTGAAAACCTTCTCGAATAAGATTTCCATCACGCAGGGTTATCGGTGCGTCATCCCGAATGGCTTTATGAATCAGCTCATGCAGATCTGCTACCGGGTCGAGTTTTCTGCCGATTGACTGCAATAAGCCGGTTTGAGTCGAGGTGAGCAGTTTTTTCAGCTCCGGCAGGCGGCCCAGGGACAATTTCATACCATCCATGTCCCGGGCATTACCATGCCCCAACACCAGGCGGCTGCAGAGCCGTTCAAGATCGTAGATGCCCTCTAACAGGTCCTGTAGTTCCCGTCGCAGAGCCGGTTCAAACAGCAGCAGTTCTACAGCAGCAAGGCGTACTTGAATTCTTTCCTGGTTTTGCAGTGGAAAGAGCAGACGTTGGCGCAGCAAGCGGGCACCCATGGGAGTGGAGGTAAGATCCAGTACTGAGAGCAGGGATCCCTTTCGTTTGCCGCCGATTATGGTCTCGGTCAGCTCCAGGTTGCGGCGGGAGGATTCGTCAATGATCAGATAACCGGAACGGGACAGCGGCTGCAGCTGTTTGATAAAGCTTAAGTCTGTTTTCTGAGTTTCCTGGATATAGGTGAGCAGACTGCCGGCTGCAGAGATACCGGCAAGCATATCCTGACAACCGAACCCGGCCAGGTTGCTGACCTGGAAATGTTCAGCCAGAGTCGTGAAACTATTTTCGAACTCAAAAGACGACTCCTGACGTGGTGTTATGCAGAGACCGCCGAGAAGAGTGGTAAGCGTATCAGTCAGTTCTGAAAACTGCTCAACCCTATCGGTTGCCAACAACAATTCGGCAGGCTGCATACGGGTGATTTCATCGATAACCGGATCAAGATTGTTGTTGTGCAGGGAAAGCTCGTTGATGAAAAAATTGCCGGTGGAGACATCAAGAAAGGCCAGGCCGGCGGTCACCATTTTTTTTCTCTTTTGTTCAACAGAGAGTGCGCAGACAAAGGTATTGTTTTTTTCATCGAGAATCTGTTCATCCGTGGTTACACCGGGTGTAACGATGCGTACTACCTCGCGTTTGACAATGCCTCTGGCCTGTTTCGGATCCTCAACCTGTTCACAGATTGCCACCCGATATCCGGCCGTGACCATTTTCCCAAGGTAACCGGAAATGGCGTGGTAGGGAACACCGCACATGGGCACCTTGCTGGAATCATTCTTGCTGCGTGAAGTCAGGGTGATGCCCAGCACCCGTGAAGAGAGCTCGGCATCTTCAAAAAACATCTCGTAAAAATCACCCATGCGGTAAAAGAGAATGGTGTCCGGGTGCTGCTCTTTTATCTCCAGGTATTGACGGAGCATGGGTGTCATCTTGAGCTGTTTGTCACTGCCCATGGCTGTTCTCTTCTCCAAAGAGCAGGTGCTGGAAATCAGGCTTCAACAGTTCAAAGGTGCGGCTGATATGCTCAGGAATAGTTCTGATCTCGCCGGTAACCGTCATGAAGTTATGGTCTCCCTGCCAGCGCGGCACAATATGAAAGTGGAGGTGGTCGATAATACCTGCCCCGGCAACTGTACCTATGTTGAGGCCGATATTAAAACCGTCCGGCTGCAGGTGACGACGCAGGATAGTGCAGCTCTGCTGGAGCATGATCATGACACCCTGGTTTTCTTCTTGAGATAATTCAGTGAGATCTCCAACATGTCGCCTGGGGGCGATGAGCAGGTGTCCGTTGGCATAAGGGAATCGGTTGAGCAGGGTCACGGTTAAGGAATCACGATAGAGCAGCAGAAATTCAGGGTCACAGGGAGTGTCACCGGGTGGCTCGAACAGGCAGCCGGCAACTTTTTCAGCCCGGCCGAGCACATGCTCCATGCGCCAGGGGGCCCACAGATTTTTGATTGTCATGAAAGTTGTGGTACCTCGTGGATAGTGGCCTGCAGTAATTTGCCCACTTCAAGAATAATATAGGTTCCCGGAGCACCATACCTGGAGGTTGCTTTGAAAGTACCGGGGTTTAAAATCAGCCGGTCTCCGGTCCGGTGGCAGACAGCCTGGTGGGTATGACCGTAGATCATGCAGTGGGCTTCAGGAAACAGGCTCCAGAGTGCGGATTCAATGTCATAGCCAAGACCTGCGCCGTGGGTAAGTCCAATGGTGAATTGACCTAATTGAAAATCGAGTCTTTCGGGGAGTCCGCTGTAGGCAGTGGTATTACACATATTACCGTGTACTGCAAACACGGTTTTATCATGAAACACATCCAGCAGGGAAATATCGGTCAGGTCACCGGCATGGATAATAGTATCGCATCCGGAGAAACAGTGTTGGGCAAGTTTTTCAAAATCTTTGCTTGGACCCATCAGGTGGGTATCTGAGAGTATGCCGGCCCTGATCATGTGGTTTGGTTCCTGAGTGTGCAAGTAACGATAAGATGAGCAATGTTCCAATTTAAAAGAGATCCGGGGTGTTGACAAGAAAAGATACGGAAAGGTTGCAAAAAACAGGACCATCCCGTAACATGAAACAAAGGAAAAGTGAAAAGGTATAGGGAACAGGAAAGAATGTCAGGCAGTACTTTTCCTCTTCCCTATTCCTTTTCCAGGCTGTTGAATCAATTTATGTATTTTTCAGGACAGGTATCATGTACAGTGCATCAGATTTACGCAAGGGGCTCAAGGTTCAGATAGACGGAGAGCCGTATATTATTACGGAATTCGATTTTTCCAAACCGGGTAAAGGCCAGGCATTATATCGCACCAAGATGCGAAATATGATAACCGGCAACCAGTTTACCCAGACGTATCGTTCCAATGACAAGTTTGAAAAACCGGATCTGGAGGAGCGGACCATGCAGTTCCTCTACTCCCAGGGCGACGAGTTTCATTTTATGGACACCTCATCCTATGACCAGATTTCTCTGACCCGGGAGCAGCTTGGAGAGAATGTTAATTTCCTGATGGACAACATGGAAGTGCAGGTCCTTTTTTTCGGGGACAGGCCCATAGATATCACCCTGCCCATCTTTGTCGACCTTGTCGTGACCCGTGCTGATCCCTGGGTGAAAGGGGATACCTCGGGAACAGACACTAAACCGGTAACCGTTGAAACCGGTTTTAAGCTGCAGGTGCCCCCCTTTGTTGAAGAAGGGGATAAAATTCAGATCGACACCCGCTCAGGCAGCTATATGACCAGGGTGAAAGAATAACAGTGTGAGAATGAGATGTTGACTCCAAGTGGCCTGCAGCAGCGATCACGTTTGCTGCAGGCGGTTCGGAGTTTCTTTATTGCCAGATCCTACCTGGAAGTAGATACCCCGGTTCGCCTGCCTGTCCTTATTCCTGAAGCGGAAATAATCCCGATACAGTCTGAAGACTGGTTCCTGCAGACTTCACCGGAGTCGTGCATGAAGCGGTTACTGGCCAGGGGTTGTTCGCAGTTGTTCCAGATCTGCCATTGCTTTCGCAGGGGAGAATGGGGGAGGCTGCACCAGCAGGAGTTCACCTTGCTCGAATGGTACCACATTGGCTGGAGTTATGTTGAACTGATGGCTGAATGCGAGGAAATGGTTCGTGCCGTCGCAACACAGTTTTCGGATGTGGAAGATCAACGGCTGGAGTGTATGGTAGAGTGGGCAGGGAAAGAGATTTCCCTGGCAACACCCTGGCAGCGGATGACGGTAGACGATGCTTTTCAGCGTTATGGTGGCATGTCTGCCGGTGAGGCTGCCGCGAGGGATAAGTTTGATGAGATCCTGGTGGAACGTGTTGAGCCGAATCTTGGCTGGCAGCGGCCTGTTTTTCTCTACGATTACCCGGTTGAGCTGGCTTCACTTGCCCGTCCAAAGCAAGACAATCCGGAGATCGCTGAACGTTTCGAGCTCTACATTGGCGGCATGGAGCTTGCCAATGGATTTTCTGAGTTGACTGATCAGGAGATTCAGCGGCAGCGCTTTATGCGTGAGATCAGCAGGGCAGAGGATCGGGGGAGACGGCAGAGGATGCCGGAAAAATTTCTGCAAGCCCTTGTCGAGCTTCCTCCCTGTGCAGGGATAGCTCTTGGCCTGGATCGGTTGTTAATGGTATTGGTTGGTGCGCAAACCATTGCTGACGTTCTGCCATTTTCAGAAAGTGATTTGTAAATCAGAGTTTGTTTTTTATAAAGAGATGTTATATCATGTTATAACGGCAGCGGATAAGCGTGTTCCAGTTCGCCTGGCACGGAAATAAATTCCATCTCCGGCAGCAGCAGAGCTGTCAGTTTCCGGCCGTAAACGGCACCGGTATCTATGCCGATTTTGTTTTTCTGGACTAGTGGTCTGTTAAAGACAGTGTGACCGAAAACAACCGGTTTGCCGAAGTTACAGGAAGAACGGATAAATTCGTCCCTGACCCAGAGGCACCAGTCACGTGTCTGTCTGCTGAGGTGAGTACCGGGCTGCAGCCCTGCATGAACATAGATGCCATGCGGATCTTCCCAGAGTAATGTCAGGTCATGGAAAAAGGAGAGATGTTCCTTAGGGATGTGTGAACAGATGTCTGTCGGCGCCATGTCCAGGGGCAGGTCGTAACTTGTCAGGGTTTGGGCGCCGCCGACCCGGAGAAAGAGGGAATCGTCCAGGCCTGCAAGGTAATTGAGCAGCATGAATTCATGGTTGCCGAGCAGGGTGATGACATGTGGATGCTTTTTTTTCAGTTGCAGGATCAGGTCAACAACGTTCTTTGATTCCGGTCCCCGGTCGATATAATCGCCCAGAAACACAAAGGTGTCTGCCCGGTGTTCAACCTGTGCCAGCAGAGCAGTCAAGGATTTGAAAGAACCATGGATATCACCAATGATGCAGGTTCTGTTCATAACGGTTAGCCGTGTGAAAGATTTTCAAGGGTGTATTTTCTATTTTAGTGTTTTTATTTAACAAAGTTAAATCATGGAAAATCAGCAACGTCAACAGATAAAGAAATATATTGATCTTCTCGTGTTAAACTGGAGACTGATCGCTGCCAGTTTGCTTGTTGCAATGACACTGGGACTGGTGGTGTATTTGCTCATGCCAAAGGTGTATCAGTGCACTGCACTGCTCAGTTATGAGCGTCAGCAGATCAATCCTGCACGTATGGCTCCGGAACGGGAAAATCAACAGTTACGGGATACGGTTTCAACCCTGAGTAATGTCGTTATCAGCCGAAACAATCTTGAGGATATCATTACACAGTTTGACCTGTATGCGAAGGCCAGGGAAGAGCTGCCCATTGAAGATGTGATTGAGATGATGCGCGAGCATATTCAGATCACCCCATCTACCCGTGGTGATACCTTTACCGTTTCTTATGAGGGGATGGATCCGGACAAGGTCATGAAGGTGACCAATGCTCTTGCCGCAAAATTTATTGAAGAGAATTTGAAGTACCGTTCAGCCCGGGCTACAGATACGTCCAAGTACACAGAGGATGAGCTTAATCTGGCAAAAACTGTTTTGGATAAAAAAGAACAGGTTATGCGGGATTATAAATTAAAGTATTATAATGAGATGCCGGAACAGCGGGAGAGTAATCTTGCTCGTCTGCAGTCATTGCACGAGCAGTATCAGGCTGTACAGGATTCCATTCAGGATCTTGAGCGGACCAAAGTGATGGTCCAGGAGCAGATCAATCTGCGCAGACGTCTTGCCAGTGTAATGGGAAGCAGCACAACAACAGAGAATATTACACAAGGTTCCGCAGCTCAGTCGGTCAGTCCCTGGCAGCGGTTGCAGCAGCTGCGCAGTCATCTTGAATCCCTGCAGGTCAGGTACACGGATAAGCATCCCGAGATACGCCGTACCAAGCAGCTGATAGCCAAAATGGAGGCTGAGCTTGACGGGGAAGCACCTTCTGCTGGGACCCAGAAAATTACCAGGCGTACACAACAGATCCAGGATCCTGAGATTGGCCAGCTGCAGATCCAGTTGAAAGAGATTGCGCTTAATATTAAAAAATTGAAAACAGATCAAAAAGCAATCCGGGCGGAAATTCCAAAATACGAAAAGTGGATTGCCGCTGCCCCGGTACGGGAGGCAGAATGGAATACCCTTACCCGTGATTATAATGAACTGCGCCGGCATTATGATTTTCTCGTGTCGCAGAACCTGCAGGCATCTTCTGTGGAGCACCTGGAACGTAAGCAGAAAGGCAGCAAGTTCAAGATTGTCGATTCAGCCGTTTACCCTGATAAGCCGGTAAAACCAGATCTTGTAAAAGTATTTCTGCTCGCCGTCGGTGCCGGACTGGGAGGCGGAGCCGGCCTGGTATTTGTTAAGGATTTTATCGACACATCCTTTAAGGATGCCTCTGAAATAGAAAGTTATCTCGATATCCCTGTTGTCAGCTCCATACCGTACCTTGCGCGACAGGAGGAGGCAGGGAAAAACCGTATGAAAACGGTTCTCTGGTCGGGAGGATTTTTACTCTATACCGGTTTACTGCTGGCGGCTTTTGTTTATTTTCTCCAACAGGGACGGATAGTCTTTTAAGCAGTATTGTTTCATAAAATAGCAATTCATCCCCTGTGACGTCTTTTTTGCTGACAGCAATTTTACTTCAAACGACTTTATTGACTCTCTGTCATGTATAACAAATATTACGGTTTTTCCACGACTCCTTTTGATCTGACGCCCAGTCCTGATGTGGTGTACATGAGTGAGTCACATCAGGAGGCGTTGGCGATTCTTCGTTACGGAGTTGTCGGCAAAAAGGGGTTTCTTGTCCTGACCGGTGATGTCGGTACAGGAAAGACTACTCTGCTGCAGGCCCTTGTTCACTCTCTGGAGATGGAGGTGCACCTCTGCCTGATCAACAATCCCACATTGACAAGGGATGAGTTTTTTTCCATGCTGGCAAGGAGTTACGGCCTGACCTGGGAGGACAACAAGGCTTTTTTCCTGATTGAATTTGCTGAATTTTTAAAGAAATGCCGCCAGGATGGTGAACGGGTCCTGCTCATTGTCGACGAGGCCCATGTGTTAAGTGTGGGTCTGCTGGAAGAGATTCGATTGCTGTCCAATCAGGATGCTCTGGGACAGGATGTTTTATCAATTTTTCTGGTCGGTCAGCCGGAACTGAACGAGTTGATGAGCAGCGAACGGTTGCTGCCCCTTCGCCAGCGGGTTGGCATACGATTTCATCTTGAACGATTTTCTCCCGAGGAAACCAAGCAATACATTCTCTACAGATTGAGAAAGGCGGGAGCCAGCCATTTTAATATTTTTTCCGATGATGCTGTCAGCTCAATTTATCAGGTCAGCAAGGGCACACCAAGGCTTATCAACATTGTCTGTGATCACGCATTATTGTCCGGATTTTCACAGGGAGAACCCATTATTAATGCTGAAATGATCAGGGAATGTATACAGGATCTCCAGTTTCCAGGTGAAGAAACTTCGCTGCCTCTGGCGGCTGAGCTTAAGAAAACTCCCATTGGACCTTTTTCGGCAGGGAAAATTTTGATATTAATTGCACTGCTGGCCGGTCTGCTGCTGTTATGCGAACTGCTGCCGGCAACGCGGCCGTATTCGCCGCTTGGTGCCGTCCTGCCCGATAACTGGCTGCGGCAACTTCATCAACTGTCAGGGCTTTTGGGAGGATAACGTGGGTAAGGTTTTTAATGCATTGAAGAAGGCCGGTGAAGAGACGGCTGTTGCTCGCAAGGTGGATCCTGCTGTACCTGATGAAGTCGTTCCTGGCAAGGTCGAATCTGCTGCACCTGAACGGCAGACGGCTGTAAAGGAAAAACCGGAAAAGCCCGTGCAGCGGGATGTCAGTGAAGGGAAAAAAGAAAAAAAAGTCATACCATCGCCGCCACCGTTGAATATGGAGCGTGGAGACTGGGATGAGCGTTTAACCATGGCTACGGCTCTCGCTGGTCCGGTGGCGGAGAGTTTTCGCACCCTGCGTACCAGAATATTGCACTTTGAGTCGCAGAAGCCTGTCAAAAATGTGCTCGTTACTTCCGCGTCATCCGGCGAGGGAAAGAGCTTTGTCTGCGCCAATCTCGGTTTATCTTTTGCACAGGGGCTGGACCATCATGGTCTGGTGGTGGACTGTGACCTTCGCAAACCTTCACTGGCAAAGCTGTTCGGGCTGACCAATGATCACGGTCTGGTGAACTATCTGAGGGATAATGAGGAGTTAAGCAACGTGATAATGGATGTGGGTGTTGAGAAACTCAGGATCATCCCTGCTGGCCCACCGGCTGTAAACCCGGCAGAACTCCTTGGCTCGGAAACCATGGAGAAGCTGATAGAAGAACTGGGGAACCGATATGATGACCGTATAGTTGTTTTTGACAGCCCTCCTCTGCAGGCAGCTTCAGAAACGGCTATACTGGCCAAACATGTTGATGCCGTGGTACTGGTTGTCAGGTGGGGAGCCAGCAGGCGCGAACATGTCAAATCTCTTGTCGAGTTGTTCGGCCCTGAAAAATTCGTTGGTGTTGTTTTTAATGCCTATAAATCAAACGTGTTGGATAATAAAGTTTTTGGCTCTTATGAAAATCAGTACAGTTATCGCTATAGTGACCAATAGTCATTCAAGTTGAGGAGGAGAGGCATACTGCCTTTTAAGATGGCAGTTTCCTTATCTTGACAAGGCTTCGTCAGCCGGGTTGTTCCTGCCGGGATAATCAGTCGACGGATATTCCATTTTTTTCATATTTTTTCAATTTCCGCCACAGCGAAACCCGGTCAATGCCGATGATTTTGGCAGCCTGGGTCTTGTTGCCGTTAACTTTTTTAAGAACGGAGAGAATATATTCCCGTTCATTTTCTTCAAGACTCTTATCTGTCTGGACTGCCTGGGTACCTGGCAGTTGAATGTGGGGACTGCTTTTGAGATCAGATGGCAGATGGTGTGGTTTTATCTCCGAGTCGTCACAAAGGGCCAGAGAGCGCTCAATGATATTTTCAAGCTCCCGTGCATTGCCAGGAAAATCATACTCCTGGAGACGAGCCAATGCTTCCTGCGACATGTTTTTCGTCATGCCGCCTGTGGAATACTTTGCCAGAAAATAATTGACCAGAAGTGGAATATCGTCTTTTCTCTCCCGAAGAGGCGGAATATGAAGATGGACGACATTGAGCCGGTAGTAGAGATCCTGGCGAAACGTTCCTTTTTCTACTTCCTCCTTAAGATCCCGGTTCGTTGCAGCAAGAATACGGACATCTATTGGAATCTCCTGAGTTCCACCTACCCGGATGATTTTTTTCTCCTGTAATACCCGTAAAAGCTTCACCTGCATTGTGAGCGGCATTTCGCCGATTTCATCAAAGAGAACAACCCCGCCGTTGGCTGATTCCAGAAGCCCATGACGCATTGAACCGGCATCGGTATAGGCGTCCTTTTCATGACCGAACAGTTCATTGACCATCAACTCTTCCGTCATTGCCGCACAGTTGATGGGGAGAAAGCGTTTTTCGGACCTGGGGCTCAGTTCATAAATTGTCCTGGCCACCAACTCCTTGCCGGTACCGGTTTCGCCGGTAATCAGAATATTACAGTCCAGTTGGGCAAAGTGGGCCATGGAATCCTTGAGTTTCAGTATTTCAGGATTATGGCCGATGAACTGGGTCGTGCCCTGTTGAGCCTTGATACGTTTCTTGAGACGACTGATTTCACGTCGCAGGATCGTTTTTTCAGTTGCCTTCATAACCAGTGCATGAAGCTCCTGGAGTTTGATCGGTTTGGGGAGGTAATAAAATGCTCCCTGGGCCATGGCTTCTACTGCAGAATCAACTGTCGCATACCCGGTGACAATGATAACTTCGATATCGGGATGGAGTTCTTTGGCTGTTTTCATCACCTGAACGCCATCAACATTGCCCATTTTTAAATCAGTAATCACCAGGTCGAAATGAGACTGTCTCAGCAGGGTGATAGCCTCTGTACCATTTGTAGCTGAGGATATCGTAAAACCGTTTTGCTGGAGAAAATGGCTTATATTCTGGAGGCTGATGGCCTCATCATCAACCAGAAGTATGGTAATATCGTGTTTATCAGGCATTAGCGTTTCCGGGTATTTGAATAGTACCGGCAGAATTTGCTGCTTCCGGTTCATGGTGGATTGGAAGCGTAATGATAAATTTGGTGCCCTGGTCTTTTTCAGATTCAACCCTGATCGAACCCTTCTGTTTTTTTATAATTCCGTAAACAACCGCCAACCCAAGGCCGGTACCATTTTCAGCATTTTTTGTGGTGAAGAATGGATCAAAAATCTTGGGCAGGTGTTCCTTCTCAATTCCAGTGCCCGTATCGGCAACGGTAATAACAGCACTGGTATTGCTGTCATCTTTCTCCGCTGTTATCGAGACCGTTCCTGGTGGTTCAGGAATGGCCTGGATTGCGTTTATTGTCAGATTCAGCAAGGCTTCTACCATTTTCTGCACATCAATATATAGGATAATATCCTCTGGAACATTCGTTTCCACAGTAATTCCAGCAGGAATTTCGCTGGCAACAAGTAATTGTACTTTGCTTACTACCTTTGCCAGGGGATAGACTTTCAGAGAAAAGGTCTGTGCCCTGGAGAACTCCAGCAATCCACGAACAATTTCCCCAGCTCGCTGGGTTTCCTGGTTGATAGTCTCCAGCATCCTGGCTACCATGGGACACTTTTCCTTATCGACTTCAGCAATGGCCAGTTGACAGGACGTGGCAATGTTGTTGAGCGGGTTATTGATCTGGTGCGCAGTTCCAGAGGCCAGCGTGCCTATTGACGAAAGCTTTTTGGCCTGAAAGAGCTGCTCCTGTCTGTCCTCCAGTTCGTTGACCATTTTGTTGAATGCCTGGATTACAGTTCGAACCTCACCCTTCTTTTCTTCAACAGGTACCAGGGAAAATGTTCCGTTTGCGATGGCTATCGCCATTTTTTCTACTAGTTTCAGAGGTTTGATGATTGAGGTGTACAAACAGGTGATGGTAAAAAATGACAGAAGGATAAGAAATAATGCCGTCATTAACACCCTTTTTTTTAATTTTGCTATGAAATCAGACATCTTCTGCTGTTCATATAAGGCAAGGTTCTCTGTAATGTTAACAAGTTCCTGCCCCAGGCTGCGTACTTTATTCCGTATAGGACAGTCAGTGATATCCATCCCTGAGTCACATTTTTCTTTCAAGGCACTGAAATTTTTCTGATATGCAGCAAGTGTTGCCGTTAAATCATGCAGGTGTGTCGGCTGGGGCATAATGAGTAATTCATCGACCACCTGAGGGATAGCTTGCTGAGCTTCCTTGATGTATTCAAAGACCTTGATGTAATCTTCTTTGTCATGACGGATGATATAGTTTTTTTCATACCGTCGTATTTCAAGGCAGATATTGCTGAGTCTACCGGCATGCAGCAACAATGTTGCATCGTCATTGAACAGGTTTAAATCTTTCAGAAAAGTCAAGCCGACAAAGATATAAAAGAGAAGGTGCAGGCAGAGGCAGAGAGACATTTTCTGACGCAGGTTTAAAGAGCTCATGACAATTTTCCCTTTTTCAAACAAAAGGGGGGGAAGAATACGGCATGTCTCATCTGCAGAATAACCGCTGTTTGATCAATAACGAACAGTTTCATTTTGTAGGCGAAAAGTTGAGAGTTGTAAAAGACTCATGTCTGTATTTTCCTCAAAAGCAAATTTAAGGCCATTTAGAATAGAAAAACAAAAAATGATAGCCGCCGGGCTAACATATTCACAATGCGCAAGGTGGCAATGAACCATACTTCCATGGATCGCATCCGGTCAACTCAGGCAGAAAAGCGTTGCCCTTTGTAACAATATTGCAAAATGCAACGTTTCTTTATGCAACGCTGCAGCAGTGCTGAGGGGAAGATGCTGTGATATTATAATAAATATTTCTGAGTATTATTGCTGAAATGAAGACTGCTCCCTTCAGCAGTATCTGTTACATACTGCAACAATACCATATCCTGCCCTTATTCATAGGCGTTATCCATCACATCTCAGCGAAGGGACAGCTTCAGATATCAGCTTTCACTGGTCCTGCTGAAAAACGGCATATAGGTTGCAGACCGTACTTGCAACATTCCTGCGATAAACACCTGATGAGAGCAACTTACTCTAGGCTACCTTGAAAAATTGCTTTTTCGCCCGATCTCTGTGTCACAGGAAAATGAAAAATGCTCA
>CAZKBZ010000035.1:0-27625 GCA_964551175.1 uncultured Desulfobulbus sp.
AAAGGATTCATCTGTTTTTTCTGTCGGCTTAGATGTTTTTATCTGCAACACCTGTCCGACCTTTAATTGGTGAGGTGCTGACAGGACATCTTTATTCAGTTCATAGAGCTGCTGCCACTTCCAGGACTTGCCAAACACCTTTTGGGCAATGATGCCGAGCGAGTCACCTGGCTGAACCGTATAGGTTCCATCTTCATTGACAACCGGCCCGGATCCTGAAAAGGTTTCAGTAAAACGAGCTGTACCGGTTTCCGGCAGTGCCGGAATGACAAGTTCCATTCCAACCTGCAACCCATCTGGATTCTCTGCAAGTTGATCTTTGTTGGCACTAGCAATAACCGGCCAATAAGAGGATGCGCCATAGACCTTCAGTGATATTAATCCCAGCATATCACCAGGTTTCACAATGTAGGCGGGTTCCATACTGTTTCCCTGGTGCAGAGATATTTCTTCTGGGGATTCCTCTGGTTGTTTGCTGCCAGCACCTGCCCGGACTGGTTGTTCAGAGACGGCTACTGAGATATATTCAGTGTTATTGTCCGGTAATGTTGGTGTTTCAGAAGAATTTCGTGTAATATTCCAGGATTGGTCAAGTGGTTGATTATTCAGGAGAAAAGTAAAAGTCTTCTTAACACTGCTGACATCCGCATTCTTTGTATTCTTATATAGGTCAGAAACCGGCAGCAAGGAAAAGTTTTGTTGCCCTTCATGAAGCGATTCTGTAGACGAAACTGCTGTTTTATGCAGATTTGAGCTGGGGCTGAGGGCTGGGTTGGTGGTATCTATAGATACTTTTTCAGTCAGAGGCGTAATGTTACCTGAAAGGTGTATTTCCGAAACCGGCTCCAGAGTTTGCACTCTTACTGATGCTGCAATGTTTTCAGCCTGTTTCTGTGCGGATGGCTGTATATCCGGTTTTTTTGTCTGCAGAGTGCGCTCTTTATCAGTCGTATTGTTGAGCGGCAGGCGGACTAAATCGTTTTCTGTAGAGCTATGATCACGATTATTCAGAAACATGAAGCCTGCTCCGATCATGATCAGGAGTAAGGAAAAGCAGGCGAAAAGAGGAAACCATCTTGCCGATGGTCCTGATTGAGCAGATGATGCCGACAGGGCAGTCTGGTTTTTCTGTCTGTATGTTCTGCGCTTGGCACGATGTTCCACAGCCCGAACCAGGTCGATGGCTTCATCAATCCTTTTGAGCGCTTCAGGAAGCTGGGGATAATCAATAACAATGTTCTCTACTTTTCTATACTCCTCCCGGGCCTGTACCAGCTTTCTCTCTGTTTCAAGCGCATCTGCTTCATGAAATAAATTGTTTGCCTGGTCGAGCTGTTCGTTCAGCTGTTTACTGATTGTGGCCCGATCACTTTTTTTCAGCTTTGGTGCCGATTCCTGTAAAATACGGCGGGCTTTAATTAAGCGCTTTTGTCGAATCATCTCTTGAATATCTTCTGCACGCTTTTCCGCACACAGGGATTGTTCCTGGAAATCGACGAGGTTGTCAGTATTTGTCTGCGACATATGTTATACACCCTGAAAGGTTGCCAAATTATGCTTCCGGTTCTGCAAAGATTAATTCTGGTTGGAAAACTTTTCTGCAAGCAGCTAAAAAACAAGTTAATGGATTATGAACGGTACTTATTACTTGCAAATTTAACACCAGTTTAATCACCTTGAAATGTTAGTACTATCTTACTGAATATGTGATTTTTTAAGGATCATTCCCTGGAACAGGATGGTTGTCTTTCCGTGTTTCAGGATATTATTCCGGAAAGTTGGACAGAATTATGCAAAGTTCCCGTAAACAGAAAAAAACAGGTCGAGGGTTAACCGGCGGCTGTCAAATTCCGGTTGAGATCATGTCCGGAAGTATAACAGGGAGGCAGACAGACTCGTTTTCAATGTGATGCAGGGATATAGATCCCAGATCTGACCCATACGGTGCGTGTAAACCTTATCGTTTCTGCTGCACGTAACGGATCATCTGGCTCGGGGTGAGCTTGGAGTTAGATGGGCCTGAGCGGATATAAAATTCTTCGTTCTTGCCTACTTTCAAAAATACCGGTTTGCCGGCAGACTGACATTCTGCAACAATGACTTTGCTGTCCTCAATCTCCACCAGGGTAAAGTCGACAAAATCGGAAAATTCAGCTCCCACGTGCTGATTGAAAAGATTTTTGATGTGCAGCAGGCAACGGTCGTCATTTTCAAAGTTATCTGCTTCAAGACCAAGGATTCTTCCCTTGTCGTCAACGCCGATGAGCAGAGTTCCCCCGTCACTGTTGAGAAAGGCGATAACAGCTTTGAGCCAGGCAAATTCAATCTCTTTGCCCGGCTTACCGTTTTTTAAATTGATACGGACTGTGGATTTGAATTCAATATGATTGCCTTCACCACGGTTGATCAGGGAGTGGACTCTGAGGACCGGATCCTCCTGTTCAGAATTTCGTGCTGAACGCAGGCCGCCGTTCAGCCAGATCAGCAGCAGCATGGCACCGCCGCCCGCACAGGCGACAAGCAGGTCAATCAGGTCGATATCAAACAGGGTAGACTGTAAACCGGCAACCAGTTCCTCTTCAGAGGCTGCTACACCGACCCAGAGAACGGAATTATCCTGGAGCATGGGTTTGAAGGTGGCCAGCCATTGCTGCTTGTTATTGTGTAGCCTTATAATCTCCCTGGCGGGCTGATCTGCCTGCTTCCATTGGCTGATCAGTTCAGAAATGGGGGCAAGAGAGCCGTTCTGATCTCCTGCCTCAACACCTTCACCCAGGATAAAATAATCAGAATAGGGATTGACTAAAAAAAGAATGCCCCGTCGCGACTGATCATTTGCTTTCAGCAGTTGGCGAAGCTCCTTTAAAGGGATATCAATGGCAAAAACAACAAAGTCATTTTTGCTGTCAGCAATTTCCCAGGAAACAGAGGCGCTGATTCCCTTGGTTTGAGTTTCATAAAAGGTATAGACCTGTGTCCAGAAGATAGAATCCTTTTTTTTCGAACGATTGAACCAGGGACGATCCAGCGGGGAATAAGCACTTTTTTTCTGCCATTTCTCAACCGGCTGGTCAGCTTCCTGCCAGCGTTGATAAAACAGTGTTCCGTCCTGACCGGCTCCCCTGGTTCTGGTGATCCATGAGTTCTCATCCGGACGCAGAAAATATTCCCGTCCCCTGTTATCAGCCAGCAGGAAACCTGAAAGCGGCACCTGATGTTCAATCAGGGGGATGAATTTTTTATTCAGCTCAACAATATTATTACGGTCCAGTACACCGTTACGGGCCCAATCCCGAACAATTTTGAGTTTATCTGAAACTGAATCAAAGAGACGCTGCATATCCTGGATTTCAGAATCACTGATTTCGCTGATGATCGGACCGGCCAGATTGGATCTTAATTTGAAAAACTGATAACCGTTGAGAACCATCAGGATGACCAGAAAACCTCCCAGGGGAAGAAGGATGGCTGACAGTCGTGGTTTGGACAGGCGATGCCCGGTTGATCTGTTGTTCATGGAAAGGATATTTCTGCTCGGCGTATTTCAGCGGTTAAAAACGTTTTTAAAAAAAGGTATCCAGCGGATAAGCATTTTTTTGAGGCGACCGTCCTGTTTGATTTCAGCCAGGTAACTATTAGCGGTCTGCAGAAGCGCGGTGTCATTCTTCCGTACTCCCCAGGCAATCTGTTCCCTGGTCATGGGAATGGTGACAGGAGCCAGTCCGTTGATGTCATTCCGGGCGGCAAAATAAAAATTCATGGGAAGGTCATAAACAAAGGCGTCAATTTTTTCTGCAATCAGAGCCTTGACACCCTGTTGCGGAGTTTGAAAACTGAAATAACGCTGTTTACGGTCCGTGGCTATATTCTTTTCAATAAAAAAATCACCGGTTGTACCCTTGACTGTACCGATTCTGACCGAAGGATTCAGTAAATCCGTAAACCCTTCCCTGTACCGGTACATGTCTTTCATACGAACCAGGGAAACCTGGCCACTGATCATATAGGGATTGCAGAAGGCTATTCTGTAACGCCGGGCATCGGTTATGGTCATGCTGGACATGATAATATCTGTTTTACCGGCAAGCAGGGCAGGGATCTGGTCATTCCATTCCAACTCGACAAAACGTAATTCTCTGCCGGCAAATTGCGCCAGCCCGCGGGCAAATTCCGCCTCCAGCCCGGTTATCCTCCCCTGTTCCTTATACGCTGTGGGAGGAGAATTGGGAGTAATGCCAACCCGGAGAATTTTTGGATTGCCACCAGCAGAGACAGTGCCTGCATCATAATCATTCTGTACACAGGAGGACAGAGCAGGAAGTATGAGGTAGAACAGGCAGACGACAAAATAGTTACGAATCATAAACAAACCTATTTACTGATGGTGCCGTCAATAACACGGCCTGGAGAGATAAAGGAAATACCCTGCTGCATCTGGGTTCCTATCATAACGGATTCGACAATGGGTTCGGAAACAGGCTTTTCAGCATGCCAGCGGACAAGAAATTTAGCACCTGACCCTCCTTCTTTGTCTGACTCAGGTACAGTATAACGGATTGAAGCCAGGGGGCCGACCTTGACAGGCTGATTAATATAACTGCGCAGTTTTCTGCCATGGGAATCGTAATAATCCACGCTGTCCAGAATTAAAGCTGCCTTGAGATCCGTATTGCGAATAGACAGCGTGGCAGTCAGTGCAAAAGGTTTATCCTTATACCGGTCATCAGCATAAATGTGAGAATAAAGCGGTACATAAATGGACTGGTTCAGCCAGCGGTGTATCTCACCGGCTTGAAGGGGGATTGCACCGACAACAGTGAAGAAGATAATTGCACTAAACAAGAAGGCTGTATGTGCAGGTTTGGTTACCAGCATGGGAAACGTTCTCCGGCAGGTGTTGCTGGAGGCCATGATTGAGTTGTATCAACGTTTGGCCTCCTGAGAGACTACTTGTAAAAAAAATCAGCTGCCCAGAGTTTTAACCTTGGTAGGTTTCGGTGCAGGCATGGCTTTGCGCAGCGGATCTGCCTGAGGATTGTTTACCTGACGTTTGATAAGAATTTCAACCGGACCTACCGGCTTACCGTAATAGGCACTGTTCCATTTATCACGAGGGGCTATCACCGCACCTTCGATGCTGACACCGCCAAATGCGCCTTTGGAACGGCCAAAGGCCAGCACGTCGGCAGTCTGTGCCTTGGCCGACTTTCCAACAGGTCCGGCGGCAACGGCAACATCAGCGCCAAGTTTAAATTCCGTGGACAGCATGGCGTTGAGACCTTTTTCAGTCATGATCATCATAACGATTTCCGATGCATCGGCACCGATCTGCAGGCCGATGGAGACTGACCCCATGGTGTAAAAGGCCGGGTAGCTCCAGGTACCTGTTTTCATGTCCCGGTGAAGCACCACACCGGACCCACCTGAGCCACCGACAATGAAACCTCCCCTGATCATCTGCGGTACAATAAAAATTGCACGGGCGCGGTGGGCATTGTTGTGAAACCAGGTCATGTTGGAGTCAGCCATAAAGCTTTTAAACACAGCTGTGCTTTTCAGTACCAGGGACTGGGCATCCGTAGAGTCGGAGGCTTTGGCACTCGACGGAGGAAAAGCCAGTGTAAGAGTGAGCAGCATAAGAACAAGACCTGATTTTCGTATGGAATCAAACATAACTAATCACCTGAAAGTTGAAATTGAAGATGTAGAGAAAGATGTATTCTGTCGTAAACAGCCGCCAGCTAATACTGTGGAACAGAGAAAAGGAGAAAATGAACAGGAGCAGGTAACCGACAATCAACAGATGTTGGTTACCTGCTGCAGAATAGCAGAATAGATCAGTCAGCCTCAAAAAAATGTTCCTTTTCCGCCCCACACTTCGGGCAGACCCAGTCATCCGGCAGATCTTCAAAAGCGGTGCCGGGATCAATGCCGTTGTCAACATCACCTTCTTCAGGGTCATAGATGTATCCGCATGGACATTCATACTTCTTCATGATTCCTTACCTCCGGGTAAACAATAACAGGCGTGTATGCCTTATAATATCAGCTCGGACAAAGATTGAAGGCCACCTTGCAAAATTGCTATTTTTCAAGGTACCCTGTATCCTTTTCCGGGCTGCACAAACATAATGTCACGGCAAGTGTAATGAAGACTACAGGTTTTATCAAGAAAAAGAGATTTGTCCTCTGCAAATAGCAACTGATCGGGCAGCAGAATATTTTTTTAAAAAAGGGGCCGGCTGATTGTCATCTTTTTGTTCTTGACAGAGCAGGTGATTATGTAGTTTATTTTAACGCTTTGCTGAATATATTGAGTGATTGTTTTGAATATACAGGAGGAGTAGCATGTATGCTATAATTCGTACCGGCGGCAAACAGTATCAGGTGGCAGCCGGTGATACACTTCGTGTTGAAAAACTGAAGGGTGAAGTAGGAGAAACCGTAGAGCTTTCCGATGTTCTACTGGTTGCTGACGGTGAGGATGTCAAGGTCGGCAGGCCGCTGGTAGAGGGTGCCAGGGTTGTTGCTAAAATTGCCGAGCAGGGTAAGGCGAAGAAAGTTCTGGTCTTTAAGAAGAAAAAACGGAAAGGCTATCGAGTACTTCGCGGACACCGTCAGTTATTTACCGCATTAACCATTGAAGAAATTACAGCATAATTTTTTTATATATTTTGGAGATCTACCCATGGCACATAAAAAAGCAGGTGGCAGTTCCAGGAATGGCCGTGACAGTGCAGGCCAGCGGAGGGGAGTAAAGCGTTACGGTGGAGAGACAGTCCGCGCCGGCAACATCATTATCCGTCAATTAGGCACAAGAATCCATCCTGGGGAAAATGTTGGCTGTGGTCGTGATTACACCCTGTTTGCCAAGGTTGATGGTGTGGTAACGTTTGAAGCCTTTGGTAAAGGACGCAAGCGGGTATCCGTCTACCCTGCAGCCTGACTTCCTGTTCCCCAAGCCGGGAAAAGGCTGAATGTTCCCGGCTGCAACTATTTTTTTGCAGTCGAAGCTGTTCACTCGACATCAACATGCTTGGTGTCGAGTTTTTTTTTGAAAATTTGGTGCACAGTCAATCATGGGATTTGTTGATGAGGTAAAATTTTTCGTCAAGGCCGGGGACGGTGGAAACGGCTGTGTCAGTTTCCGGCGGGAAAAATTTGTGCCCAGAGGCGGCCCTAACGGTGGCGACGGGGGGCATGGTGGATCGGTATTTGTTGAGGCCGATCCACGTAAACACTCCCTTATAGACTTTCGTTACCGCTCCCATTTCAAAGCCCAGCGAGGAGGAAACGGCCAGGGAAGTGATAAACATGGTCGCAGCGGCAAGGATTTTGTTATTCCTGTTCCTGTGGGATCAGTGATCAAGGATCCGGAAACAGGAGAACTGCTGGCTGATCTCATCAAACCCGGTCAGCGGTTTACAGCAGCCCGGGGCGGCAAGGGTGGTTTTGGCAATGCACGTTTTGCAACCTCCACAAACCGTGCACCACGCAAGGCCACTTCAGGCACAGTCGGGGAGGAGCGCTGGCTTAAAGTTGAACTTAAACTGCTGGCTGATATCGGTCTCATCGGATTGCCCAATGCCGGCAAATCCACTCTGCTGTCAAGATTATCAGCTGCCAATCCCAAGGTGGCATCGTATCCCTTTACCACCCTTGCACCGCAGTTAGGTGTCCTGCAGTTCAAATACATGGAGCCCTGTATCATTGCCGATATTCCCGGGCTGGTCGCAGGTGCAAGTGATGGGGTAGGGCTCGGCCATCAGTTCCTGCGTCATGTTGAACGGACAACCATCCTGCTCCATATCATTGATGCAGCCGGCGATGATGATCAGCCTATTGCTGATTACCGGGTATTGGCAGCCGAGCTTGGGGCCTATAACGAAGAGTTGATGAATCGCACCCATCTCATTGTACTCAATAAAATTGACTGCATTGATGCGGACAGACTGCAGGAAGTGCGTGACATGTTTTTGAACAGAGGAATGGATGTGCTTGCCGTTTCTGCCAAAGAAAGAATCGGCATTGACGCTCTCAAGGAACGGATTGCCGATATCATGGAAGAACAGCGGGAGCATGAGAAACAATGACCTTCCAGGTTGATCATCAGGATGGACTGTTTTACCGGCAGACCCTGTTTGATCGCGCCAAAAGAGTTGTACTCAAGGTTGGCAGCGCAGTCTTGACCGGACCGGACGGCTTGAATCTTGAGGTCATCGCCAGCCTGGCCCGCCAGATTTCCTTTCTCTGTTCAACCGGTCGTGAGGTTATCCTGGTCAGTTCCGGGGCCGTTGCCGCCGGACGCAGGCGCCTGGGAGTGGATCGCAACTCCAATGAAGAGCTCAAGGTCAAGCAGGCACTGGCTGCCATGGGTCAGGGACTGCTGATGCAGGCTTACGAGCAGGCATTTACCGGTTATGATCAGAAAGTTGCCCAGATTCTGCTCACCCATGCTGATCTTTCCCAGCGGGATAGGTACCTTAATGTACGCAATACCATTCTGACCCTGTTTGAATTCGGGGTTGTGCCCATCATCAATGAAAATGATACGGTTTCAGTCCAGGAACTTCGATTCGGCGATAACGACACCCTGGGTGCCATGATCACCAATATGATCGGGGCGGATATGTATATCATGCTTACCGATGTAGATGGACTGTACACCGCGAATCCGGCTGATAACATTTCCGCCCGACCTGTGTATACTGTTGCCAGGATTGATCGTAAGGTGGAGGCCATGGCCGGTCATACCAGCAGCATACTCGGCAGCGGAGGGATGCGGTCCAAGATCCGGGCTGCAAAGATGGTGGCTGCCTGCGGAGGGAGTTCATTTATCGGACCCGGCCGCAATCCTGAAATTCTGCAGGAGCTGTTTTCCGGTGATCTGGTGGGAACATTTTTTCTGCCTGCCAGCGAAAAGATCAAGAGCAGAAAACACTGGATAGCCTATGTGCTGCGTCCCTCAGGTTATCTGAACCTGGATGCCGGCGCCTGCCGCGCCATCTGTGATCATGGCAAGAGTCTGCTGCCATCCGGTATTGTCGCGGTCGAGGGAAGATTCAGGGTCGGAGCTCCGGTCCACTGCCGTTGTCCCGACGGGAGAGTTGTGGCTGCGGGCTTGATAAACTATTCCTCATCTGATATTGAAAGGATCAAAGGCTGCAGAAGCTCTGAAATTGAGAAAATCTTAGGTTTTCGGGACAGCGATGAGATTATCCACCGCGACAATCTGGTCCTGCTTGAAGAGAGCATAGCTGTACAGGAAATGTAGAACTGTTGCCCACAGAGAACACTGATCTGTAGTAAAGGACACAACCAATGGATAATGACCAGATTACTAAAATTGTTACCGACATGGCAGAAAAGGGACGCAAAGCTGCCCGTAAACTTGCGGCCCTGCCTACAGCTGTAAAAAATGGAATTCTGCTTGATACTGCCCAGTTGCTGGCGGATGAACGGGAGTTGATCCAACGGGAAAATGAAAAAGATCTTAATGCAGGCAGGGAAAAAGGATTGTCGGCTGCCATGCTGGACAGGCTTGAACTCAGCGACAGCGTTATTGATTCCATGGTGCAGGGACTGCATGAAATTGCTGCTCTGCCTGACCCGGTAGGGAAAATCGATGATATGAAACGCAGGCCCAGTGGTATCATCGTGGGCAGGATGCGTGTGCCGTTGGGTGTCGTCGGGATGATATACGAATCCAGGCCCAACGTGACGATTGATGCTGCAGCGCTCTGTTTAAAGGCCGGCAATGGTGTGTTGCTGCGTGGCGGCTCCGAGGCGATTTTTTCCAATCTTATACTGGCAAAACTGCTGCAGAAGGTACTTGCCTCACATCAGGTGCCCGAGGAAGTGGTCCAGGTTATCCCTGTTACAGACCGCTATGGCGTCAATGCCATGCTGACCCAGGAAGACTATATTGATGTCATTATTCCCCGGGGTGGAGAAGGGTTGATCCGTTTTGTAACCGAGAACTCACGCATTCCCGTACTCAAGCATTACAAGGGTGTCTGTCACCTCTATATTGATGACAGTGCTGATATCCAGATGGGAATCAGGCTTGCCATGAACGGTAAAACCCAGCGTCCCGGGGTCTGTAATGCCTTGGAAGGAATGCTGGTGCACAGGTCCATTGCAGAAAAATTCCTGCCCGCTGCTGCCGACCAGTTGATCAAAGCCGGCGTAGAGTTGCTCGGTTGCAGACAAAGCTGCACGATCGTACCGGAGATGACCCCGGCCGGCGAATCTGACTGGGGAACGGAATTTCTTGATCTGAAAATGATTGTCCGGGTAGTGGATGGTATGGACGAGGCTATGCGCTACATTGAGCAGTATGGTTCCCAGCATACCGAGGTGATTGTGACCGGTTCTTATAACAACAGCCAGCGTTTCCTGCGTGAAGTGGATGCTTCAGCTGTCATGATCAATGCCTCCAGCCGTTTTAACGACGGGGGACAGTTTGGGCTGGGCGCTGAAATTGGTATTTCCACCACCAAGCTGCATGCATATGGTCCCATGGGTCTGGAAGAACTCACCACCAGGAAATTTATTGTCTTTGGTGAGGGCGAGGTCCGTGAGTAAGTGACTGAAGCAGAAAAAAAACAGAAAATCGGACTATTAGGTGGAACCTTTGATCCTGTACATAATGGGCATCTTGCAATAGCCGGCCGGGCACAGGAAGTTCTGTCGCTGAACCGGGTTATCTTTATTCCGGCTGCTGACCCTCCCCACAAAAAAAGGGCAGCAGCCTCCTATGCACACCGGGTTGCCATGCTTGAGGCTGCCCTGGCCGCTGCAGCTGATCAGAGCAACAAACACAAATTTGAAATTTCTCTTCTTGAGGCAGAGCGGGCAGAACCTTCCTACACGTTTGACACCCTGCTCGAGCTGAAAAAACGACTGGGCGATCAACAGTTTTATTTTATCATCGGTGCAGATTCACTGCTGGAATTACACTGCTGGTACCGCTACCAGGAATTGCTCAAGCTCACCCGGTTTGTTGTTGTTGCCCGTCCTGGTATTTCCAGTCGTGCTGTTACGAAGGCTGTTTCCGAACTGCCGGGTTCTTTTACGTTAGATGAGTCGGGACACTGCTGGAAACGGGAAGATGGAGCTGAAATCTTTTTTCTGGACGATGTCTGTGAGAAGATATCATCTTCAACAATCCGCAGCCAGCTTGCCCGGGGACAACGTCCAACCACTGTGGACAGACAGGTGTTTGAGTATATAGTAGAACACAGACTCTACCAGAGTTATGCTGCCGGCAACAGGCAGGTCCGGTGATACGCGGTGAGTACCAGGACCTATATAGCTGATCTTCACATTCACTCGCTCTATTCACGGGCTACCAGCAAGGCCAGTAATCTGCATGGTCTTGCTGCCTGGGCGGCCATCAAGGGAATTGATGTTGTCGGTACCGGAGACTTTACCCATCCCGGCTGGTTTGCCCATCTGACAGAGAATCTTGAACCGGCGGAACCCGGTTTTTTCAGATTAAAGCAGGCTCCTTCATTTGATGAACTGGCATCCATCCTGCCGCCCGGCGTTCAACCGGACACCTCAGATATTCGTTTTGTGCTCAGTTCTGAAATAAGCTCGATTTACAAACGGGGCGGCAAGGTACGCAAGGTGCACAATATCCTGTTTGCACCTGATTTTGAGTCAGTCCGCAAAATCAACTCTACTCTGGCAGGCATAGGCAACCTGGAGTCGGATGGTCGTCCCATCCTGGGCCTTGACTCCAAAGTTCTGCTTGAGATCCTGCTGACAGATGCGCCCAGGGGATTTCTGGTTCCGGCCCATATCTGGACCCCCTGGTTTTCCCTGTTTGGTTCCAAGTCAGGATTTGATTCAATTGAAGAGTGTTTCGGAGATTTGAGCAAACATATCTTTGCCCTTGAAACAGGTCTCTCCTCTGATCCGGAAATGAATCGACGTATCTCGGCTTTGGACCGGTTCTCTCTTATTTCCAATTCAGATTGTCATTCTCCCGCCAAGCTGGGCAGGGAAGCCAATATTTTTCATGGAGCTTTTGATTTTTTCAGCATGCAGGAGGCCATCCGTTATCCTGTTGATGCATCCGGGCAGCAGCATTTCAGGGCCACCATTGAATTTTACCCGGAAGAGGGCAAGTACCACTGCGACGGCCACCGAAAATGCGGCGTCTGCTTTGAACCATCACAGACGGTGAAGGAAAAGGGAATCTGTCCGCAATGCGGCAGGCCTCTTACCATCGGAGTACTGTACAGGGTGATGGAACTTGCCGACCGCAGCGAACCGGTCTATCCGGACGGGTCACCGGCAGTACACAGCCTGGTTCCGTTGCCGGAACTGCTCGCTGAACTGTTCAACTGTGGTGCTGCAACCAAAAAGGTGGCAACCGCCTACGGCAAACTGATCAATGAATTCGGCTCAGAATTTGACTTGCTTCTTGATGTTCCTGTCCAGGATATCAGATCAGCCTCTCCCATGCTTGCAGAGGCAATTGATCGGGTCAGGCAGAACAGGGTAATACGTAAGCCGGGTTTTGATGGTGAGTTCGGGGTCATCAAGGTATTCACTGACGAGGAAAGAGCCGGTTTTGGCGGACAACTGAATCTCTTTGGAGTGACACCGGCCCGATCTCGCCAAAAAAAAGACAAAAAAAAACAGGTTATCATCAGGCAGACCAACCGGATTGCTTCTCAGTCAGCAAAAAAACTCAATCCGGAACAGCAGGCTGCAGTGGACAGTACTGCGCAACGCATTCTTGTCAAGGCCGGACCCGGCACCGGTAAGACCCATACTCTGGTCCAGAGGGTTATCCGGTTGCTTGATCAGCAGCAGAGCCGGATCACGGTCATTACCTTTACCAATAAGGCGGTCCAGGAGATTAAGCAGCGCCTTGCCGGAAGAAGTGACGGAAATACGCCGGTTTCAGTTGATACTTTTCATGGATATTGTTTGCACTGGCTGCGTCATAATGAATCGCATCTTATGGTTGCCGGGCCGGAGATGCGCAAGCGGATATTTGAGCGGACCTACCCACAGATCAGCAATGTTCAGCGTAAAAAACTGCAGAAGGAGGTCTCCCTTTTCCTGTCGGCCCAGGCACGCCTGCCGAAATCCGTTCCCACCTCTCTAAAGCCTTTTTTTCTTTCTCTCAGGCAGCAGAATCTGCTCGATCTTGACGAGGTAGTGCCTGCATGCACAGCCCTCATCCATGATGATCCCGCCTTTGCCGATACTGTACGGAGAGCGACCGCCCATCTGCTGATAGATGAATTCCAGGATCTCAATGCAAGCCAGTATGAGCTGGTTCGGCTTCTGACCGGGTCCAGTTCCGTTTTTGCCATAGGAGATCCCGACCAGGCTATTTACGGTTTCCGCGGTTCCAGCCCTGCCTGGTTTTACAATTTTATCCAGGAACAGCAACCGGAACTCCATTCCCTGGTAATCAATTACCGCAGTGGTGCAAATATTCTTAAAGCCGCCTCCCGGGTAATCGCCGCCAACCATGATGCGGAGATTTCCACCATAACGGTTGCAGCCGGCAAAAAGCGGGGTGTGATTTATCATCATCTCGCTGCTGATGAGAGGGCGGAGGCCAGATTTACAGCAGACCAGATCCAGCAGCTTATCGGCGGTACCTCGCACCGGGAAATTGATCGTCTTGGCAGTTCGGAAAACAGCGGTCTGGCCTTGTCTGATATTGCCATCCTGTACCGGACCGGCAGACAGGCCGCTGTTATTGCCGAAGCCCTGGCTGAGCGCTCCATTCCCTGTCAGGTGGTGGACATTCAACCATTTTACCGGACTGGAGATGCCAGGATCATTTACTTCTGGATCCTGCTTGGTGGTTTCATGATCGACAAGGCCGAATTGTTGTTTCTGCTGGGTCTGGAGCAGGGGATCGGCAAACAGGCCCTGGCTGTTATTGAACAACTTCTTAGCGACAACAGCAGCGCGCCTCTGGCTGAGCTGAGAAGTCAACTCCGGATCCTCCCCGTGCAGATACAGAAAAAAATTGACAAATTCATGGAGCTTGGCGCACAATACGAACAGATAGCTGAGAGGAAATCCATCACCGCATGCATTGATCTGCTGCTGGATCGATACTCCATGGACAGGGATAATCCGGACCTGATACGGATGCGACAGTTGGCAGCCTCGGCTGTTTCACTGCATTCTTTTGCAGACCATCTGCGGAGATACCAGGATTCTGTCATCTACGATGAGCGGGCTGAAGCTGTTTTGCTGGCTACCCTGCATGCCTCAAAGGGATTGGAGTTCAAAGCGGTATTTCTTGTCGGCTGTGAAGAAGGCCTGCTGCCACTGTCCAGCCGCAGCCGTCTCACCCCGGAAGCTGGCAAAGAGCATGTACAGGAAGAACGAAGACTTTTTTTTGTCGGTATGACCCGTGCGGCACAGATACTGTACCTGTCAGGAGCAGCAAAACGGCACGGTTTTGAGGCTGCCGGAAAACGAACACCTTCCCGTTTTCTGTCCGAGATTCCTGAAAAATTGTTAACCAGTGCTCCGGAGCAGCCCTTGAAACGCAGAAAAAAAACTTCGGTCAGGCAGTTGAGGTTGTTTTGAAATGATGACGGAACAGGAAAAACACCTGCGAGATAAAATCAGCCGCCTTGAAGAACAAATACATCTGCTTGAAAAGAAGAGTAAAACCCTGGAACGGAAGGTCCGGCAGGCAGATTCTGCAAGCCAGGCCAAGTCGGATTTCCTGGCCATGGTCAGCCATGAGATCCGAACGCCCATGAACGGTGTCATAGGGCTCAGCGAGCTGCTTCTTGAGACAAAACTTGCTCCCCGCCAGAAACAGTTTGGTGAGCTGATTCTGTCCTCGGCCCGCAATCTACTGACCCTGATCAACAGTCTGCTGGATTTCAGCAAGATTGAAGCCGACAAGATGACCCTGGAGGTCAAGCCCTTCAATCTCAGGGAACTGCTGGATGAAATCGTACCACTGTACGAACTGGCCGGAAAACGTAAAGGAGTGGAGGTAAGCCTGCAGGTTGATCCTGCTCTTGCAGACTGTTACCTGGGTGATTCGTATCGTATCCGGCAGGTACTTGTCAATCTGCTGGGTAATGCCATAAAATTCACCGATCGTGGCTCTGTGCAGCTTAATGTATCTCTTGAACAACCTGCAGATCCGGATCTGATTCGTTTCACCATAACAGACAATGGACCAGGTATTCCCGAGGATAAACAGGACCGGCTGTTTGTCGCTTTTTCACAGGTTGACAATTCCTCTACTCGTCAATACAGCGGCACAGGACTTGGCCTGTCGATCTGCAAAAAACTTGTTGAGCTCATGGACGGGACGATTGATTTCAGTTCACGGGAAGGGCAGGGCAGTTCTTTCTGGTTTACCCTTCATCTTGTCAGACCGGAGACGCCCGGCCAGAAACTGAAGCAGGAGGATTCTGTCCAACTGCAGACGATGGACAGCAAGGCATCATCCAGAGGTGAGGATCCACCCCGCATTCTGATTGTGGACGATGACAAGATCAACCGCATGGTGCTGAAAGAAACCTTCCGCAAAACAGATGCCGTAATTGTTACTGCTAAAAATGGAGAGGAGGCTGTCCAGTTCTGCAGGCAGCTGCCTTTTGATCTCATCCTGATGGACTGTCGAATGCCGGTCATGGATGGTTTTGAGGCCACTGGCCGTATCAGAGAACAATTCGGGCATACTGACAGGACGCATATGGTAATCGTAGCACTTACAGCAGATGCCACCCTGGAGACGGAAAAAAAATGCAGAAAGGTTGGGATGGATGGGTATCTTTTGAAACCTCTTGATACCATCCAGCTGCAGAAAATGCTTGATTCCCGCCTGCCTGACTTTAATCTTTCAATCCTGCCGGAACATGGTTCCGCTGTCAGCAGAAACTCTGTCCGGGGTCCGGAAAATAACGCAGTAGATCTTGCAGCTCTTGAAGAGCTTAGCCGTAATATCGGCAACATCAAGCAGGTCATTGCTATCTTTCTCAACCTGTTGCCACACCGTTTGAAAGAGTTGGAAAAGGCTGTCCGGAACCAGGACGGTGAGGACATTGAGAGCATCGCTCACACCCTGAAAGGAAGTTGCAGCCAGTTTGGAGCCTACGGATTGGCTGAACTGTGTTCACAGGCAGAGGAAATGGCCAAAAGTAACAATTTATCCGTGATCAGACAACAGTATGACAGAATTTCCCGAACCGCCGGGGAAGTCAGTGTCATTTTACAAGAAAAGCTTGATTATTTTTCATGATTACCGCACAATAGAATCAAATACTTTTTTCTGACCGGTTTTTATATGGATACCTTTTCATTTCAGGGGGTCACCCCGTCTATTCTGCTTGTTGATGATGACGAAGTAGTTCGTCTGCTGCTGCATCAGTTTTTAGAAGGTGCCGGTTATGATGTGGTGGAAGCGGAGGATGGGCACCAGGCATTGGAGAAAATTGCCGACAATGGCTTTGACCTGGTCATAATGGACATTGCCATGCCGGGAATAGACGGACCTGCAGTATGCGAACAGATGCGTACCACCAAGGAGAATCCGCCTCCGGTGTTGATGATTACGGCCTTTGATGATGAAGACAGTGTTGACAGATCCTTTAAGGCCGGTGCTGTTGACTACATCGGTAAGCCCATTCGCTGGTCAGTTCTGAAAAACCGTATCCAGTATATCATTGGTTCGTATCGTTCCAAACTTGAAATGGAAAATATTTCCAGGAATTACGAGTTGATTCTTGACGCTGCGGCAAATGGTATCTGTGGGCTGGATAAAAATCGTAAAATCAATTATATAAATCCGGCAGCCCTTGAAATGCTGGGTTATGAACGCTCCGAGATCATCGGGCGCCCGTATCGTGAAGTGTTGCGGTTGTCCCTGCCGAATACTGAAAAATTTGATCTGGACTGCTGTCCTTTTTTTGAAGATTCGGACAATCCGACTTCATTGCATTATGATGAGATACGGATGTTAAGACAGGACGGAACGAGTTTTCCTGCAGACTTCAGGTCAACTCCGATTGTCCAGGGAAAGCGACTTTCCGGTGCAGTCCTTGTCTTCCAGGACATAACGGAACGTCAGCAGGCAGCTGAACTGATTCGTTTCATGGCCAACCATGATTCCCTTACCAGTCTTCCCAACAGAAATTATTTCCGTAAACGGCTGCCCCAGGCTATTTCCCTGACAAAACGCTACGACCGGAAACTGTATCTGCTTTTCATCGACCTTGACCGCTTTAAACCTATTAATGACACTTACGGTCATGGTGTTGGAGATAAGGTACTGGTTGAAGTTGCTCAACGTTTGACCTCCATGCTCCGTGCTTCGGATTCCGTCTGCAGGTTGGGTGGTGATGAGTTTGTTATCCTGCTGGAAAGTACGGATACCTTTGAAGGCGCAAAAAATGTAGCTGACAAGACCATTAAACTGCTCAATCAACCGATTGAGGTCAATGATCACATCTGCTACATAGGAGCAAGTGTCGGCATCAGCGTTTTTCCCGATGACAGCCAGGATGCGGAGACCATGCTTCGTCATGGCGATATCGCCATGTACCAGGCAAAGAAAAAAGGCCGTAACTGCTGGGTTCTGTTTCAGAAGGAAAAAACAGAGGAAGTAGAAACCTCTTGAAGACTTTTTCGTTCAATCCCCAGGCTGCACGGTCTTTCACCTTGTAACCTTCTGCTTTTTTTTAATTTTCACTGCAGCTTATTTTCCCTGGGCAATAATTCTGATTATATCGGATTTGCCGATCACGCCCACCAGTTCATTTCCGTCCAGCACGGGCAGGGTGTGCACCTTTTTTTCAGCCATCAGGGTGGCGACTTCATCCAGAGGCGTATCCTGCTGCACCGCGATGACTTCACGGGCAAAGATATCTTCTACCTTGCTCCCTGCCATTTTTTTCAGTTCCTTTTCCATTTTTTCAGGACTTTCTAGAAAGATAAAGGAATCCAGTATGGCCACAACCGTGGGGATATGCACCTTTTTGTTCTGGTCTATGAGATCGCTTTCCGTAACCACACCAATGACTGAACCCTTATCATCAATCACAGGTGCACCGCCGATATTATTGTCTGAGAGGATCTTTGCCAGTTCGCGTACAGACGTTTCAGCAGTAACCGTGATGACATCCGTGCTCATAAGTTCTTTTGCCGTTAACATGGAATCTCCTGTTATGTGAAATATTTTTCGCTTTAGCTGTCTTGAGAGCTGATCATTTTCCGGGCTGCCAGTGGCAGTGCCGCAGCAACCTCTGATGCCAGGTAGCCACGGGGTTGTTTTTCCGCCACCAGGTCTGCAGCCAGTCCATGCATGTACACCCCGACTCCGGATGCATTCCAGAGAGAATATCCCTGAACAACCAGTCCGCCGATCAGTCCGGACAGAACATCACCCATGCCGCCGGTTGCCATGCCGTTGTTGCCGCTGCTGTTAATGGCCCACCTGCCTTTATTTGAGCAGACTACAGTTCCTGCTCCCTTGAGGATTGTGACAATTTCATGATCATTGTTGATCTGCACGTCTGAAAGCCAGTTTGCAGCATTGAGCCTGTCTGCCTGAATTTCCACTGTACTTTTACCGCTCAGCCGGGACATTTCACCGGGATGCGGGGTAAGGATACGCGGGCCGCCGGCAGCTGCAGCAGCACCGGGTTCCTGAGCCAGCAGGTTGAGAGCATCGGCATCCACAATGATCGGCAGGTTCAGATCATTGTACAGCCGTCTCACAAGTTTTCCAGTATCAGGGTCAGTTCCTATCCCCGGTCCAAGAACCAGCCCGTCTTTTCCTGCAAGCAGTTCTGTGATCAAATCGTAATCAGCCATGGAAAAAGTCCTGGCTGATGCGGGCAGGGGGACAGTCATGGCCTCGGGCAGACTGGTTTCAAAGACAGCATTCAACTCGCCTGGTACGGCCAGAGTAACCAGGCCGCATCCGCTGTGCAGTGCAGCCTGACCGCTGAGTATGGCCGCACCGGTCTTGCCCACGGACCCGGCCAGGATGAGCAGATGGCCGAAACTGCCTTTATGGCTTGCCTTATGTCGTGGCAGCAGCAGACTGCCGGTGTCCCTGTCAAGAACTTTGCCGGGCAGAGATGCAGCCTCAACAACCTGTTTGGGGATTGTGATGTCTACAACTGCCAGCCTGCCGACGGATGGCCCTCCGTGCAGAAAATGACCGGGTTTTGCAAGTCCGTAAGTAACCGTCAAGTCAGCCTCTACACTGCAGCCCAGTGTTTCACCGCTGTCAGCGCAGAGACCGGATGGTATATCCACGGCCGTAACCGGCCATTGTTGTTTGTCGGAAAGCGTATTGATCAGCCGGACAACAGATGCAAACCGACCTTCCAGGTTTCGTTTCAAGCCGGTTCCAAAAAGGGCGTCGACCAGACTATGTACCGGCCGTACAAAATGAGTGTTTTTCAGCTGTTCCCGAAGAAGAGTCATATCACCTTCCTGCTGAACAACCATTTTCGGGAGACCAACTGTTTCACAGACAGCTGCATTAATGGCTGCATCACCACTCAATTTTTCAGGAGTGACAAGATAGACAAGATAGGGAAACCCGCCACGCTGGAGGACATGGCGGGCAATCACCAGCCCGTCTCCGCCATTATTGCCTGGGCCAATAAAAACAATGACTGATTTTTCCCGGACCGGACCAAATTCCAGCTCCATCTGATCAACCGTGCCCAGGCCGGCATTTTCCATGAGTACAATACCGGGTATGCCGATCTTCTGGATGGCTGTCTTATCCAGCCCCTGCATCTGAGTTGAGGTTGCAAGTTTCATGGTTGTGGCGTACTCTGTGTTTTTTTGAAGTCTGCTGTTATTTTTCAAGGTACCCTGACGCAAATGATGCAGATCGCGAAGTAGAATGACAGGTACTGTTTACTGCATTCATTCCCGATTGAACAGTGCGTTTCTTTAGGTAAAAGTATATACCCTTTGTTGGTGAACGGCAAATCCAACCTGTCACGGGGATTGGATTCAGATGATAATACAAACCATTACATTCTAAACTGGCGACGCAAAATGAAAATCCTGGTTTTTGAACAAAACGGCTCCGGACAACATAAAATTGCTGGGATGGAGGAATATGGAACCGGACTTGAAATTTTTGAAGTTATATCCATTGACGAATCACTTCCCGAATTTGTGGATAATCCTGAAGAGTATATTACTGATTCCTTTTCAGCCGATCTTGTATTGGACTACCTGACCCATCCGGACCTGTCCCATTACCTTATCATGTTATGCAAACAAAAGAAGATACCGGTTGTTGCCTCGGGCAAAAAGAGCGAGGATGCCATGACGCCTTTCACCTGCTGCGGACTCGGTCGACACAAAAGACTTGGGAGTTATGGTGATCAGTTCGGTTTTCCCGAATACAGGGTGAAACTGGATGGTGACAGGATTACAGACCTTGAAGTTCTGCGTGGCGCTCCCTGTGGTGCAACCTGGGATATCATTGAGAGGGTTATCGGGGTTGATGTTGAAGAGGCCATGAGCCTTCTACCCCGTGAAATACAGTACCTGTGCACAGCCAATCCCGGCAGATTTGATCCTATAACCGGAAAGAGTCCGGTCCATTATGCCGGCTACGTACACAGGGCTGCACTGAAAAAGGCCGTTGATGGGGCGAGAAAGGAGGAGTCCTTAACTTCAAGATGAAAGCTTTCAGGCCACCTTGCAAAATTGCTATTTTGCAAGGTGGCCTTTAATCTGTCGATCTGATATCATGCATTGTTGTTGGCTGCCACCTGAGTCCGCCTTTGAAGCCGTAGCAACGTGCCAGGTACAGGGTGTGCACCAGCTCCCTGCCAAACCAGAGAGATTCGCGGTAGACAGGGATCTCTTCAGCCGGATCAACACGCTCGAAAATCCGGGAGAGCAGAATGGTTAAATTCCTGTCATCAAAGACACCGACTGCATCCTGACCTATAAGCATCTCATCATCAAACCAGAAATCATACACATTCGGTCTTGTCCAGCGGTTAATGGAAACCGTGTAAGGTTGTCCCGGCATATAAAAGGCCAGTTCACTGGCAAGCTGATAACGCAGGCCGAAGACAAAAGTGTTATCAGGGCGCTCCATTTCCCTGACCACACTATCAACCGCCTTTCCAAGCTCGTCCCAGCCGACGGTTTCCCTGGCTGTCCGGTCAAGATCCACTTTGACAGGGAGCACAGGATAGAGGAGTTGCAGGATAACGACTGCAGACATGAGAAAGGCAAGCCCTATACCGAATTTCCACAACCTGTGGTGCAGGGCCGGTCTTCCTCCCTGGCCGGGACTGTACAGTGCAGCAACCAGGATCAGCCCGGTCAGGTATGCCGGTGCGGGCCAGTTTCCGTAAATTCGAACGTGAAAGGCCAGCAGGGTGAAAACGAGAAAGGTTGTCAGGGACAGGCTGATCAGAAAAGGTCCATCACCCGGGCGTAACCGTTTGCTGGACCAGCCGTTTATCCAGCCGGCAAGAAGAAACAGAAAGAGAACAGGTGAGAGCAGAGCTGCCTGGCTTCCGAAAAAATCACCAACATACCGAAGTGTAAGAAAATTTGAGTTATCTATTCCTCCCTGGAACAGAACATGCCGGAAGGTAACCCAGTCATGGCGGGAGTTCCATACCAGCACCGGGGTGAAAACAAGACCACCCGTCAGCAAACCCAGCCATGGTTTATAAGAAAACAGCCTAGACTGGTAGACCCGGGTAAAGAGCATGCAGAAAAAAAGCGAAGGTAAAAAGAGCAGCATGGTGTACTTGGAGAGCAGACCGAGACCGAACCAGATGCCGGTGAGCAGCCACTGGCTCAGCCTGTTGCGTTCAAGTGCCTGGGCACCATGGTAACAGGCAGCAGCCCAGCAGGGCAGCAGCAGCCCATCCGGGGTGGCAATAAGAGCTGATCCGTTAAAGAGCAGGATCACCTGGCTGGCCAGGGCGACATGAAAGGCGCAGCGCCAGGAAAACCAGCGTGCAGCCAGCAGACAGATATACACGGATGCAACTGTCATGCCCAGGATCGTCGGCAGACGGACCGCAAATTCAGTCTGACCGAAAAGCTGAGTTGCCAGCCATATGGTCCAGGCGATCATGGGTGGATGATCATAGTAGCCGATATCCAGATAACGGCTCCACTGCCAGTAATTGGCCTCATCCGGAGCCAGCAGGAACTGACCGCTGATGATCAGGCGAAGAACAAGGGCAATGATCAGAACCAGCCAGGTCGTCTTCAGGCAGTCCCATTCTTTTGTTGCACTCATATAGTATGTTCCCTGATATTGCCGTTTACCGGGTGTCGGCCACTGTATGGATGTATATCTGCAAAACTTGTTCAGTCAAAGGATTTCGATTATGATTATATTTTTACAACCGATTTCACAATAATTTTTTCAATAAAAGGTTCATGCGACTCTTCAAGTCTTTTCTCATCACTCTTTTTCTGATGATTGTTCCCTGCTCACTTTTCGCAGCCCACGGTGTTTCCATAGACGGCAAATTGAAATACAGACAGGGGTTCAGCCGGTTTGACTACACTTCTCCAGAAGCGGTCAAAGGCGGCTCCCTGATCCTGCATGATCTTGGCGGTTTTGACAAGATGAATCCGTTTACCCTGAAGGGGAGCGCCCCGTTCGGACTGGATTCATTTATCTTTGAAACGCTGACAGTTGCCAGTCTGGATGAGCCTTTTGCAGCCTACGGCCTGATTGCAAAGGATATCGAGCTGGCAGCGGACAGGAAATCCGTCACCTTTACCATTGATGAAAGGGCCAGATTTTCAGATGGTACGCCGGTAACGGTCCATGATGTACAATACTCTCTGGATACCCTGAAAAGCGACAAGGCACATCCCTTTTACCAGATTTATCTGCAGAATATAACCGGTGCGGAAATACTGGATCAACAGAGGATCCGTTTTCTTTTTGACAAGCCAAACCGCGAACTGCACATGATTGCAGCACAGTTACCAATACTGAATAAATCTTTTTATGAGCAGCACGGATTTGATCCCTCCGGAGAAACCGATACCATGCAACCGCCGATCGGCTCAGGCCCCTATGTCATTAAAGAGGTTAATCACGGCAAATCCATCGTCTATAAGCGTAATCCAGACTATTGGGCCAACAACCATCCAACCCGCAGGGGAATGTTTAATTTCGACACCATCACCATCAAGTACTTCAAGGATCAGATTGTCAGTGTTGAGGCATTCAAGGCAGGTGAGTTTGATTTTATGGTGATCAATATTGCCAAGCAGTGGCAGCGCGACCTGACCGGCCGTCGTTTTGAGAGCGGTGAGTTGATCAAAAAACGGTTTCCCCATAAAAATGATGCCGGCATGCAGGGGTTTGTCTTTAATACCCGTCGTGCATTGTTCAAGAATCCCAAAGTACGCCAGGCCCTTGGCTTGGCCCTGGACTTTGAGTGGACCAATACAACCCTGTTCTTTGATCAGTATACCCGTTCCAACTCCTATTTCAGCAACTCAGACCTTGCGGCAACCGGCCTGCCCGGGCCGGCTGAGCTTAAACTTCTTGCCCCCTTTAAAGAACAGTTGCCACCTGAGGTGTTCACAACTCCTCTGACACCCCCGACCACCAGGCCGCCATCCAGTCTGCGTGCTAATCTCAGGTTGGCCAAGAAATTGCTTTCCGAGCAGGACTGGCAGGTGAAAAACGGAGTGCTGACATCTGCAGACGGTACCCCGTTCAAATTTGAAATTCTCCTGGTCAGTCCTTCCTTTGAGCGGGTCATGGCCCCGTATGTGAAAAATCTGGCCAAGCTGGGCATCAAGGCTGATTACCGTACCATTGATCCCGCCCTGTACAGCGACCGGGTCAAGAATTTTGATTTTGACATGGTGGTCAACGTTTTCGGCCAGTCCCAGTCTCCGGGCAATGAGCAGCGGGATTACTGGTCTTCTTCCTCAGCATCCCGCAAAGGTTCCAGAAACCTGGCCGGAGTCAATTCTCCTGTGGTGGACAGCCTGGTTGAATCGATCATTTACGCCGAAACACAGGAGGACTTGACCGCTGCCTGCAAGGCTCTCGACCGGGTACTCTGGTATGGCTACTATGTTGTGCCCAACTGGTACCTTGCCTATCACCGTCTTGCCTACAGCGCAAAATTCAGCATGCCCGACACATTGCCGCTGTACTATAATCCCTACCAGCTGCTGTACAGCTGGTGGATTGAACCCGGCAAATGACATCTGTTGTTGCTGCGATGGATCATCAGTTCAGCCTTTTTCTTGAAAATGCACTGGCTGCAAAACGACTGGGTCGCCGGTTGGGCAGGATTGCCGAAAACGGTGATGTTATTCTCCTGTACGGTGATCTTGGTGCCGGCAAGACAACCCTGACCCAGGCCATTGGTGGTGGCCTTGATGTGCCTGTTGAACAGTATATATCCAGCCCGTCGTTTGGACTGCTGCATGAATATTCCGGCCGTATCCCCCTTTATCACATGGATTTTTACCGTTTGTCCGGTGAGGAGGATGTTGAAGGTGCCGGTCTGATCGACTATATTGGCGGACCTGGGCTGACCGTTATTGAATGGCCGGACCGGTTGGGCAGCCTGCAACCTGCAGAGCGGCTGGATATTGAGCTGCAGGCTGTCGGCGATACAGGACGGAATTGCATTTTCCAGCCGCACGGATCCTCATGGAAAACAAGAATCCGAAAGCTGTTTGCCGATGAGGATTTCATTGTCTCTTTCTCTTAACTACTTACAATTAATAAAAATTAATGCAGAAAAAAACCATTCGGCTGCAGAGCTGCCGGAAACAGTATACATATGACCAGGATAAGGCCTGCAGTCCCGTGGAAACAGTTGACCGTTTTCGGAAAAGACTGAAAGCTGCAGGGCTTGATATCTTAAAAGAGGTGCGGCGCATTGATACGGGCCGGCTTGATATCCCGGTATACTTCAGTGTCTGCGGCAAAGATGCCCGTGAAATCATCGGTACAAAGAAGCAGATGGGCAAGGGCTCGACCCCGGAGCAGTCAAAGGCCAGCGCCTGCATGGAGCTTGGCGAGCGGTTCAGTTTTTTTTCCTTTCTGAAAAACCCGGACAATTTTCTCATCGGCGATTACCCGGCCATGGTTGCTGCCGGCTACCCGGTGCTGTCACCGGCCACATTGCTGCAATCCGTACATGATACCACCCGCAGCACAGAACAGCTTGAAAGGCTGCTTTCCGGTCTGCCCATGCGCTGGACCTGGGCCAGAAATCTCAGCCGTGATGAGGACGTTCTGGTGCCGTTTTCCTGGTTTTACGCCATTAACGAATTTAACGGCCCCTGTGCCGGCAACACCATTGAAGAAGCTGTCCTGCAGGGCATCAGCGAGGTGGTGGAGCGACATGTCTGTGCTGTTATAACCAGGAAGAAAATCCGTACCCCCGCCATTGATCTTGCTTCCGTCACAGATCCTGTTGCCAGGGAGCTGATTGACAAATTTGAACGCAACGGCATCAAGCTGTATGTCAATGATTTTTCCCTTGATACCGGTATTCCGACCATTGGTGCAATGGGATGGGATCCGTCTACGTTCCCGGACAGGAGCGAGCTGGTCTACACTGCCGGTACTACACCGGGAGCAGACAAGGCATTGATTCGCGCCCTGACCGAGGTTGCCCAACTGGCAGGGGATTTTGAATCAGGTTCCAACTACGTTGCCTCAGGTCTTCCCAAACCGCTTGAACTTGCCGACATCGACTATGTTGTACATCCTGAAAAAACCATTGGTATTGATGAGATCAAAGATCTTTCCGACGATGATATGCTTCGTGAACTCAACAACTGCCTGGATGCATTACGCAAAATCGATATGGAGGTCCTGGTCATAGATACCATGCACCCGCAGCTGCAGATACCGGCAGCCTACACCATTATTCCCGGCTGCCATTTCAGGGAACGGGCTGATTCCGGTGATGCTCCTCTGTTTGCAGCCAAGCTCGCTGCAGAGTTGCTGAAACCGGCTGCTCTTGAAGAAAAACTTTCCGCCATGCAGCAGGATCTGCCGGACGCCTATTACCTGGAATTTTATCGAGGCCGCAACCTGTACGACCAGGGACTCGTTGAAGCGGCCTGCGCATGTTTTGAACGTGCCCTCACCCTGGAACCAAACACGGAAGACAAGCCCTATATCTACTCTTACCTGGGCAGTTGCCTGCGTGATTTACAGCGATTTGCAGAGGCTGTGCCTGTTCTTGAGAAGGGGCTTGCACTGGACGAGGAGCGGCCGGATATCCACAATATCCTTGGGGTCTGCCATTATAAGGCAGCCCGCTATGACCAGGCTGCGCATCATTTTCAGCGGGCAGTGGAACTCAACCCGGTTTCAGCCATAGACTACGCCAACCTGGCCATCAATCTGCAGCATCTCGGCCGTCTGGACGAAGCAATTCGCAATTACAGGATCGCCCTGGAGCAGGATGGGTCCATCAGCTTTGCTGCTGACAATCTCGCCCGCCTGCTGGCAGAACAGAGAAAAAAATAAGGTTCATGAAGCCCTTTCCTGAAAACCCGGGCAAAATCCTGATCCGTTCCACCAACTGGATCGGCGATGCGATCATGACTACCCCGGCGGTCCGGACGATAAGAGAGAATTTCCCTGACAGTGATATCACTCTGCTGGCCCTGCCTTGGGTGGCGGATGTGTTTGCTGCCTGCCCGCATATTGATCACATTTTTTCCTATGATAAAAAAGGACGCCATCAAGGGCTTAAGGGGAAATTACACCTTGCAGCAGAGCTGCGAACCGTCCATTTTGACATGGCCATCCTGCTGCAGAATGCCTTTGAGGCCGCCCTTATAACCAGGCTTGCCCGTATACCGGTCCGGGCAGGCTACACAACAGACGGTAGAGGGATTCTTCTTAGCCATGGGGTACGCAGACATCCGGACATCGGCTCCAGACATCAGGTTCATTATTACCAGGAGATGCTGCAGGGGCTGGGACTGCAACCGGGACCGGACGTACTGGAACTCTTTCTTGAGCCTTCAGCGGTTCGTGAGGCGGAGACTGTAATAAAAAAAGCATCACAGGGCAGGGATGTCTCTGTTATCGGTCTTAACCCGGGCGCAGCTTACGGGCCGGCAAAACGATGGCCTGCAAAAAAATATGGAGAACTCGGCCGGCAACTGGCAACAGCAACCAATGGGTTGATCGTGATTTTTGGAACAGAGGCGGATCAGGAGGCGGCAGCAGAGATTTCGGCAGCAGCCGGTGACCAGGTGCTGGATCTTACCGGCAAAACAAGTCTTGCTCTTGCCATGGCCTGCATTGATCGCTGCCACGTATTTGTGACCAATGATTCCGGGCTGATGCATGTGGCAGCGGCCCTGCAGACTCCGCTGGTTGCTGTTTTCGGCTCAACAGATCATGTTGCAACCGGCCCATTCAGTGAGAAGGCAACCATTATCCGCAGGCCCCTGGACTGCAGCCCCTGCATGAAAACCCATTGTCCGAAAGACCATTTCCAGTGCATGGAGCAGATAAGTGTGGATGAGGTTGCCGAAGCTGCTCTGCAGTTTTTGATGAAACATGGATAAGTTGAAGGGTGCCTTGAAAAATTAGAATTTTCGTTTGAGATCAAGGAACAGGAAAATT
>CAZKBZ010000036.1:0-27227 GCA_964551175.1 uncultured Desulfobulbus sp.
GGGTGCTGCGGTCTTGTCGGCAAGGATTGCTTCCAACCTGTCAAACTCTTAACCTTTAAGCGATCAGTTAGTGCCTGTCCATAAATGGTATTTTCGCCCGATCTCGGCGTCATACTCAAAAAATAATGCTCGGAATATCACTTATATGCCTGCGCTTATTTTTACCGCATTCCTTGACCTCGAACGAAAATCCTCATTTCTGGACAGACACCAGTTACATCTGCAGAGCTGAACAGAAACATACGGCTGACCGCATAGTCAGGCTATACAATACAAAGAAATCTTTCCACGTCAATTTTTTCCAATCATTTGCTCTTTTTTATTGACCAAAATATTTCTACTGGTAATATTAAAAATTTGCTACATAAAATGGGCCTATAGCTCAGTTGGCTAGAGCCACCGGCTCATAACCGGTCGGTCCCTGGTTCGAATCCAGGTAGGCCCACCAACAGAAAACAGGACGGCATGGTTTCCATGCAGACCCTTTTACTTTTTTACAGGCTTTGAAACAACACTATTTCCTGCGAAAATTTCTGTTTTTAACAACAGGCAGGTACCAGACGAAACGTCAGTTACAGAGGTACATCCCCTAAGGGGTGTACCTCTTTTTCTTTGCTCTCAACCAATCGTGGCAACAGTTCAGGATATACTCAACATTCTTAACGATATTGCAGCAGACGATCTTGCAGAGACGTGGGATAATGTCGGCCTGCTGATCGGCAGCCCGCACCACCGGGTCAACAGGATCCTGCTGGCCCTTGACCCGACAATCGCACTGATTGACCAGGCGAAACACCTTGGTGCTGAACTCGTTATCACTCACCATCCGGCGATCTTCCATCCCCTGAAAAACCTGCGAACCGACCAGCCCGCAGGCAACTTTATTCGTTCTGCTCTGCAGGCAGGAGTCCATGTCATTGGCTGCCATACCAACCTTGATTCCGCCGACGGCGGGGTCAGCGATGTACTGGCCCGGACCCTTGGCCTTGTCAACATAAACCCCCTGGTTGCGGGCAGGGAATGCGGTGATATCTGTGGTCTCGGCAGAATAGGTGATCTGGAAACAGACCTCTCTCCGGAAAGCTTCATCGCCGGGATATATACTGCTCTCTCCCCTCCCTGGTTGCTCGAGGCCGGGCCTCGCCCTGAACGGGTCAGCCGGGTAGCGGTCTGCGGCGGTTCCTGTTCAGATCTTTCCGAAACCGCTTTGCAGGCCGGTGCTGATGCCTTTATTACCGCTGAAGTCAAGCATGCCGTTGCCCGCTGGGCTGAAGAGGCCGGGCTGTGGCTTATTGACGGTGGTCACTTTGCCACTGAAAACCCTGCCATGCCCGCACTGAAGCAGTTGCTGGGAAGCAGGTTGAAAACAGCAGAACTGACTGTACAGATATTCACCGCTCACCAGGATCCGCCCTTGAAACTGATTACGCATTAATGTTTTTCACTGTTACCATCAGCCGAAAACGAACTCGGCCGAACTGATACTTGAGGAGTGCACCATTGAAAGAAAAAATCAACAAACTTATTGCCCTGCAGGAATATGACCTGGAGCTGTCCGGATTTGACCAGGATATTGAGGAAAAGCAGCAGGAACTTACAGATCGCGAACAGTCAATTCTGGATAAGGAAACCTCCATCAGCCAGTGCCGGGAAAGGGCGGAGGAACTTGAGCAGCGCCAACGTGATATCAAAGCAGCCCATGAAGATGCCGGTGTCCGGATCAAGGAACGCCAGAACAAGATGATGCAGGTGCAGACCAGTCGTGAACACCAGGCATTGCTCAAAGAAATCGAGGAAGCCAAAAGACTGATCAAAGACACAGAGGAACAGTTGCTGCAGGTTATGGAGCAGGCTGAACAGGCTGAAGCAGAGGCTGCAGAGCTGGAAAATATCTGCGCAGGTGAACGAGAACTGCTGGCTGAAGAGAGCGAAAAAGTAGCGGCAGCGATCAAAAGACTCAATACCCGCAGAAAGACCGTTGCCAACAAAAGGAACAAACTGGCCAAAGATGTACAGGAATCCATGATGAGACGCTACGACAAGCTGCTCAAGAAACGTAACGGTCTTGCCGTAGTCCAGGTCAAGGACGGTGTCTGCCAGGGCTGCTTCATGGCTATACCGCCTCAGCAATATAATGAAATACGCAAGGGCGAACAGATACACTCCTGTCCGACCTGTCAACGTATCTTTTATTACCAGGACGTGGAAGAAGAAAGCTGAACCGTCCGGTTCTCCTCTTTTTTGCCTGGATGATGTGTCCGAAACCGACATATCCTGCCGCAATTCTTCGCAGGATTAGTAACTATTTTGTACTATGCACATAAAACTTATAATCACTCACAGGTATGTTATTGCCGCTCTGATCTCAACTCCGGAAATTTCTCTCAGCAAAACAGATGACAAACTGTCTTGACAGGGAACATATTCTCACTGTTCTGGCTGACAGGCTGCCGGACTCCACCCTGGAAGAACTGTTTCCGACTGTTCCTGCAACTGCTGTGCGGAAAGTTCTGAGAGGAAAAATGAGCGTTGCCCGTCAGCCGGCAAAACAGCAGAACCTGTTCACCGAGCCGGCCGCTGATACTGTTCTTTCCTGCAGACTGTTCACTGACGGTGCCTCCAGGGGAAACCCGGGAGATGCAGGGGCTGGAATTGTGCTTTTGGATGATGACAACCGGGAACTTGTGGCCCGTTCCCTGTATCTGGGCAGCAGCACCAACAACGTTGCTGAATACAAGGCCCTGATCCTGGGTTTGCAGACAGCCGTTGAGCTTGGCTGCAGACGGCTGGCAATCTTCCTGGACTCACAGCTGATTGTCCGCCAGATACTGGGGCTATACAAGGTGAAAAATGTCGGTTTGAAACCGCTGTTTAACGAAGTGAAAAGCCTGCTGGCATCCATTGATAACTGGTCTATCGACCATATTCCCAGGAAACAGAACAAGCGGGCCGATGAACTGGCAAACAGGGGAATAGATGAAAAAAACAGGGTGGACGCATGATCGCTCCGGCTGTACTGCCGGAGAGGAAAGTCCGAACACCACAGGGCACGGTGGTTCGTAACGCGAACTTCGGGTAACCGGAGGAAAGTGCCACAGAAAATACACCGCCGATGGAATGCGTGCATTCACAGGTAAGGTTGAAATGGCGAGGTAAGAGCTCACCGCTTGCGTGGCGACACGGAAGGCAGGGTAAACCCCACCGGGTGCAAGACCAAATAGGGAGACGCCTGAAGGCTGCCCGTCTGAAGTCTCCGGGTAGGTTGCACGAGGTACCGGGTGACCGGTATCCCAGTTAAATGATCATGGCCTGCGCAGGCAGGTACAGAATTCGGCTTACAGTCCACCCTTTTTTTCAGGTATAAGGTTTCAGGTGTCAGGTAAAAGAAATATATAATGAGCAGCCAGCACCTTTCTCCCTCCGGATCTCCACCTGCAGCAGGTGTTATTATCCCTGCAGCCGGGTTCGGCACCCGCATGAAATCCAGGCTGCCGAAACAGTTTCTTGAACTGGCAGGGGAACCGATCCTGGTGCGTACACTCCGGGTTTTCCTTGTCCACCCCCTTATCCATACCGTTGTTGTTGCCCTGCCTGCAGACTACCTGGACTCCTCCAGAAAGCAGATCCTGTCTTTTTTTCATGCCGAATTGCAGCGGCAACTGATTTTCACTGCCGGCGGTGAGACGCGGCAGGACTCGGTACGCAAGGGGCTGGATGCCCTGCCCGCCGGAGTTGACTCCGTACTGGTGCATGACGGAGCACGTCCGATGATCACCGCTGAGGTCATTGATCGCTGCATTACCGGTATTGCGGAACATGGGGCAGTAATTGCCGCAGTTCCGGTCAAAGACACCTTAAAAGAGGTGACTGGAGACTCAATCAGCGCTACAATCGACCGATCCCGACTCTGGCAGGCCCAGACACCGCAGGGTATGAAAAGAAAAATGCTTGAACGGGCATACAGACTCGCCAGGGCAACCGGCTTCATCGGCACGGATGAGGCTTCCCTGCTTGAGCACGCCGGTATTGCAGTGTCGGTGGTTCCGGGCAGTGAACAGAATATCAAAATTACCAGGCCTGACGATCTTGCAATTGCCTCCGGCCTGCTTCGAGAAAAAAACAGCATGATACGGATCGGACACGGCTTTGATGTCCACAGGCTGGTGGAGGGACGAAAACTTATTCTGGGTGGAGTGGAAATCCCCTTTCACCTGGGTCTCGCCGGTCACTCGGATGCAGATGTTCTGACCCATGCCCTGATGGATGGTATTCTGGGTGCGCTGGGCAGTGGTGATATCGGCCGTCATTTTCCGGATAGCGATGACCGGTTTCTGGGTGAAGACAGCCTCAAACTGCTGGCAGAGGTCATGGAACTGGTCCGTGAAAAGAACATGGAGATCACCAATGCTGATATCACTGTTGTCTGCCAGCAGCCGAAACTTGCCCCTCACCTGGCACTCATGCGGGCCAGGCTAGCCGCAGTCTGTGATACAGCTCCGGAAAACATCAATATCAAGGCAACCACCACGGAAAAAATGGGCTTTGCCGGGCGCGGAGAAGGTATCAGCGCCCATGCTGTCGTCCTTTTGCATTCACACAGTTAACAGGAAACCTATGGACATAAATCGGGAACGGCTGGCCATGACTTTTATCCAGCTCTGCGAAACAGACAGTCCCTCGCGCAGTGAAGGCGACATGGCAGCCCTGCTGACAGACATGCTCTGTTCCCTCGGGGCGGATCCACCATTTGAGGATGAGACTGCTGCGCAGACCGGCTCTGAGTGCGGGAACCTGTTTTTTCGTTTTAACGGTACCCTGGAACGGGATCCGCTGTTTTTCAACTGCCACCTGGACACCGTTGAACCGGGAACCGGCGTCAAGGTCGTCCGCAACAACGATGTCTTTACCAGTCTCGGCAATACGATCCTGGGCAGTGACGATAAATCCGGCATTGCCGCCCTGGTTGAGGCCCTGCAGGTTATCCGTGAGAATGACCTTGCCCACATTCCCATGGAATATGTCTTTACCACCTGTGAAGAGATCGGGCTGCTCGGGGCCAAGGCCCTGAATCCTGAGCATATCAGAGCCAAACAGGGATATGCCCTGGATTCCAGCGGATTCGGCAGGGTGATCATCGGTGCACCTGCTGCCAACCGACTTAAAATCACGATCAAAGGGGTTGCCGCCCACGCCGGACTGCACCCGGAATGGGGCATCAATGCCATTACCCTGGCCGGTCAGGCCCTTGCCAAAGCCCCTTTCGGAAGAATAGATGAGGAGAGTACGGTCAATTTCGGTACCATCCAGGGTGGTGCCGCCTCAAATATCGTGCCGGAGCAGGTCACCATTCATGGAGAAGTACGCAGCCACTCCACTGAAAAGCTGGAGCACCTGACCAGGGACGTTGAAACAATATTTGCGAACACTGTCAGGGACTGGCGTGATCCATCCGGGAAGGCACGGGGGGTTCCAGAATTGGATTTCAAGGCCGAACTGGACTTCCCGCTTATGCAACTGTCCCTGGAGGATGAAGTCATCCGCCGGGTTGACATGGCGGCCCGCTCCATTGACATGGATCTGAGCTATGAAGTCGCCGGCGGCGGCAGCGATGCCAACATCTTTAACGGCTACGGTCTCCAGACAGCCATTATCGCCACCGGCATGACCAATGTCCATTCCACGGATGAGGAGGTCAGCCTGCAGGACATGGTGGATCTGACGCGGTTGATACTGGCACTTATTACATAGCACGGTATACGGTTCAGGGTTAAAGGGCTTGTACCTGATACCAAAGTACCGCCTTATCCCAGCAGCTCCCTGAGCAACCGGCCCAGCTCGTCTATCCGAAACGGCTTGACCGCGACACCGGCAAAGCCGTACCTGCTGTAATTGGCCATGACTTCGTGACTGGAATAACCGCTGGAAACAATGACCCGTGCCGCCGGGTCAATCTTCAATAACCGGCTGATTGCCTCCTTGCCTCCCATGCCGCCTGGGATAGTCAGGTCCATAATCACCGCATCGTACCTTCTTCCCTGCACCATGGCCTGTTCATACATTCGGATGGCCTGGGAGCCTTCAGGTGCCTCCTCCGGTTCATATCCGAGGAGTTCAAGCATCTGATGCACCACGGTACGAACTGTTTCATCATCATCCATGACCAGTATCCGCCTGCAGGAACCTGCTGGCGTCAGACTCCTGGTGCCGGCAGTCTCTATTTCCTGCGTCCTGTCAGGATCAAGGGCTGGCAGATAGACATAAAAAACACTTCCTCTGCCCGGCTCGGAATCTACCGTAATCATTCCGCCATGCTTCCTGATAATGGAAAAGCAGATGGCCAGGCCAAGCCCGTTGCCAAGCTCTTTTGTTGTAAAATAGGGGTCAAAAATTCTATCAAGATGCTCTTTGCTGATTCCCACGCCGTAATCACGAACTCCAATCCGTACATATCGCGTTCCGGTCAGGGGCAGCAGAGAATCTGGTTCCACCGGATAATTAATGGTGTCAATGTCGACAAAACCGCCTTCAGGCATGGACTGGACAGCATTGATGACCAGGTTATCAATAACCTGGCCGATCTGTCCCCGATCCACATGTACCGGCCACAGATCATCATCGGCTGAAAACCGCAGACGAACCTTTGAGCCGCGGGCAACAAATTCTGCAGACTCAATAATCAGCTCTTCAAGGTTTACGCTGTCTTTAACCGGGCTCCCTCCTCGGGAAAAGGTCAGCAACTGCTGGGTCAGCTCCTTTGCCCGCAGGCTTGCCTTTTCCGCATCCTCGATATTTTTATAATGGGCATCACTGGATGCTGAAACCATCCGGGCCAGGGACAGATTACCAAGAATTGCCGTCAGCAGATTATTGAAATCATGAGCAATGCCTCCTGCCAGGACTCCAACCGACTCGAGCTTCTGTCCCCTGGCAAGCTCTTCCTCCATCCTGCGACGACCGGTCACGTCCCGGATTACCAGTACAGCGCCAATCACCTGCCCATTACTGTCAATGAGCCGGGAGCCCCTGGCCCTGATTAACTTATCTTCACCGTCCTTGGGCAGTAACTGCAGATCCCTGAAAACAAACTGCTCCGCATGTTTATTTTGAACCCATTCAAGCAGGTTCACTGATTTTCCGTTTCCATCCGGTACTGTTGTGCTGACAATCTCTTGCACCGGGCGGCCAAGGGCTTCATCCATACTCCAGCCGGTCATCTCCTCTGCAACCCGGTTCATGAGTACTACACGACCCTTGATATCCGCAGCCAGCACGGCGTCGCCCATTGACTGCAGAATTGCCCGAAGACGTTCCGATTCCGTGGCAAGCCTGTCTTCCGCTCTTTTCCTGCTGCTTATCTCTTCACCCAGTTCCATGATTCTGGCATCAAGGGACTGAATCATATCATTGTAACCGGTGATCAACTCTCCTATCTCGTCGTCGCGCCGGCACTCCAGGGGTACAACCTTTCTCCCCTGGCGCATCTTCTGCATGGACCTGGTGATGTCATGCAGAGGTCCGGCAATGGACCTGGACATGAACACCGCTGCCAGCAGAGCCAGCAGCAGAGCAGTTCCAAAAACAAAAAAGAGAGTCCGGCGGATAGTACCCAGGACCTGAAGAATATCGGCCAGCGGTCGCTGAATCACCAGGGCCAGCTCTGATTCTCTGCCCGGCGTGGCCAGCAGTTGATACGCATATACCCATTCCGTCCGGTCCAGAGGACTGACAACTCTGTTGCCGACATCCGGCAATTGAGGATCTGCATAATCCAGGCTGCCGGGAAAAAATCTCTGCCGTCCGAACTTTCCAGATGAAATATGGAAGCCTCCTGCCGCCACACGTTCTCCAGCTACAATCTGCACCTGATCTCCACCGGCGGCCGCCTGGATTCCCTGGACCAGTTCCCCGTTATCCGTGACCATAACTCCGCCAAGCACGATTCCGAGCTGATTATCCCGCAGGGCTATGGGGGCAGCGGCTTCAATGAGAACCACAGGTCTGAAATCAATGTCCTTTCCTACCTGTTCCAGCAGATGGAGCAGAAACCTGTTTTGTTCCAGTATGGTGCCGAAAGTGACGTCAACACTCCGTTCGAAAGCGATCAATGGATGTTCTGAGAGGTCAACATCTTCATTGCGGGGGGATAAAGAGGTAAGTTCGACATTGCCTGCCGGATCCACAATCAACAGGAGATCGAGCTGGTGCTGGGCTGCAAGCTGATCAAGCTGGGTCTGCAACTGACCTGAAATGCCCAGACGCAAAGTGGTCTTGACCATGTTATCAAGGGCTATGGTGGAAACGGCGGAGCGTACCCTGTCCACCTGACCCTGGTAATAGAGGGAAGCTGCAGATACATCTGACTGCATCTGGTTACTCACATCCCGGGCAAGATGTTCCTGCAGCAGATGCAGGACAGACCAGGCCGCAAGCATCATGGGCAGCAGGATAATGAGAAAACTCATCACCATCAAGCGCACCCGCAGCGAATAGAGCAGCCTGGAACGAAATTGTAATCTGTCAGCTGTTTTCACCACGTGTTCAATGCGCCTTTTCCGGTTCCATGGTGTGGTATACCTTGTGTGCCGCTTCCAGAATTTCCACCGGCAGCTCAGTACCAAGCTGACGTGCCCTTGCCAGATTGACGGTAATATATTGAGCTTTTGGACTCTGGATGGGCAGATCACCGGGATTTGCCCCACGAAGCACCCTGACTGCCATCTGCCCCAGCTGCCTGCCCGTAATTTCAAAATCAATGGCCGCTGCCAGCAGGTAGCCATACTGCACCCAGTTGTCACAGAAAGTAAAGCCCGGCTTGGCCTGGTGAGCAAACAGCCAGCTCAGTGTTTCAGACAGCGGACTGACGGTCCCATCCTCCCGGACAAGTCCAACCGGTGAGACAGCACTGATGACATCCACATCAGGATCACTGTTGTTTTTCAGAACCAGTTGTTTAAACTCCTTCAGTGTAGAAGCCGATTCAATACGGACAGAGGTAAAGTTACATTTACTCATGCAGGCTGCTGCCTTTTTCTCAAGGATCTTTTGCATGTCGTCCTGCCAGAAAGTTCCACTGCCGGTAATCAACACAATATTTTTTGCCTGCGGCAATGCAAAGTGGGCAACCTGCATGGTCTTTTCATACTGGTACTCTCCGGTCACTCCGCTGATATTATGGCCGGGACGGACTCGGCTGACCATGAATCTTTTCGCTTTATTATATTTCTCAGGGGGAAGGTGGACACCTCCGAACAGCACTGGATATGAACTGTCCACCAGGGGCAGCATGACCTCTTTTACTGCGGTATCTTCCAGGACAATCACCAGGTCGGGGTTGACCTGCTTCACTTTTTCCAGTGCGGCCTGACCACGCTGGTATACCTGCTTCGGGGTTCTATAGGTCCGCCTGGTCTGCATGTAAAACCTGCAGATTTTCAGATTATCTCCTTCCACAAAATCGTTACGTGCAAGCTCGGCCAGCATTTCTTTTTCCATGTCCGAGCCGACACCAAGCCCTTTTTCGTTGCTCTGTACGATCAGGATATGAAACGGCTTTGGTACAACATCAAGCTCCATTTTTTCAAACACATGATCTGCCGCCCCCAACAGTTCGGGAGGAATCACCATTCCCAACTGCCGGGCACGGGCAACATTGAAAACCAGGGCATATTTGGAGGCATCTTCAATGGCTATTTCTCCAGCAGGCTGCCCCTTGAGAATCTTTGCCCCCATATTCCCTGCCTGCCTTCCCATGGCGGTAAAATCAATGGAGACTCCGCCGAGGGTGCCAAGCCTGCACATGGAATAATTACCGGAAAGTGCCGGCTTTCGGGTATGGCCAAGTGTCCACTGGATGATATCACGACCTGTAATAATCGCACCATTTGCTTTCCTCAGGCGAAACACGAGGGGATGATAGGCTCCAATCTCAGGTTCCGCTTCAATCCACCGGATCAGCTGTTTATACTCTTTGAAACTGCCGACTTTCCGGATGGAGTAAAGCACATCAACATCCTGGATAAAAATTTCCTCCTCGATCTGTTTCTTTATGGCATTTCCGGTAAGCGAATCATCAACAATAAACACGATTTTTTTCAGATTCGGAACGACCTCCACCATAACCTTGAGATATTTGTCAAAATGCAGCCTTTCAAACACTCCGGTAATGTTATGCCCCGGATGCTGCCTGGTATGCATGAACTTTCGGCCCCGGTTATATACCTCAGGCCTGTTGTTGATACCTGTGAAGACCACCGGGATATCGCTGTCCACCAAGGGCAGCATTACGGTACGGGCAGCGTTATCATCCACAGTAAACACCAGGTCCGGTTTGAAGGCCCTGACCCGCTCCAGGGCTTCCCTGCCCCGAGACTCTACCTGGTCCGGTTCCGAATAGTTCCGCTTGGTGTCCATGAAAAAACGTTCAATGGTCACTGTGCTGCCATCAACAAAACCGTGCTCGGCAAGCCCTTTGACAATCCCCTTATCCTGCGGGTCGCTGGCAAGATTTTCCTGATCATAGCTGTGGACAATGAATACTCTGGGCAGTTCAGCAGCCTGCAGAAAGGTGCAATATGGAAACGTGAAACAAAGCAGGAATGCAGCCCTGAATAAACAGATTCTGATGAAGCAGATAACTGTCATCTATATTACACCAGTTGGATGTGACCTTTGTCACCGGACAGCACTTCACCTATGACCCAGCCTCCCGGCCCATCCTGCCTGGACAGCCCGGCAAGCAGCTGCTCGGCGCCAGCGGGTGGCAGGGAAAAGAGCAGACCCCCCGAGGTCTGGGGATCAAAGCCCAGCAGAGCCAGTGGATCTGATGTCTCCAGCGTGCTGATAATCCAGCGATTGTAATATTCCTGGTTGGTATACGCCCCTTCCGGGATAATCCCCATATTGATAAAATTCAGGGTGCCGGCCAGAACAGGGAGATCCCGTGCCGATACCCGCATTGACACCCCGGAGGCCTCCGCCATCTCATGCAGATGACCCAACAGCCCGAAACCGGTAATATCCGTACAGCTGTGAGCTGCCAGTTGCGGATCTTTTACAAAATCCTCGTGTCCGACAATCTCGGCCGGCTGCCGGTTCAGCATTGCCATCACATCGACAATCTGCTGCTCCACCTGTGAATCGGTAAGGCCGCCCTTGAGCGCTGTAGACAGAATACCGGTACCCAATGGCTTGGTAAGCACCAGAACGTCTCCGGGCAGAGCACCTGAATTGAGCAGGATATGATCGGGATGAACAATACCGGTGACGGACAGCCCGTATTTGAGTTCATCGTCTTCAATGGAATGCCCACCCACCAGCAGGGCTCCGGCCTCTCTGATCTTTTCCAGGCCACCTTCTACAACTTCCCTGAAGACCTGGTTGTCCATGCTCTTGACCGGACAGGCCAGAATATTCATACAGAGAAGCGGTTTTCCTCCCATGGCATAGACATCGGACAATGCATTGGCAGCGGTGATCCTGCCAAAGGCATGGGGGTCATCCACAATGGGTGTAAAAAAATCAACGGTCTGGATAAGCGCAGTGGTTTTGTTTAAGCGGTAGACTCCGGCATCATCACAGGTTTCCGAACCGACAATCAGATCCGGACTGGTGGGCAGATCCAGTTTGCATAAAATCCGGCCCAGGTCCCCGGGGCCAAGTTTTGCTGCTCAACCTGCTGCCTTAACAGTGCGTGTTAATTCAATATTCATAAAAAACGGATTGAATCAAATATGAAAAAAATAATTGTTTTTGATACGAAAATTACAATATACTACCAAAAATCGGTATATTTTGTTGAAAAAAAAACTGTTATCTGGTTTGAAGGAATGGTTCATATTTTACTACAGTATCATATTTTCAAGGCACAAAGAAATGTTCTTTGTGCCTTGTCAGTTTCAGGTAATTACAGGCTGTACCTGCATGGCTGGTTCAGCTCTACAAACCATTTTCATATATACGTGACAAGGTAGAAGAAGACGATTTCATTAAGCAGCAACCTCTCCAGCCTGCTGACTGATACCTTCAGACCTTTCCTACAGGACCTGTTATGGAAAACCCCCTTCCTGTTGTTGAAAAACAAATAAAACCTGCCCATGAATGCGGCATCTGCGGAATTTTCGGTCATGAAGATGCTGCCAAACTGACCTACTTCGGTTTGTATGCCCTGCAGCACCGGGGCCAGGAAAGTGCCGGTATTGTCTCCGGTGACGGCTCGAAAATGACCCTGCACAAAGACATGGGACTGGTGCCGGAGGTATTTACCGAAGCCAACCTGCAGCGTCTGTCAGGCCACCTGGCCATAGGCCATGTACGCTACTCCACCACGGGTGAATCTTCCATTATCAACACCCAGCCCTTCATGGTGACCCACAAGGGGGTACCCCTGGCCATTGCCCATAACGGCAACCTGGTCAACTCCATTGACCTGCGCGATCATCTGGAGGAAAAAGGTTCCATTTTCCAGACCACCATGGACAGCGAAATCGTAGTCCATCTCATGGCCCGAACCCTGGACATGGGACTTGCCAGGGCAATAAAAGAATCTTTTGCCTGCATTCGGGGCGCCTATTCTCTGCTGCTCATGACTCCGGACACCCTGATTGCAGTCCGTGACCCCAACGGCTTCCGGCCGCTCTGCCTGGGACGCCTCGGCAATGGCGCCCATGTGGTGGCATCCGAAACCTGCGCGCTGGACCTGATCACCGCCGAGTACATACGTGATGTGGAACCTGGTGAAGTGCTGATCATCAACAGGGACGGCATTGAGTCCATCTTTCCCTGGTCACCCAGGCGTAAAAGTTTTTGTATTTTTGAACAGGTTTACTTTGCCAGGCCGGACAGCGACATCTTCGGCACCAACGTTTATGCAACCCGCAAACGGATGGGTGAAATCCTGGCCAGGGAAGCGCCGATTGACGGCGATTTCGTCATGCCCTTTCCCGACTCGGGCAACTATGCAGCCATCGGCTATTCCCAGGCCTCGGGCATTCCCCTGGAAATGGGCATGATCCGCAACCATTATGTGGGCCGTACCTTCATTCAGCCCTCCCAGGCCATGCGTGATTTTTCAGTACGGGTCAAGCTCAACCCGGTGCGCTCGCTGCTTAAGGGCAAGCGGGTCATTATTGTCGAAGATTCCATTATTCGCGGCACCACAGGCAAAAGCCGTGTCCGTGCCCTGCGGGATGTAGGGGCCAAAGAGGTGCATATGCTGGTTTCCTGTCCACCGACCAAAAACGGCTGCTATTACGGCATTGATTTTCCTTCCTCAACTGAACTGATTGCCTCAAAGAAATCCCTGGATGGTATTCGTGATTACCTGGGCCTGGATTCGCTGACCTATTTAAGCCTGGACGGTCTGGTGGAAGCCACCGGCATACCACGGGAAGACTTCTGCCTGGCCTGTTTTGACGGCAATTATCCTGTTGCTCCGGATACAACCTTTACCAAAAATTCGTTAAGCAAGTGCAGTTGTTAAGGATGGATTTTCATGCCGGCAACCAGGTCCAGTTGACGAATTGAGAGAACAATGAGTGAAATTATAATAGACGTCTATTTATGCAGCGGCTGCGCAACCTGCGTGGAGATGTGCCCGGATGTATTCCGCATGGATGAGGTGACTGAAAAAGCGGAACTGGTAAGCATTTCGCCAGACATTACCGATGAAGTGTACCAGGCCGCCGCCTATTGCCCGGAAAAATGCATCCAGATTGTCGAATGATATTTTTTCAACATTACCATTGATCAGGAGGAAGCTCATACCGGTTTTCTCCCTTCCGCTCTTCCTCTGAGTATCCATCCCCTGCCGGTAATCCCGGTATAACTCTTCCTGCTCCCATCATTTTTGGTTAATTATCGTGTCTTTCGTATAGTTCGAGGTTATAATTGATCTTCATTGCACTCAAACTGCAAGGAGGTATCCATGGACCCGGCCACTCTGATCCCCACTCCTGATACCATTCCCGTTCACTGGGGCTGGTTTCAACTTCTGCAGCTGATCACCTTTTACCTGCATATCCTGTTCATGAATGTCATGCTCGGGACAATCATCATCGCCTTTGTCCGCCACTTCCAGCAGCCGGCCGAAACCGGTCCGCTGACTGTTGAGATCTCCCGCAAGCTTCCCTTTACCATTGCCCTGGCCGTTAACTTCGGAGTAGCGCCGCTGCTCTTTGTCCAGGTACTTTATGGTCACTTCATCTACGCAAGCTCGGTGCTGATGGCGGCCCTCTGGCTCTCCATTGTCGGAATCCTTATTGGAGCCTATTACACAGCCTATATTTACCGTTATCAATATGACAGGATGGCAGACGGCCGGCTGGTGGCCACCGGCCTGATCAGCTTCCTGCTGCTTGTTATCGGATTTTTTTTCAGCAATAATTTCACCCTGATGCTGCAGCCGCAGACCTGGGAGCGCTATTTTGATCATCCTGCTGCCATGTTGCTCAACTTCTCCGATCCGACCCTTATTCCCCGCTATCTCCATTTTGTTCTCGCCTCCCTGGCTGTCGGCGGCCTGGCCATTGGACTGTATTTCAGACAAAGACAGAAAAATGGTGACCCGGAAGCTGAAAAGCTGGTTCGCTACGGCTGCAACTGGTTCGGATATGCAACGTTTGCCAACTTCGCCGTGGGGTTCTGGTTCTTCGGTTCGCTGCCGAAAGGAATAATCAACCCGATAAGCCTGGTAGGAGGCCTGTTTTCCCTTTTTTTGATCATCGGCGTAGTCACGGCCCTGCTGGCTGCCATTCAGGGATTGCGATTTCAAGTCATGGGAGCTCTGTACCTGCTGCTGGGTTCGATCTTCTCCATGATCCTGGTCCGGGAATTTCTGCGGGTTGCCTATCTCAAACCCTGGTTCTCCCTTGGAGACCTTAAAGTCTCAACTGCCTATTCACCCCTGTTTCTCTTCCTGCTCTTCTTTGCAGGAGGTCTGGTGCTGATCGGCTGGATGCTGAAGATCACCTACCAGACTTTTAAGAACCGGGAGGTACAGTCATGAACTATCCTGTCTGGCAGCTGGACGCATTCGGCGGTGGCCTGATGATCGCCATGATGGCGGTTTTTCACGTCTATATCTCTCATTTTGCCGTGGGTGGCGGCCTGTTCCTGGTCCTGACCGAACACAAGGCCTACCGGGAAAATGATCAGTCCATTCTCGACTATGCCCGCAGACACACCAAATTTTTCCTGCTCATCACCATGGTGGCCGGCGGCATTACCGGAGTAGGCATCTGGTTTACCATTGCCCTGCTCAATCCCGGCGCCACCTCAGTGCTGATCCACAACTTTGTCTTTGGCTGGGCCATTGAATGGGTCTTTTTCACAATTGAAATCATTGCCCTGCTCATCTACTACTATTCCTACAGCCGCATGGACCGCCGTAATCACCTGGTCATCGGCTGGATCTATTTCGGGGCGGCCTGGATGTCGCTCTTTATTATCAACGGCATCATCGACTTCATGCTCACCCCGGGGGACTGGATCCGGACCCACAACTTCTGGGATGGTTTTTTTAATCCAACCTTCTGGCCGGCTCTGTTCTTCCGAACAGCGCTGTGTATTATCATTGCCGGTCTGTTCGGTTTCATGACCTCAACCTGGATCAAAGAAGACAATCTTCGCCGGAAAATGGTGCGCTACTGTGCCCTTTACCTGCTCATCCCCTTTGCAGTACTGCTGGCATCAGCCTGGTGGTACAGGGCTGCCCTGCCGGCCGATGTGGAAACATTGATCTTTGACATCATGCCGGAGATGAAACTCTTTATCACCGGCTTTCTCTACCTGTCACCGCTGCTGATCCTGGGAGGACTACTGCTCGCCGTCCGGCTGCCGTCCTTTGTTACCCGGCCGGTTGCCGTGATCATGCTGCTGCTGGGTTTTGCCTACATGGGCTGTTTCGAGTTCATCCGCGAGGGCGGACGACGCCCCTATATCCTGCGTGATCACATGTATTCCAGCTCTATTCTGAAAGAGGATATGGCAACCGTACAGCAGAACGGGTTGCTCAAAGAGGCAAAATGGGTAAGCAACAGAAAAATTACCACAGACAATGAACTGGAAGCCGGTCGGGAGATGTACAATATCCTCTGCCTGCCCTGTCACTCTATCGGCGGACCGCTCAATGATATTACTGACCTGTCCTCGATCTTTTCCGAGCAGGGTCTGGACAACCTGCTGGCGGACATGAATACGACCCATCCCTACATGCCTCCTTTCGCCGGCACTGCCGAAGAACGCGAGGCTGTTGCCCATTATATTTCCTATCAACTCAATGGCCAGCGGCAGTCCGGAGAGGATGTGGAGATATCTTCTGCTGCCGCTGTTGATATTCCTCCCTTTACCATGGATGAGGATCTGTACGTACTGCTGGCCTGGAGTGATCTGGGCATGCGCTCTATGACCGACAGTTCAAACAGCTGGATGATGCTGTCCCCCGGGGTGACCATCAATGCAACCCTGATCCTCCGGGGGGAAACACCTGAGGTTATTACCGAGGATGTCAGCCTTGAATACCGGGTTGCTGCCGGGTTCAATGATCCGGCGGCACAGGTTGACTTCTGGCAAAACAGCGCAAAACTCTTCAACAAACAGCTCCAACCCAATACCGGGCTGAACGGATCAAAATTAAAAGGTACCATGGACGCGGGAGAATCAACCTTTACCGCCGAGCTGCTGCCGCTGGTTCCCTATACCGACAAGGGCAGCTATCTTCCCTACCCGACCGTGCTCATTACTGCCAGGGACAGTGAAGGCAATACCCTGGCAACTACCACCGTGGTTGCTCCTGTTGCCACTGAAATGGGTTGCCGCAACTGCCACGCAGGGCCCTGGCGGGTTGAAAACCGGGCAGGTATCTCGAGGGAGACAGCGGAAAACGTGCTGACTGTTCATGACCGCTTATCCGGCACCAGCCTGTCCGAACAGGCTGCAGCGGGCAGGCCGGTACTCTGTCAGCAGTGTCACCCTGACAGCAACGGCCGGTATACCGGGAATGGACAACAGCTGAACATGTCTGCAGCCATGCACGGATTCCACGCAAATTTTCTGGCCGGCCAGGGGACAGCGGCCTGCACCTCATGCCACCCGGCAGCAGATAATGGGGCAACCCGGGCCTTTCGGGGCATGCATCACAGCCTGGAGATGGATTGTACCAACTGTCACGGTACCCTGTCCGACCATGCCCTGTCCCTGCTTAAAAGTGAACAGGCAAGGGGCAACAAACGATCAGGCATCCTGATCAGCAGGCTACAGCCATCGGCTGTAGACAGTGTTGCAGACATCAAGCCCAGGGAACCCTGGATCAACGAGCCGGACTGTCTGTTCTGCCACCTGGATTTCCAGGCTCCGGACGATGATACTTCCTTTAACCAGTGGACGACAAGCGAAGAGGAACTGTTCAGAAACCGCACCGACGAATCGGGACAGCTGCGCTGTGCCGGCTGCCATAACAGTGCACACGCGATATATCCAGCAGTGAATCCGTACAGTGAAGAGATGGACAACAGCCAGCCGTTACAGTACCAGGGCGAGCCCTTTCCTCTCGGTTCAAACCGTAACTGTGCAGTCTGCCATACCATCAGCATGGAGGAAGAGATGCATCACCCCAACATGTTGCGGCAATTCAGAAACCAGTAGCTGACGGCGGTTCCCTCTCATTCCGGGGATCATGTTCCAATACAGACATGGTCCCCGATTTCAAAACAACTTGATGATAACACTCGGGCTTCTCTGGATAGGCTGGTGCATACTGCACAGTCTGCTCATCACCGGCAGGCTCAATAAATGGATCCAGAAAAAAGGGGGCTTTCTGCAGGGCTCGTACCGGATAATCTATATCCTGTTTTCCCTCGTTACCCTGGTGCCTGTTCTCTGGTACCAGTACTCCCTGGACCAGCAGCTGCTCTTTTCCTTTTCCGGTCCCTGGCGCATCCTGCAGGGCATGCTGCTGATTTATGCCTGTATCATGTTTATTGGGGGCAAGCGGGTCTATGACAGCGACTATTTCCTGGGAATCAGTCAGTGGCGCAGCTATCGCCGGGGACAGAAAGCCCATCAGCTCCCCTTTACCTGCCACGGCATCCTGCGCTACGTGCGCCATCCCTGGTACAGTGGAGGACTGGCCTTTCTCTGGGGACTGGGACCGCTGACTGATGTGACACTCCTGGTGCGGACAATCCTGAGCCTGTACCTGGTTATCGGTACCCTGCTTGAAGAACGAAAATTAGTCCAGGAACTTGGCAGGCAATACCGCAATTACTGCAGCCAGGTTCCTATGCTCATTCCCTGGAAGGGAAAGGTCCGGGTGAACTGCACACCAGGGAACAGTCAGAACGGGGATCAACAAGGGTAACCAGCCTGCTGTCATTGAGCAGTTGCCAGTTGAGTTCTTCCGGTGCAACAGTTTCTGCAATCCAGGCTATGGTAAGATGCAGGTGCAGGGGCACGGTCCTGTTCTGTTGATATTTTTCCAGGCATCCCACGACCTCTCCTGCAGCTGCCCTTTGACCTGCAGCCTCCCTTTTTCCGGGCAGCATGTGACCAAATACGGTGTGCAGGACATAACCGGACCGCACGAATTGTGGATGTTTGATATACAGTGACCAGGCCAGAAAATCTCTATGTGTTCCGACAAGCTCTCCTGAAAAATTTATTGGAACCGCCAGCGGCCCGGTCAGATCCTGCACTGCGCCGCTTTCGTCATAATAGCGGACCAGATCTATTCCTTCATGGGGCGTTATACGCTTCCCGGCCTCTCCCCACCAGAGACCGGTATCATGAAAACCCATACCCGGTTCCCATGACCACTCCCGGAATCTAACTGCAAATGCAGGATTTACTGCCAGCAGACTACGTGTAAACAGTTGGGAGAAGGAATCCATATTCCTATCCTGGTTGTTTACTGTCAGGCAGTTTGCAGATCCAGCGGGCCGAAGGTTTGACCTGGTCCCGCAAGACATGCTGGTTATAGGCGTTCAGCAGATCGTCTTTTTTCAGGCAACCCACTACTTTTGTTTTATCGGCAGAGCTTGTCACGGGCATAAATGAGATATGGTGACGGGCGAAGAGGTGAAATGGTTCCTCCATTGTATCTTCCTCTCCCACGGTTATTACCGACGTCTTCATAAGATCTCCAGCCACAACTCCCTCACCGGTATACGACGGATCCGCAAGCAGTTCCCGAACATCGCGCAGAGTCAATACGCCGGCCAGCCGATCCTGCTCATCAAGTACGACAAAATGGGGAAAAGAGCTTGTCAGGATATCCTGCACCAGATCATCAAATGGGGTCTGGGTGCGCAGGGGATGAAAATCCCGGCACAGATACTGCTTTACTTTCATATTGCGCAGCCGATTGGCGTCATGGCCGCGCACAATGCGGATACCCTGTACCAGCAGTTTGGTCTCGTAAATCGAGTAGCCGTGCAGCAGACGGACAACGATTATGGCCGGGATACAGGCAGTCATCAACGGCAGTACGATCTGATAGTTATAGGTCAGCTCAAAGATCGTCATGATAGCTGTGATCGGGGCTAACGTCGTCCCGGCAACCACAGCTCCCATACCCACCAGAGCGTAATGGGCCGGAGAGAGCGGTGTATCGGGCCAGATCAACCGGGCCAGGCAGCCGATGATCGATCCCAGGACAGCACCGAGAAAAAGAGAGGGAGCAAAGATGCCGCCGCTCATACCCGAGCCCACGCAGGCACTGGTTGTCACCAGCTTTGCCAGCAGCAGAAAAACAGCACCGGCAAAGACCACATGCCCGTGTAGAACATGGTTAATTGTTTCATACCCAACGCCCAGGGCCTCAGGTTTTACCAGGCCGACAACACCGACCACCAGGCCTCCCAGTGCAGGAGCCAGCCAGACCGGTATTCCGGTTTTATCAAGAAAACGGGTCAGGCCGAAAACCAGGGCCATAAAGAGCAGGCTGAACAGGCCGGCAGCAATCCCCAGGCCGAAATAGAGCAGCAGCTCAGCCGGATGTGAGAGGGTGAAAAATGGAATCTGGAAAACCGTCTCATCTGACCAGAATAACTTGGAAACTACGGTGCCGGTCACAGCGGCAATAACAATATTGGACAGCGAGGCGACTTCCAGGTCAAAGAGCAGAACCTCCACAGCAAACAGGGTCCCTGCCATGGGAGCCTGAAAGGTAGCGGCAATGCCGGCAGCTGCACCGCAGGCAACGGCCAGTCGACGATGATCAGGGCCAAGCCTGAACAGCTGGGTCAGGGAAGAACCGATGGAGGAACCGATCTGGACGATGGGACCCTCACGGCCCACAGAGCCACCGGCGGCAATAAAGGTGGCCGTGGCAAAACTTTTGGTCAGGGTTACCCGGTGCCGGATGACGCCGTCGCGCAGGGCCAGCGAAGCCATGACCTCGGGCACCCCCGGCCCCCTTACCTCAGGTGCAAAATAGGCAAGCAGAGGACCCATGGCCAGTCCGGCCAGAACCGGTGCTCCGAATTTCAGACAGGGCGAGGCCTGCTGGTACTGTTCCAGAAAGCCGCCGTCTCCGGACCAGATCAGGCTGGTCTCAAAACCGATCAACCAGCGGAAAAAAACCGCACCCAGCCCGGCCAGGCCGCCGATAATAAGGGCCAGCAACAGCGGAAAAATACTGTCGATCAGGTTTTGTTTTGCTGTTTTCATGCCGGTTGATTGAATTCTTTGTATTTACAATGAACTATGAACAGTTTATGGTCAATGAAAATATATGGCTATCTTGAAAAAAATCTCCTGCCTGCAGCAGAGTATGGGTATACTGGCTTTTCAAGAATCTCCTCAAAGTGTACAATTACAATTATTGAAATCCATGGAGGCAAATCGTATGAAATCATGGCACCTTTTTTTCCTGGTTGTCACAATCCTCTGTCTGTTTCCGGCAGCAAATGCTATGTGTGCGACGGCAGGCTCAGAAAGCACGCAAAAGACAAAAATGTCCTCGCCACTGGCTGAGATGTTGTTCTATGAAGCAGCGGAACAGGCTGTGGAAGAGGGCTATGCCACAATCATCCCTAAAGATCCGGAAGGCAAAAAAGCCGATACAGTTGTTGATACCAAGAGTGAACAGGTGGAGCAGAGTTCTGCGCCCTCCGAAACAGGACCTCAAGAACAGAAACAATGAATCGGTGATCACGCTTTATGCAGTGGCCCTCTCACCAGGACATTAACACCCTCGGCATCATGTTGGTTGCCAACAAACATCTTGGGAACAGGCCTCCTGCATGACTCTGAAATTATAAATCTCGGCGGATCCGCTACACCAGTTCTGCCATAACCGAGTCGGCCAGCAGCAGTCCGCGCTCGGTGAGGTGTAAACGTCCCTGCTCAATATTCAACAGGTGCTCTCCTAACAGCTGGTCAATAACTGCACCGTAATAGGAGATCAGATTGATGCCAAAGCGCTGTTCCAGTACTTTCAGGTTCAGCCCGCTGGTCATGCGCAATCCCATGATAACGGTCTCCCGAAATCGTTCCTCTGGAGTCAACTCTTCCTCATCAACATAAACGGTTTGCCCTGTCAGGATACGCCTACAGAACTGCTCCACATCTCCAACCGCTGTCATCCGCCGCCCTGACCTGGATGTTACCGCAGCCGGACCAAAGCCGAGATACGAACCATTGTTCCAGTAGTTCACGTTGTGGCGACACTCATAGCCCGGCCGGGCATAGTTGGAAATTTCGTAACGATGAAAACCGGCGGCCTTCATGGTCCGGTTGGTATGGCTCAACATGGCCAGCACCTCATCTTCATCTGGAAGATCCAACTCGCCCTGCCCTGCCCGCTCACAAAAAGGGGTTCCCTGTTCAATGGTCAGCTCATAAATGGAGAGATGATCCGGCTGCAATGCAAGGGTTTGCTCCAGGGTATACTGCCAGCTGGCAACATCCTGACCGGGCAGACCATACATCAGATCCAGACTTAGATTATCAAAACCGGCCTGTCGTGCCAGCCTGACAGTTCTGATGGCATCCGCTGCCGTATGTACTCGGCCGAGACGTTCAAGTTCACCGTCATCCAGGGACTGGACACCGATGGAAATCCGATTAAATCCTTCCTTCCGTAAACAGACAAGCCCGTCAGAATCAATGGTCGCCGGGTTGACCTCAATGGAAATTTCTATTTCCTCTTGGCGGTAAGAAAATCCCTGTCCGCATTGCTGCAGCAGGAAAACCAGTTGCCCAGGAGCCAGTACCGTCGGGGTACCGCCGCCAAAAAAAATAGACTCAACCTGACGATTCCGACTCCATCCGGATAAAACTGCCTGCTCTATCTGTGCATGCACCGCAGTTACGTATTGGTCAAACCATTTATTCTGTCCTGCGACAGAGAAAAAACTGCAGTAGGCACATTTCCGGACACAAAACGGAACATGGATATAGATCCCGAACATACCGGATTTTCTTCCTGAAAGGTGGGATTGCTGTTCAGCCAAGACTGGAACGGAGATCCGTGCATTCACTACGGATGGAGGCCATCAGCCCGTGATCGGCAAAGCTGTACACTGTATCCCCCTCACCGACAATAAGATGGTCAAGCAGATTGATGTGCATGAATGAACAGACCAGAAACAGGGTTCGGGTCAGTTGTTCATCCTGGTTTGAGGGCTGCAGGCTGCCGGAAGGATGGTTGTGGGCGATAACAAGGGCGCTGGCGTTGCAGGCAAGGGCGGCCTTGACCAGTTCACGTGGATAAACGGTGTTAACGGTGACAGTACCTTCTGACAAAATCCCGGAATCAATCACCGCGTGGGAGGCATCAAGGTACACAACCATGAACACCTCATGCTTGAGACCGCGCATGGCATGGATAAGGTAGTCAGCCACATCACGGGAAGAAGATATGTACTGTTTACCACGGATTCGCTGACGCAGGTAGCGGCGGGCAACGCCCTGGATAAACCGGAGGGCAAAGAGATTTTTCGGGCCAATCCCCTTGATCTTTTTCAGAGTCGCAGGATGGGCATCAAGTACGGCGGGCAGGCTGCCGAACTCTTTCAGGGCTGTCCGGGCAGGTTCCTTGCAATCAGACCTGGGTGTACCAAAGGTCAGCAGCAGTTCAATGATTTCAGAGTCGGACAACGACTCGATACCAAGTTCCAGAAACTTGTCCCGCAAACGCTGCCTGTGTCCGACTCCTTTTTTCTGCCACTCTTTTTTATCCACGGCTGAAAATCGTAACAGTTCATAAGGCTACCTTGAAAAATTACCTTTTCGCTCGATCTCTGTGTCACAGAAAAATGAAAAATGCTCACATATGACTAACTTGCTGCGCTTCTTAATTTTCCTGTTCCTTGATCTCGAACGAAAATTCTAATTTTTCAAACCATCCATAAGTGGTTGCCGGGCATGACTAAACCACCGATCTGTAATCATTCATACAAATCGATATAGCCCGAAGCTCATCCGAGGTTCACTTCAGTTCCCGGCCGAACAGTTTATTGGCCAGCTGCGGATTGGCCTTTCCCTTGGTCTTCTGCATCAACTGGCCGACAAAAAAACCAATGACCTTGGTCTTACCGTCGCGGTACTGCTGAGCCTGTTCAGGGTTTGCTGCAATGATCTCACGAACCAGGGCCACCAGCTCTCCTTCATCACTCATCTGGACCAGCCCCTTGTCCTTGACAATCTTTTCAGGATCATCACCTGAAGCAAGCATTTCAGCAAACACAGTCTTGGCGATCTTACCGGAAATTGTCCCCTTATCAACCATGGCCAGCAGAGAGGCCAGCTGCGGTGCCGTCACCGGGCATTCACTTATCCGTTCCGGCCCATATTCCCGCAGCAGCTCAGTGCCTATAAAGTTGCTGACTTTTTTCGGGTTCTCATACTCAGCACAGACCTCCTCAAAAAAATCCGCCAGCTCCCTGGAGGCCGTCAAAATGGTGGCATCATATTCCGGCAGGCCGAGTGCATCGACAAACCGTTGCCTCCGCTGATCAGGCAGCTCGGGCAGTTCCTGGCGGATCCGCTCAATCCACTCATCGTCAATAACCACCGGCACCAGGTCAGGATCCGGAAAATACCTGTAATCATGGGCTTCCTCTTTGCCGCGCATGGCCTCGGTCCTGCCTGTGTCCGGGTTCCAAAGCAGGGTCGCCTGGGTTACGGAGCCGCCATCCAGCAGAATATCACGCTGTCTTCGTTCCTCATATTCCAGGGCCAGCTGTACATTCTTAAAGGAATTCATATTCTTGAGTTCGGTCCGGGTGCCCAGCTCTTTCTGCCCAGCCGGGCGCAGAGAAATATTGGCATCACAGCGAAAACTGCCTTCCTGCATGTTGCCGTCACAGATATCAAGATAACGGACAATACCATGCAGCTTTTTTAAATAGGCCACCGCCTCTTCCGGCGAGCGCAAATCAGGCTCACTGACGATCTCAAGCAGAGGTGTGCCTGTTCGATTAAGATCAACAAAGCTCCTTGGCTCCAGATCATCATGCACCAGCTTGCCGGCATCTTCTTCCATGTGGGCCCGGGTAATGCCGATGGTTTTGGTTGTGCCGTTGACCTCAATCTCAATATGTCCATGCTCGGCTATGGGAAGCTCGAACTGTGAAATCTGGTATCCCTTGGGAAGATCAGGATAAAAATAATTTTTCCGGGCAAACCTGTTTTCCATATTAATCGTAAAATCAGCGGCAAGGGCAAGCCTGACAGCATTTTCCACCACCTGCCGGTTCAAAACCGGCAACACTCCGGGCATGCCCAGGCAGACCGGACAGGTATGGGTATTGGGCGGTGCTCCGAACTCAGTGGAACAACCACAGAAAATTTTACTCCTGGTCTTCATCTGGGCATGAATTTCCAGCCCGATAACTGTTTCAAATTCCATTGCTTCTGTAGGGCACAAGTAATAAAAAACGTGACATCGGCAACATCACTGCACAGTTTCTTCCCGACCGATACCGCTGTTTACCCACCTTCGAATCTTCATCAGTTCATCCGGCCACAGGTCAGATGCCCGAATATTGACAAACATCCTGAACAGTTCATTGAACAGGGAGGTCAGCTCCTCAAACAGACCGATACGTTCCAGGATCTGTCCCTCAAGACTGTCAGAATCATCTCCGGCACCAGCGGTTTTAGGCAGCCGGACGCTGCGAAACTCCATGGTGGCTGCTGTCAGGGTAACGCTGAATTCATAATCTCCCCGGGCCAGCCGAATCCTGGCCTGCTCCGGTTTCTTGCCCAGGGCAAGACCGGCCCGTGCCTCTTTCAGCTCGGTCTGCAGTCCTCGGCAGATCAGTTTTTCACTGTCTGCACCTTCACCATATTCCAGCAGCATGTGTTTTTCAAACACCACCAGGATATCACCTTTTCCGGGCAGTTCAACATTACCACCCCGCTCCTCGGATTTATACCAGAGCCAGGCAAGAAACTCCTGACCCAGGAAACGTTTTTCCTGTATGAGATCAACTAAATCCATAAAAATAGTTCCGGGTTCCGAGTTTCAGGTTCAGGGTTGCAACAGCAAATATACTTTCTCAAGCAGGTCCCTTTTCTTCGGACTTTTCCCTGTCATCTAAATCAATAATGCTGGTCGCAAATCATCAAGCTGTGCCAGCGCTTCTTCATCAGCCAGGTGAAATGCGGAGTTCCAGGGAATCTGCAGGATCAGGGACAGGCCAAAGGTTTCGCGGAACAGATCTTCCAGCAACGCCAGCGCCTTCCGGCTGGTGGAGAAGAAGAGCAATGTATTGTCGGAAAGGTTCCAGCACAGATCATACACCACCGGGACAGGAGCGGATTTACGGACCAGTTCAGCCCGTACCCGTTCCTTGATCTCCAGGCGGGCAGCCCTGCCAAGCCTGGGAATTTCTTTTTCCCGCTTAATCCGCTCTTCTTCTTTCATGGTAAATTTTTTAAGAACCGCGGGAGAAACCTTGCGCTCATCGGCACGCATGGACAGAACCACATAATCACCGGCTGCATAGGAACTGTATGCGAAATCGGAATCAAACATGTTGGTAACCGATACCCAGCCGATGGAGTACTCGTCCATGGTATCGTCAATATCCTGAAAACTGTGCGCCGCAACTTTTTCCGCAATAAAATCCCAGAAATTATCCGGTATCTCACCCTCGACGGAAAAACGTGTAAAAGAGACGGAACCTGAGACTAAACCCATAAAAAATATCCTGGTGCAAATGAAAAAAAGCAGCCATTGCCGCTGCTGCTTCACTTAACGTGAACCTGTTTTTATAGCAGAGATGACGGCAGGCAACAAGGAATTTAGCATGACCGGTAACGACAGTTTTTTACCGGAAAGAAAAAACTACAAACAGTTTTGCATTATTTTTATTGACACGGTATATAGAAAAGGGTAGAAAAATCTGCTCTCGAACAACAAGGGTCGTTAACTCAGCTGGTAGAGTATCTGCCTTTTAAGCAGAGAGTCGCGCGTTCGAGCCGCGCACGACCCACCATATATACTCAAGGACTTGTCCCCATCGTCTAGTCAGGTCCAGGACACCGGCCTTTCACGCCGGCAACACCGGTTCAAATCCGGTTGGGGACGCCATTACATTTCAGCAGTGATTTTAAGAAGTTGAATGTTCACTATCGTTGCTGCTTTGCCGTTTAAAGGCAAATAAAAAAAGCCGTCTTTGACGGTTTTTTTTATTTGCTCTCTCCGTTATCCCCCCTCCCCCGGCATTTCCAGCAGACAGCCTGACGGCTTTTTGAAAATGAGTCGTCGTATTTGCTATCTCGTGCCCGTCCATAAATGGTCTTTTCGCCCGACTGAAGGCAGATGAGATAAAAAATTGAGTTACAGATTTCTTTAGAAATTGTCACTGGGATTTTTATGCTCAAAATAGGGGTTGTTCAATTCACTGAAAATGGCCCATCCCTGTTATATCACGACGGTATCAGTACCGGACATGTTACCTGGCGCATTTGCTCTTCATTTTCTCTCAACTATCAGGAATAGTATTTACCTACAGTTTGACTTGAATTTGAAAGATTGCCAATAGCTTGTTCTCTTGTTGGGATGCTAAAACTTTGATTTTATCAGCACTTTGATACTGGTTCTAATTTTGATTTGATTTGTTTTCTCAGCTTCCAGTGTGGTTCAACTGGTCATGATAGTATCTTTGTTATTCCAGACAGTTGGACAGTATGTTTTTTGAAGAACCATATTTACACCTTATCCTACCCCAACTTTGTGCCGCACAACTGTAAAATCGTATGATATCAATATGTTACTTGCT
>CAZKBZ010000037.1:0-18180 GCA_964551175.1 uncultured Desulfobulbus sp.
ATGAATCCGGGAATCCTATTTGTTACGCTGTTGCTACCGCCCGTATAGAGGAGGGGAGGGGGAAACTATGACGAGCGGTGCAACTGCGCAGGCATGGGCCAGGCTCCGATTCCGGCGCATACCTGTGTCTGCCTGCAGGGATGTTGGTATAGTGACACAGGAGTGGCAAAGAGGGTTCGCATCTGTTCAGAGGCAATGACTTGTGCGAACCCTTTTTAAAATGAAAAATTTCGGCACTGTGTAAGGGTATTACAACCGGCTGATGATCAATGCATCATTCCACCAACATAAACCCCGGCGCCGACCAGAAGGTCTTTGGAAGGAACCTTGTAGATATAGGTGACCTTTTTTGACGGTGATTTTTTTCCAGGTTTGGGCCATCTGTAATCAACCCAGCCCTCGCCGTGTTCCCTGGCAAGGTTGACAAAATGGACAAAGATTGCCTTGTCAGTTGCATCGGTTTCAAACAGTACATGCTCATATCGGGTTAACTCGGGCTTCATGGGGTGTGCCAGCATCTTGCCCTTCATGTCCATCAGGAACACATAGGAATCTTTCCAGACAAAAGGACCTTTAGGGTCGCCTATCAGTTTAATGGCTTCTTCCAGTCCCCGCGCATTTATTATTGCGGCTGCTTCATGAGTTTTTTCAATACATTCTTCTGTTGTTGCTTTTTCTCCTGCAATCGCCGGAGAAGAAGAGAAAACCAGCATTGACAGGACAAAAGCGATAAATAATTTCTGCATTGTATATACCCTTTCGTAATATTTTATCTGATCCAGGGTTTTCCCATGGGCAGAACATCCCTGCCAAACACCTGGCTATAAATAATGCTCGCCATCATATACCATGCTGAGGCCGCGCACAGCATAAGTTCATACCCTGCAACCTTTGTCATTTCGGGAAAACCGAAATGTGCCAGATCTAGGAGAATGAAGCCGATAAGGAGGAGCGTAAATGTGACAGCCATTGCTCCATGGATTTTCATGGCGGGAATCCAGAGAATAAACGTGTAAATGGTCCAGCCCACCAGAAACCATCCTACATCAGTTGTGCTGGAATGATAAATGTTAAAATGGTTGAACATGAAAATGATTCCCAGGGCAATCCAGAAGGCTCCGTAGGATACAAAAGCACTGTAGCCGAAATTATTACCGCATTTGAATTCCTGAAAACCAGCTAACATCTGGGCCAGTCCGCCGAAGATGAAACCAAGGGCGACAATGGGCCCGAGATCACACCAACCGACATTGTGCACCTGCAGAAGCATGGTCGTAAGAGCAAAACCGGCAAGACCGACAACCGCCGGATTCCCTTGAACTGTTTTTTCGTCAGACATAAGAAAAACCTCCCGTGAAGATAATTAGAGTTTTCCGGAACTCTTTCAAGACTCGACTTTTCCCATAACATAAGGCAATGGCCGTGCCATTCAGTATTTTAACATGGTAATTGATGTTTATAGCTTGTAAAATCAAATAGTTATATGTTGTGATATGAACAGATTTTTTTTCCCCTTCCAAAAGTGCTTGTTTGCATATTTGCGAAAGATAAACAGGGAAAAAATTTGAAGTCTGCTGTTTGAAAATGAAAAAATGTGTTTAACTATTTGAAAATTATATATATATTTTTTTGTTGCACATGTGCGAAATCAGCAGGCATTTTTTTCGCATCTGTGCAAATGAAAGGGCAGGAGGGAAAAGTGTTGCAGGAGTGTGCTGTGATCAGGAGCGAAGACGGTATTTTTTAATCTTTCTGTATATTGTTGCCAGATTTACCCCGGCCCTGCGGGCGGCCGCATCGGCATTTCCATCTGTATGATGCAGAAGTTTTTGAAAATACGCTTTTTCAAATCGTGCAAGAGCCGCTGCATAGTCTTGTTGCAGGGGATCAGGGAAGTTTATCTCATCTATATCGGTAACAGAAATGAGTCTGGATATACTGTCGATGCCTATGTATTCCCTGTTTTCTATGGCCAGGGCAGCATGAATAACGTTTTTTAATTCCCGGACATTGCCCGGCCAGCCGTAGGAAAGCAGAGCCTGCATGGCAGTAGGTTCAAATCCCCTGACCCGTGTATTAAAACGTGCATTTTCTTCCCGAAGAAACGAAGATGCAAGCAGCGGAATATCCGATCGTCTGTTGCGGAGAGGGGGGAGGTGCAGATTGACTACAGCCAGCCGGTAATACAAATCTTCCCGGAATCTTCCCCTTGCTATCCGGTTCTTTAAATCCGCATTGGTTGCTGAAAGAATTCTGACATCTACCGTAGTGGGAGACGATTCGCCCACCCGGTAGAATTCTTTTTCCTGGAGAAAACGAAGCAGCAGCTTCTGGACATCCATGGGCAGATTGCCGATCTCATCAAGAAGAATCGTCCCCCTGTCCGCTGTTTCCAGAAGTCCTTTTTTGGTACGGTCGGCACCGGTAAATGCACCTTTACTGTGGCCGAACAGTTCACTTCCCAACAGGGATCCGGGCAGTGCCCCGCAGTTTATCGCTACAAATTTTTGTTTTTTTCGGGGAGAAACTTCATGAATTGCCCGGGCTACCAGCTCTTTTCCTGTACCGGATTCTCCGGTAATAATGACAGAAATATCCCGTCCGGCTACTTTTCTGGCCGTATCAAGAACAGACAACAATGCCGGAGACTGGCCGACAATCTCACCAAACTGTTCGTGCTCGGCCAACTCATCACGAAGTTTCAGGTTTTCGTCAAGAAGTTCAACCTGGCGAAGTGCATTACGGACCCGGGAAAGGAGCTCCTCCGGTTCAAAAGGTTTGGTCAGCATGTCAAAAGCTCCTTTACGCAGTGCCTTGATTGACATGCTGACTGTTGCGTAGGCGGTTATCATCAACACCGGGATATGGCAATCCTTTTCTCTCAGGCGCTTGAGCAGGCCAATGCCATCAAGACCCGGCATTTTGACATCAGAGATGACAAGATCAAAATTGCCGGGCTTGAAAGTGTCAGCCGCCTTCCGGGGATCAGTAAAACAGGTAACCGTATAGCCGCTGTCTGATAAAATAGTTTCCAGCATCCGGCAGAAACTCAGTTCATCATCTATGACCAGAATATGACGCTTTCCCATCATTTTCTTCCTTTACAGCCGACGGGCAGGCAAATTGTTACGGTAGTTCCTTTACCCTGCTCGCTGGTTATCTGAATACTTCCGTGGTGGGCCAGAATTATTTCCCTGCTGATGGAGAGACCAAGTCCTGTTCCATCCTGTTTTGTAGTATAAAAAGGATCATAGATTTTTTCGAGATGTTCCGGGGAAATACCCGTTCCAGTGTCTACAAACACAACTGCAATTGTATCGTCATCAACCCTGCCGGTGCTGATCCGGAGATGACCACCCCGGGGCATTGCTGAACCACCATTGACAATGAGATTATTTGCCACCTGTCGCAGCTGTTCTTCATCGGCCATAATCTGCGGAAGATCCTCGGAAAATTCTTTTGTAATGGATATTTTCTGCAGTTCCCGGTATCCACGTGCGACTTCTACAATCTGCCTGAGCAGACCGTTTATATCTACAGGGGAGCAGGATGGTTGACGGGAGCGGGCATATCCGAGCAGCCCCTTGACAATTCTCATGCATCTCCGGCATTCCTGCTTAATTTCCTTAGCACAGTTATATCTTGGGTCAGATTCATCAATTTTTCCTTCCAGGTAGCCGGCATATCCCAGAATCACTCCCAACGGGTTATTGATCTCGTGAGCTACTTCGGAGGAGAGAACTCCAAGGGATGCCATTTTTTCCTGTTTTGCCAGGCCGCTTTCCAGCTCTTTATTACGCTGAAGAATCTCTGTCATCTCATTAAAGGTTGAAGCAAGCTCACCAAATTCATCCCGCGAAACAATGTCTGCCTTTTCATCCAGTCTGCCCTGTTTCACCTTGTGCATGGCATCGATCATTTTGTACAGAGGATCAGTATAGGCCTTGGACATCCAGAAGACAAAAAGTGAAGCTACTATGCCTACAGCCAACACCAGTACCAGAAAACCTATAACGATACGACGTGTTATGGCCTTTGCAGGACCGTAAAATTCATCCTCATACGAACCGACTGCAACAATCCACTGCCAGGGCTGGAAATAATCATAGCGAACGATTTTCATGCGGGGAGCATCTTCACCTATATTCTGCCAGGGATAACGTATCCATCCGTTTTTCTTTTCACACATCTCACGGATAAAATATCTGCCATCCTCGTCCTTTTCCTGAAGCAGGTTTTCCCCCTCTCGAAAAGGATGAATTATCAGATTGCCGGAGGTGTCAACCACATATATATATCCTGTTCGACCGACTTTCTTCGCCTTTATCTGGCTTTTAAGTTCCTGAAAGGCTCTGTTTTCAAAGGAAAGATCTTCATAGGTCTCGTCAAGATAACTGCCCACGGCAATGATCCAGTCCCATGGGGCAAAATAACGGTAGGCAACAATTTTCTGGCGGGCGTTCTCATCTCCAAGAAGTTCATTTTTCCAGGGATAGACGGTATACAGCACTTCCCCGCGAGCGGAAGACAGAGCATTTTCAGTCATTTCCTGAATAAAAAAACGACCTTTTTCATCCTGGGAATTGTATATATTGTCACCTTGATTGGTAACGTGAACCACCAGCTCACCGCTGGAAGTCATGGCATAAATATACCCCGTTTCACCGACACGGACATTTTTCAGGGCATGGTTTGCATTTTTCCGGGCTGCGGAATCATCAATTTTACCTCTGATATTCTGCAGATGCTGCGCTTCAACCAGGTTGTATGCGAGGTTGACCAGGCTTTCGAGGCTTCCACGGACACTTAATATCTTGTCCTCTTTATACACCTGATACTGGAGGTAATGGGCATTGAGCAGGTCCAGGGTAAAGCTGCTCATATGTTCAAGGTCATCCCTGCTGGTTTTTGAGATTCCAAGATTGGCCTGTGTTATTGAGATATAGGCGACCAGGATGCCGACCAGCAGTATCGGAATAAGCACAAGTGGAAGCACCATGATCAACAGCTTCCATCGCAACTTGAAATTTTTCAGAAAAATCATTTGTCGGCTTTGCGTTCCAGCTTATCCGTTTCAACAGGATCTGCTGTGCTTATGCAGTGGTGTGAACTCCAGCTGAGATATATTTATTCCTTTCCTCTCAACTTCTGTAAAAAAAAGAAAATGAGAGACCGCATTTTTCAAAAAACAAACGGTTAATAGGGAAAAGGGAACAGAAACAGGAACAGGAAAAAGTTTCCAGAATACTCTTTTCCTGTTCACTGCTTTCTTTTTCCATTAATCGGGTTTCGGATAAAGCCTGCCCTATGGTTCCTGTAATAACAATTTTCGGTTCCGAGACAGAGTTTTCCTGACAGAGAGGTCGGAGACGAAAGCACGAGATACAGAACAGCAACTTTTCAGGGTTGACTTATGCTGAATCGTCAAGATGGATGAGACCGGCAAGAATCAGGTGGTCAATTCTTTCCTCAAGGAAGATCCCCTCATTACTGAGGATTTGTTTAATTGAAAAGGTAAATGAGCCCTCTTTCCAGGAAAGGGCATCAAAGAAGATATCCTTGATCTGTTCTTTAATTGCCTCTTTCAGATCGTCCTGCCGGAGGTAGCCCTTTTCGACTAAAATTTTTCCGATTTTAGGCCGTGGAGGTACATTTTTTTTGTACAGAGAAAGACATTCCTGCAGGTGGTCGCTGGTAATATGGTTTTTTTCCAACAATCTCTGGCCGATTTTCATAGGATTGTTTTCAAGATAACCATAAATCAGGGTTCCTTCATGAATAAAGAAAATAGCTGAATTACCGGGAGTAGTGAGTTGCAACTCACCTGAAAGAGCGGCATGACCTACAAGCTGCATAAGATTTTCTATGGTTATTACTGAAAGATCACCCTGAAAGGCGGCAGGCACTTTATTGGAAGTGAATGTAAGCGAAGATACATCATCCTGCCGGCTGTCATCCTTTCCCAGCTTGAATGAGGGAAAGCAGGAAAAAACCGGCAACCACTCAAGAGGGGAAAAAAAACGCATCGCTGCTCCGCTGCTGTTTTTTCTTACCACCCGTGCCGGTGCCCTGATCGTCAGCTGACTGTTCATACCAAGAAGAATGATTTCAACATTCACCGGTTCGTCAAGTTCAAAAATCTGGTCTATTTCAAGATAAATTGAATCGGAACAGACATCCCGGATAATGCCCTTGACTGTTTCTCCGGTTTTTATAGTCACCAATGCATGTGCGGAATAATTAATTCGTGTTTTGACACGTCGTTGCTCTTTCATAAATGGTTCTGAACAGCAGCCTCCTGAGTTAATGGTTATCGGCTGGCTTCTGAAAAATAATTAAAGGTTGCCTAAAAGGATACGCAAGTTCGGACATAACTGATCAGGATACCTTGGGAAAAAATTGTGTCTCAGGTCATGCTGATTTTGATTTATGCCCTTTGGGCAGAAATTATTTCTGTTCTTTATTCTATGACAATACCGGATAAAAAAACAAGGTCGCATTGTGATTGTTATGACAAAAATAGCGCTTTAACGGTTAAAAACTGCCATATGGAGATTTACAGAATGTGGAAAAGAATTGATTTGAAGAGAAGAAATGTGCATGGCCAATCAATTTTCCTGGAAAAAATGACCAGCAGAGTTTCCAGGGAAGTTGATTGATGAGCTCTGTATGATGAAAAATTAATATGTAATTTCAATACGTTCATGTACTTTGGAGTCAATGCTGGTCATATCGCGTGATCCTGCTTTAAGGAATGCCCGGAAATATGTGTAAAGGTATTGCTTGATGCAATTTTCAGTTCGGCTTCCAGCTTGACATAACTGTGCGTATGGGGTAAATATTTTTGTTTGCCTTTGCGACTTTTATAATTCGTACGTTGATAGTTTTTTGCCTTATTCCCGGCGGCAGCCTTTCAGCCTTATTTATATAGTGAAACATGTTTGAAAATTTAACAGATCGCCTTGAAGGTGTATTCAAAAAGCTGCGCGGCCACGGCAAGCTGACTGAGGATAATATTCAGGAAGCCATGCAGGAAGTGCGCACAGCCTTGCTGGAAGCTGATGTCAACTTTCAGGTTGTTAAAGAGTTTATTGCCACTGTCACGCAAAAGGCTGTCGGCCAGGAAGTTCTGTCCAGCATCGCTCCCGGGCAGCAGGTCGTCAAGGTTGTTCATGACGAACTGGTAGCTCTGCTTGGCAGCCAGGCAGAACCTTTGCGTCTTGACGGCCGCCAGCCGGTAATCATCATGCTGGCAGGTCTGCAGGGCTCCGGTAAAACTACCACTGCGGCAAAGCTGGCCAGGCTGCTCAAGGAAAAAGGTCGCAAGCCCTTTCTGGTTCCTGCCGACGTGTACCGGCCTGCAGCGATAGAGCAGCTGCATGTCTTGGGCGATCAGGTCGGGGTACCGGTTTTTGATTCCACAACCGAGCAGAATCCGGTGGATATTGCCCGCCGTTCCGTGGCTGAAGCTGAGAATAAGGGTTATGATACTGTTCTCATAGATACTGCCGGCCGTCTGCACGTCGATGAGCAGTTGATGGGAGAACTGCAGGAAATTTCCCGGGCAGTCGCTCTTTCCGAGGTGCTGTTTGTTGCCGATGCCATGACCGGTCAGGATGCCGTGACTGTGGCGGACAAGTTCAACACCGACCTTGAGATCACCGGTGTTGTCCTGACTAAAATGGAAGGTGATGCCCGCGGTGGTGCGGCCCTGTCAGTAAAAAGCGTTACTGGTAAACCTATCAAGTTTGTCGGCGTGGGAGAAGGTCTTGATGCGATAGAGGTCTTTCATCCTGACCGAACCGCTTCCCGTATCCTGGGCATGGGTGACGTACTGTCGCTCATTGAGAAAGCGGAAAAGGTTGTTGACCGGAAAAAAGCGGATAAACTGGCCCGTAAAATCCAGAAAAATACCTTTACCCTGGAGGATTTTCTGGACCAGATCCAGCAGATCAAGAAGATGGGAAACCTGGAACAGCTGATGTCCATGGTTCCGGGTATCAACAAGCTCAAGCAGTTGAAGGATGCGCCCAAACCGGATGAGAAAGAGCTGAGCAAGACCGAGGCGATTATCCGTTCCATGACCAAAAAGGAACGTGCCAATCATAAGATTTTAAACGCCAGTCGCAGGCAGCGTATTGCCAGGGGATCAGGCACCTCGGTTCAGGAAGTCAACCGTGTCCTGAAGAGCTATACCATGATGCTTAAAATGATGAAGAAATTTCGTGGCAAGGGAGTGGTCAAAGCTGGAAAGCGCCGCAAACTGCCCAAGGGACTCCGGCGTTGATCGCCGTTTTTGGCACCCTTTGTTTTAATGACTGTCAGATCAACGCTAAGAGACGTTGATGAATTTTTTTAAAAGATAACCCGGTATCCCGGAGGAAAAAACCGGAACCGGATCCTATCCACAGGAGGATACAGGAACAATGGCTGTACGAATTCGTTTGACTAGAAAAGGCCGTAAGAAAAAACCGTTTTACCGAATTGTAGTTGCAGACTCCCAGGCGCCCCGTGACGGCAAGTTTCTTGATATCGTCGGCACCTATGATCCCATGCAGGATCCTGCCGTGATTACGCTGGATACTGAAAAGCTTGCAGGCTGGATGGCGAAGGGTGCCAAGCCGTCGGTGACAGTTAAGACTCTGATCAACAAGTATGAAGCTGTGCCGTCTGAGTCTGTGTAAATGAAGGAACTTATCACTTTCATCGCAACCAGGCTGGTTGATGACCCGGATGCGGTCGATACGGTCGAACGTGAAGAGGATGGAACCGTCATTGTTGAGCTGCGGGTTGCCAAGGAAGACCTGGGCAAGGTTATCGGCAAACAGGGGCGGACCGCCCGGGCCATGCGGGCAGTTCTTTCAGCCATGGCGGCAAAAGAGGATAAACGATCCCGGCTTGAGATCCTGGAATAGTCATGGAACGGGCCGGAGAAAAATCCGGAGACCTGGTCCTGCTGGGCAGGATTACCAAGCCCCATGGTATCAGGGGAGAGGTTAAGGTATATCCCTATTCGGGTGAGCCGGAAAATTTATTACACTATTCCCGTGTCCTGATCGCTGCAGATAAGGACGCGGAACCGGCACCCCGAATTGTTGAGCGGGCAAGGGTGCAGAAAAACAGTGTCCTGCTTCAGTTAGAGCATTGCAGGACCCGTAACGATGCGGAAATGCTGGTACAATGTCAACTGTACGTGCATGAGGATGAGTTGCCAGAGCCGGATCTGGATGAATTTTACCTGCGTGATCTGGAGGGCAAACAGGTGGTGACCGAGCAGGGACAGGTGATAGGAAAGGTGACTGGTATCCTTATGAACACCGGTCAGGATCTTGCCCGGGTGACGGCCGGCAAGCAGGAATTCCTGGTCCCGCTCATACCTGAGTTCCTGGTCGCCATTGATGAAAATGAGGTAACGGTATCATTACCGCCGGGGCTGCTTGAGATTAATACTTGAGCATGCGCTTTGATATCCTGACAATTTTTCCTGATCTTTTTTCCTCCCCGTTTCGCGAGGGAATTATCAGGCGGGCCCAGCAGGCCGGAAAGATATCAATACACCTGCACAATATCCGTGACTGGACCACGGATAAGCATTCCATGACCGATGATCGTCCTTTTGGCGGCGGAGCAGGCATGGTAATGAAGCCCGAACCCCTGGCAGCCTGTCTGAATGATGTTCAGGCAGGGGAGCAGGGCAGAGTGATCCTGCTGTCACCAAGGGGCAGAAGCTATGACCAGCGGGCTGTGCAGCGGCTTGCCGGCTTTGACAAGCTGGTGCTGGTCTGCGGTCGCTACGAAGGAGTTGATGAACGTTTTTGCCGGTTGTATGTAGATGAAGAACTCTCCATTGGTGACTATATTCTCACCGGTGGCGAGCTGGCTGCAATGGTTGTGGTGGATTCCGTAACCAGAGTATTGCCCGGGGTGCTTGGTTGTGCCGATTCCGCTGCGGGTGATACCTTCAGCCGGGGATTGCTCAAACATGGACAGTATACCAGGCCCCGTGAGTTTGAAGGGTTGCCGGTACCGGAAGTCCTGCTGGGCGGTGACCACAGTCTGATTGACCGGTACCGGTTCCTTGAATCGGTTCGTGAAACACTGCACAGGCGTCCCGGCTTACTGGCAGATGTAGAATTTTCAGCAGCTGAACAAGAAATGCTGAAAAAAACCGGTCTCTGGCAACAGGTGCAACGGGCGATTGTCGAACATGACAACTGATATTTGTCTTGATGTCGCCCTGATTCATTATCCGGTTCTGAATCGGAATAAAGAGATCATCGGTTCCGCTGTAACCAACCTGGATCTGCATGATATTGCCCGTGCAGCAAGAACGTTTGGAGTTACCACCTATTGGCTGGTGACACCGGATGTTCAGCAGCAGGAACTGGCCGGCCAGATAGTTGACCACTGGACAACCGGCTACGGAGGATCCATCAATCCTGACCGGGCCAGTGCCCTTTCCCTGGTCAGGATCTGTGATGATCTTGCCGGTGCCGTTGCCGGTATGCAGGTGAGCCATGGCAGGCAGCCAATGTTGATTGCCACCAGCGCTGAGAAGCAGAGCAACACCATTACCTGTGCAGAAATTCAGCACGAGCTGGTACAGGGAACCCCGGTTCTGCTGGTTTTTGGAACAGCGTGGGGGCTAGCACCGGAAGTAATGGAACGGGTTGATGCGGTCTTGCCGCCCATTATTGGAGTTGGAAATTTTAATCATCTTTCGGTCAGATCAGCCGTATCCATTTATCTGGATCGACTGTCCGGTACCCGGGAAGATGATGTGAAAATGTACACTGGAAAAAACGAACATAAAGAAACCAGATAACCGTATTGATAGAACAAGGGATTGAGTGGAGGCATCCTTCGGGTAATTCCCGTAAAAAAACACATCATGGCTATGAATATCATTGATAAAATCGACCAGGAACAGATACGTTTTGATCATCCGGATTTTCGTCCCGGTGATACTGTAAAGGTGTATATTCGTATTATCGAAGGCACCAAAGAGCGTGTGCAGGTTTTCCAGGGAGTTGTTCTCAAACGTAAACGCGGTAAGATGAATGCCACCTTTACCGTGCGCAAGATCTCACACGGTGGCGTGGGAGTGGAAAAAACGTTTGCTCTACATTCGCCCCGTATAGAGAAAATCGAGGTTGTATCCCATGGCCGGGTACGCCGGTCACGTCTTTTTTACCTGCGGGAACGTCGTGGTAAAGCAGCACGTATCCGGGAGCGCAGCAGGATCTGATTTACGTTTTGTCACAACCATTCTTGCAGAGGCACATTGAGGCTACCTTGCAAAATTGCTATTTTGCCCGATTTCTGTGTCCCAGCGGAAAATATAATGCTCACATATGCCTAATATGCTGCGCTTTTATTTTCCGCTGCTCCTTGAACTCGAACAAAATATCTAATTTTTCAAGGTGCCCTTGATTCTTTCTTATGAGCAGGGACCGATGTGCCTCTTTTTCTTTTCTGTCCCGGCCGCATCCGGCAGAGGATACCTTTTTTTACGAACGTACTCTGGCTGAGCAGGGCTTTGCCGCAGTTGCCGGTGTGGATGAAGCCGGACGCGGACCTCTGGCCGGACCGGTTGTTGCCGGCTGCGTTATCCTGGATCCGGATTGCGGATATCTTCAATTTAAAGATTCCAAAAAACTTACAGCTGCCAGGCGTGATGAGTTGTTCGACCTTCTTCATGAGTCGGAGGCGGCAATCGGTGTCGGTACAGCCTCAGCAGACGAAATCGACCGGATCAATATTCTTCAGGCCTCCCTGCTTGCCATGAAACGGGCAGTTGTTGCCTGTGCTGCCCGCTCATCCTGTCAACCCGGTTTTCTGCTGGTTGACGGTACATTCACTGTTCCCGTGGACCTTCCCCAGCAACCCCTGGTCAAGGGCGAATCCAGAAGCGCATCCATTGCTGCTGCTTCCATTATTGCCAAGGTAAGCCGTGATCGACTCATGGCTGAGTATCATGAACTGTATCCACAGTATAATCTGCTCCAGCATAAAGGTTATCCGACCAAGGCTCACCGTTGTGCCATTGCCGAACATGGACCTTCACCCATTCACCGGAAAACATTCAAAGGGGTTCGGGAGTACTGTTCCGGTTTTAGCCCGGAAAAAGAGATCAGACAAAGTAGTTTGTGGTGATCACAGGTTTTCTGCTATAATGATTGCATCTGTGGCTTGACAGCCGAATCGAACTGTAGAACCAGGGTTGATTATGTTATTTAAACAAAGTGTTGATGACAAACGAAAGAGTGTACGTATCGATTTCAAGGTTCCTGTTGAGATCTTTTATCCGGCAACTGATACCATTTGCAAGGGGACACTGGTGAATCTGAGTGTTCACGGAATGCTCGTTAATTTGCAGGAAAATTGCCCCGCAGCTGGCCACGAGGGCAACTGCATGGCACGACTGATTTTTTCAGGCAAGGGGAGCAGGCTGATGATTGATGAGCTGGAGTCATCCGTTGTCCGCTTTAGTGACAATAAGCTTGCCCTTGAATTCAGTGAACCTCTGGAATGGTTTCTGCTCTTCAGTGTTTACAAGAGTAAACAGATCAGCGAGTGATGGTGCATCGCTTTTTTGCCGGTCGCGCAGGTAGAAATCAAGATACCCGGATTGGAACCGGGCGGACCGGTGAGGATCTGGCTGTCAGTTATCTGGAAAACCATGGTTATACGATTGTGGAGCGAAATTTTCGCATGCGGATGGGTGAAATAGATATTATTGCCCGTGATGGTGAACACCTTGTTTTTATTGAAGTTAAAACGCGACGCAGCGGCAGATTCGGCAGCCCTTTTGATGCAGTGGATTTTCGTAAACAGCAACAGGTATCACGGGTTGCCCTTGCCTTCATGAGCCGGCATCAATTCAGGGAAATACCGGTTCGTTTTGATGTGATTGGCGTACAGCTTGGAGAACATTCACCCAGGATTGATTTGATTAAAAACGCATTTGAATACAGTGGGTGACAGATGACACAACCTGTAGCGATCACAATGGGATGCCCGGTGGGCATCGGTCCTGAAATCATCCTTCGTCTCTTTGGAGAGGTGCAGGATGGTCCCGGGAATCCTGCTGTAGTTCTGGGTGATCTCGGTGTTCTCAGCAGAACAGCGGAGTTGCTGAATATCCCTGTACAGCCGGTTTCCTGGCAGCCGGGCAGTCAAATCGAACCAGGTACTCTCCCTGTGCTTGAACTCTCCAGACTTGACAGGAATATACTGCAATGGGGCCGGCCGACCCGGGAAACCTCGATGGCCATGGCCCATTATATCCGTTCCGCTGTTCAGGGGGCACTTCAGGGAGATTTTGCCGCCCTGGTTACCTGTCCCATATCCAAAAAATCATTGAATGAGGCGGGAATTCGTTATCCCGGCCATACTGAAATGCTGGCTGAACTGACAGATACCGCCGACTTTCGCATGATGATGGCTGGAACGAGACTGCGTGTTGTACTTGCAACTATTCATGAGCCGCTGGCAGGGGTCAGTGAACTGCTTACTGTTGATGAAATCAGCAGCTGTATCCAGATGACGGTTCATTCCCTGCAGCGGGATTTCGGTATCCGCAGTCCCAGGATTGCAGTGGCAGGGTTTAATCCCCACAGTGGTGAGCAGGGAATGTTCGGCAGGGAAGAGATTAATGTGATTGAACCGGCAGTTCAAAAGTACAGCGGAAATGGAAGGATAAGCGGTCCCTGGCCTCCGGACACTGTATTTTACAAGGCTTCCGCCGGAGAATTTGATGCCGTTATCGCCATGTATCATGATCAGGGTCTGATCCCATTTAAACTGCTTCATTTTAAAGATGGCGTGAATGTAACCCTGGGGCTTCCCATTGTCCGTACCTCGGTTGATCACGGCACCGCGTATGATATTGCCGGCCAGGGCAGGGCGGATGCTGCCAGCCTGCATGCCGCCTGTCAGCTGGCTGCCGAAATTGCCGACAACAGGGCGGCAGGACAAGGATCTGACAACAAATGAAACAGGGGCTCCTGATCGCTTTTGAAGGGATTGACGGAACCGGCAAATCCACTCAGCTGCAGTTGCTGGCAGCTTTCCTGCGTGCCAGGGGGTGCCGGGTGATTACCACCCGTGAACCTACAGACAGTATTTATGGCCGTCGCATCCGTGAACTGTATGTGGATCGCGGCAGCTGTACGCCGGAAGAGGAACTGGAGCTGTTTATTCAGGACCGAAGGCAGCATGTGCAGGAACTCATTGAACCGCAGCTGGCAGCAGGAGCCATTGTACTGACGGATCGGTATTATTTTTCCACTGCAGCCTACCAGGGAGCGGCCGGCATGGATGTGGAAGTGATCTTTGCCAGAAACAGCTTTGCCCCGGTTCCCGATCTTGTGATCCTGCTGACAATGGACCCGGAGGTTTCCATAGCCCGTATCCAGCAGACAAGGGGTGATGAGCTCAATGATTTTGAACAGCTTGATCAACTGCGCTCTGTTGCAGCCCGCTTTGATTCATTCAGCAATACCTGCATCAGGCGAATTGACGCCTCTCCCGATGTCGACACGGTACAGGAACAGGTTCAACGCGAGGTAACAGCGCTTCTTGATGAAAGAGAATTTAAATGTCCATGAACTCCGGCAAAAAATGTTTTTTTGTTTTCTTCTGTGCCTGTCTGTTGTTCAGCGGCTGTGCGCAGCAGGAGACCGGTGTGCACCAGTCCCGCACGCTGACTGATTTTCAGGCAGGTGAAAATGAAGTAGATTACGGGTGCAGTTATTTTTATTTTCTCTGGGGTCGTCATGCCGAGCTGCAGTCAAAGTATAATGAAGCGCTTGAGGCGTACGAAAAAGCGCTGATCTGTGATCCTGCTGCTGATTATGTTGTCCGTAAAATTCCTCTTCTCCTGTTGCGACTGGACCGCAGGGATGAAGCCATACAAAAGCTGCAGGAGTATCTTAAAGCACATCCCCGGGAAAGTGGTTCCAGGATGCTGCTGGCCAAGATTTATATCCGCGAGGGAAAAATCAGGGAGGCCGCAGCACAGTACCGCAAGGTAAACGAGCTTGTGCCGGAAGATTATACCTCTCTGCTGCTGCTCAGTGAACTTCATCTTGCAAATGGTGAAAGGGAGCCGGCCCGGAAGGCCCTGGAAAAAGTTCTGCAGATTGATAAACTTTCCTATCCTGCCCATGTCCTGCTTGCCCGACTGCTGATTTCTGAAAAGAAGTATGACAAGGCCCTGGAACATTATAAACAGGCCCTGGCAATTAACTGGTCGGACGATCTTCAGCTTGAAATGGCAGAAGGGTTTCTGCTGCAGAAGAACTATAGCGGAGCGATAAAACTGTACCGGGATCTTCTGGACCGTGATGAACTCAATGAGAGTGCCCGTATCGCTCTTATTCATGTTTACCTGCAGCAGAAGAGGGAAAACAAGGCCCTGGCAGAACTGAACAGACTGAAAGCTGTATCCAGCCGTCCTGATCGGGTAGACCTGACCATAGCCCGGCTGTATGCCCGGAAAAAGGAGTATCAGAAAGCCATTCGGATTCTTGAAGACGTCTTGAAAAGAGATGATACGGGCGAAGCCCGGTACCTGCTGGCTGTTCTTCACTTTCAAACCGGTAAGTATGAGCAGGCCTTGCAGGTTCTGCAGGGGATCAGCAGTGATGCCGAAGAATATGAGGATGGTATTTTTCTGCAGGTGCGTACATTGCGTGAAATGAAACGTGATGATCAGGCCATTCAACTCCTGGAATCAGTCATAGCTGAGGAAAAGGGGGTTAATCCCGACATGTATGTGTTGCTGGCCTCCCTGTACCAGTTTAATGAACAGAAGGAGTTGGGTCACAAGACCTTTGTTCGCGGTATCAAGGCTTATCCCCATGATGACAACCTGTTGTACGAATATGGTCTGTTTCTTGATTACCGGGGTGAACAGCAGAAGGCCATTGAAATAATGCAGCAGGTTATTGATCTGCAACCTGAACATGCTGCTGCACTCAACTATGTGGGTTACACCTGGGCGGATAAAAAAATTCATCTGGACAAGGCCTTCACCTATATCAAGCGTGCAGTCGAATTAAAGCCAGATAACGGATACATTCGTGACAGCCTGGGCTGGGTGTATTATCGGCAGGGGAAACTTGAAGAAGCCATTGAAACACTGGAGCAGGCTGTGAAACTCTCACCGGACGATCCGGCCATTCTGGATCACCTGGCAGATGTCTACCTGGAAAGTGGGCGAACAGATGACGCCCTTAAGACCTATCGTAAGGCGCTGGAGTTGTACAGGGAAGGGAAAGATCGCAGCAGGGTGCAGGAGAAAATACGTATTCTTGAGGAGCAGGGAACCAGGTGAGTCGTTTCAGGCGCCGGCTTTTCTGCAGTTCCATTTTCTGTCTGCTGCTGATCAGCGGCTGCGGATCCAAACTGCCCAAAACCATTTCTGTCAGCGGCCCGGAACTGGTCTTTGTCCAGGACAGACTGGACCGCTTTCTGGAGCAGTCCTGTGTCACAGCAGTAGACAGTGATGTCCGGCTGGGCTGGAAGGCTTATGGGCAAATGGAAACCTACCCTGCGACACTGCAGGCTGCTGCACCCGGTTTTCTTCGTTTTGCTGTTGTAGATCCTCTGGGCAGGGCGCTGTTGCTGCTGGCATCAAATGGGACTTCATTTGTACTGGCTGACAACAGAAAAGGGCTCGGCTATACAGGATTGGCTGATTCAGAATTTATCCGCCGGTATTTACCGGAAGCTATTGGTGGCCGGGATCTTTTTTTCTGGCTCAGCGGTCGAATCCGCTCGGACATGCAGGTTCTGTCTTCCCGTAAGGATGAAAAAGGGGAGCTTTTCTGGTATGAAATCGATTACGGTGACCGTCTCATTCACCTGCTGGCGCTAGGCCCGGACAACCTCAGTCGTCACCTGGTTCTGGATGACAGGGATACGATCCTTTTTGATGCAAACTACAGTGGATATACTGCAACAACCAGGGATTGCGACTGGCCCGGAAAAATAACGGCTTCCGGTGAAGCGCTGGCTGCTGATTTTACCCTGGAATTCATCAGGATATACAGTTTCTCCCCCCTGGAGCTGCAACTGTTTCAGCTGCAGCTGCCGCCGCATTTTACCGTCCGCAACGTTCAATAATCTCTCAGGGCCGGAAATCTACAGGGTACCTTGAAGGGGTTTTTCCAGCTCTTCTTTGCTTGGAGAATTGCTCAGGGAGTTGATGATGATGACAAACAGGTTGTCATCTTTGAAAAAAACCTGCTGCAGATCATAATTTCTGTTTGAGGTCAGATCAAGGACCACGCGGACTTTTTTCGGTGTATTATCCCTGCCGATACGGATTGTATGTACATACTTTCCATTCGTCTTAATCACATTGGGTACATTACGGGCAGCCTCTGCACCCTTGAAATCACAGACCACTCTTGGCAGACCCTCTTCCACACCAAACACGGTTGGCGGATGAAATGCATTGAGTTTGAACAAAACCATCTCTCCTCTGTTGGTACTGTTGTCAAAGGTGATGGAACTTATGAAAGGAGGGCCGGAAGATTTGTCAGTTTTAACAGGCACTGATGATTTTTCAGTAACCGACGTCTGTTCCTCCTGACGGGCCTCTGCTTTTGTTTCCGATAGTCTGGTTTGATCCTGCTCTCCACCAGATTCCTGCACGACAGATCCAGTCTTTACAGCAGCAGGTTTTTCTGCCGTCTGGACAGCTGAGGAAGGTGGGGAAGACACCGTCGAAGTTGTTTCCTGTTTAATGGACGGCGGTTCCGGGGTGGAAGGGACGGCAGCTTTTTTTGTCTCTGCAGCCTGAGCCTGCACCACCTGCTCTACGACTGGCTCTGTTTCAGGCAGCCTTGGTTCAGGTTGTTTTACTTCCTGTTGCTGTGGTTCCGGTGCAATTGTTTCACCGGGTGGCTGTGCAGCAGCCTGTTCAGGTGGTGAAGCTGGAGAAGGTTTTGCCGCAGTTTCCTGCTGTACCGGTATTTCGGGTTCGGTCAAGGTCTCAGTTGGTTCCGCTGGTTGAGCTGCAACCGTCTGCTCAGTCAGTTCCTTCATCTCAGGGGAAGGCTCAGCTTTTTCGACCTCCGATTCAGGTTTGCTCGGAGGTTGTACCCCGGCATGATAGACAGAGATAATCAGTCCGTTATTCTTTTTGTCGAAATCATGTTTGAATTC